>NZ_JAIXST010000184.1 GCF_027484545.1 Runella sp. | reverse complement strand
CCGATAGGACGTGATAACAGCTTCCGTCCCGGCGAGGGTCGTCCAACTCAAAGAAAAATTCAGCTACATTCATTTCCCAAAGGTCGGGCTAACTTACCACTTCATGCAATTGCCCTAGTTATTTTATGATAAAGGGGGAAATAGTTAATTTTATCTATAATCCCCTGTAGCTTTTTGCGCAATTCTCGCTTCCAAGTGGGTAAGGTTGGCTCAAGGGTAGCTCGTAAGGAAAAAATAGCAGGTAGTTGATTTGTATATTTTTTGACCTTTTCGACGAAATCTGCGCGAAGAAGTTCTGCTCCTGATTGCTCTAACAGTTTTTTTACGGGTATCGAATCCGACAGACACTCTCTAAAATTAATAAATAGCAACGGCTCCATTTGGTTAACCATCCATTTATTTGCCTGTTTTGTCAGTATGCGTTCATGTAGGTTTTGTAAACCCACATTCCATCCTTTACTTTTATTAACTGTTACATTTTCAAAAAAGATGGGTACATAATTGAGCCAAAGTTGCTCATGATTCATGCCATTGCAGAGGTCAAACCGGGCACGGTCAGCAAGTCGGTCCTGCCACCACTTCAAAAACCGAAAGACATTTTCCGTTTTGCGAACTCCCCAAAAACCCGCGTCGTACATTCCTGTATTCAGGAATAACTTTTCATCTCCGTAAATGGACGTTCCAAACTTTCCAGTGAGTCGAGGAGTGAGAAGAATTTCAGCCTTTTGAAGTGCTTGGACAATCACCTCCAAATCTCCCATTACCTGAATCGTTGGGTCAAAATAGATAACGTTTTCAATCCCTTCACTACGCAAAAAGTAGGCTGCATAATAAGGCTTGGTTGCCGATACAAGTGATTCATTATCATAGCGGTCCTGCATTTCATCAAGCCCGTTTATTGATAATTTATCCAATGTTACCACATCCGGTCCGGATACATTGCCATCAACAATCCCTACTTTAAACGGTATATTTTTGGGTAAACTATCAGATAATACCTTGGCAAAAGGGTATTGTTCGGCGGTACAAACTGTGAAAATGAGGGTTTTCAAAAGTGGTAGAGATTCGAGATTAAAAAATGAATCAAAGTCGGTTCAAAAGCTTTTCGATGGGTTTAACCAATACTTGACGAATTCGTTGGTATTTATAAACAGGCTCCGATTTAATGTAATAACAGGGAAACTGACGGTAATAGGCGTTATGATTTCTCAATAACTCGTTTCGATAATAGTCAAACAAGGGATTCAAATCAGGCCGTTGCTCGAAGGTAAATCGATTTTGATACTTTGAAATCACCGCTGGTTTAGCGGGGTCGTAACCGCTGTAATGAAAAAACACAACCGGTTCTTGATTGACCAAGTGTTGTCTGTCTTCTACTGAAAAAGTGCGTTCGTGTAAATTCCAATAGGCAGCATTCCAGCCCAAGTGTTTTTCTACATGAACATTATTCCAAAAAACAGGCGCAAAATTGACCCAATGCTGATCCACAAACAATCCATTGCAGAGATCAATTTTACATTCGTCAAACAGTTTTTCCTCCCACCACTTTACAAAATCCACAGCTTCAGGGCTTTTGTGTAAAGCAATAAAGCCCAAATTATAAACTCCCGTATTGAGATGATGCAACTCATTGGGAGTAAGTTGGTCCTCAATAGGTGTAGTGAGGTGAGGGGTTAATACAATGTCATGTTTTTCGAGCAAATTCTCTAAATCGGTAAGAGGTTGGTAGACAATAATATCCGGGTCAAAATAAATGACATTTCTTATTTGAGGGATTCGTTCAAAAAAATAGCGAATGAAATAAGGTTTAACGGCCGTGTTCAATTCGGTTATATTATAATGTTTGCACATTTCATCCAATCCGTCAATTCCAATTTTGTGCAATTCAAGAAGTTCAAAATCAGGAAGTTTATCGTCAGGTACCTGCGCCGTATCCAGTCGGTCAACCAGACCGATAATGTATCTTATGTGTGGATTAGTACGCTTTAAGGAATCTCCTAAAGTACGGGCTTGGGCCAGATAATTAATCGAACAAAGCGTAAAAGCTAATGTCATTGTGTAATAAAGTAGTATTTAGAAGAAGGACGTTTGAGATGAAGCAATACCAATGATTTTGTACGATAAATAGCCGCAATGTCATCCTTAGACATGTATTTGTCGATGAGTCGTTCATCGTCGCAGAACACATATTCATACGCAAATATCCGACTCGCATTGGGTAATGCCAAATATTCTTTGTGACACAGTACATATTTCATTTCCCAAGTCGATGGCAATTGTCTGTTTAGAATGCTCCAATAATGGTAAAAGCCTAATTTTTTGTTAAATAGTAACCCCACCGTTTGAGTAGCTTGGGGTATCAATTTTGCCAACGCCGTAAATTCAGAATAAGTAGAAGGGTATTCTTTGTCTGTAATAAAAAAATAGTGTTCTCTGGAGTGTTTAAAGATGTGCTCGTTTTCTTTTTGATAATACCCCAAATCACCCAATTTGGCAACAATATCCCGGCGCTCTGAATACGTAGGATTAGCCTTTAAAGGGAAGCAAGGCTCTCTTTTTTCAAAGTCATACGCAGTACCCAGTACGTTTTGATAAGAAGATTCTTGATCTTCAATTGAAACACAAAGATGCCGGGGTATATATCCTAAAAGGTATTTAGAGGCATATCTGATTGGAATGAGCGGCTTATTAAAATTGTTGATAACATAAGGCAAAGCCGCCAAAACAAACAGAAAAGAAATACTTACTTTCCTGTTTTTAGGAAGTTTGGAGAGAAAAAGCCCTACTAAAATAACGCCTTGGGCAAATAATGGCATGTGTGTTCGTGAGCTCCACAATTGGAATTTGGCGGCCGTACAAAAAATAAGAAATCCAATAATTGTACATATAAGGATTCCTTTGAATTTGGAGTGGCCTTTTTGAAACAGCAACCAAATTGACGCTAAAATGCAACTTATAAACATCAAAAAATTGCCTGACATATCTTCCTGAATCACAAATTGAGTACGGTAGATATCTAATGAAATCAAGGAATCATTGATAGAAATGCCTATTAATTGATGTACATGTGTTATCAAATTATCAATTTGAGCATTCCAAGCTGAATTAGGAAGTCCTAAATGCAAACCTGTATTTTTTACCGCATTGCTGAGGGGATAAAGTAAACCGTGCCTCTCGGTGGCAATATTTTCCACGAAGAGAGGATGACCAAAAGAAGGGCTTAAAATATTGTTAAACAATTGATAATTACGCCAAAAAAAGGGCATGAAGACAAGGATAAGGCACAAAAAGGCAGCGCAGAACAGACTAAAAGTAACCTTTAGCCCCTGCTTTTTCAGTAGTTGAAAACCTATCCACAAACAATAAGGAAACGCGTAGAAAAAAATGGGATATTTAGTAAAACCGCCCCATGCCAAACTGAGAATCATCCATGAGGCATTGTTCCAAGTAAAGTTATCGAGGATTTTTAATCCAAAATAAAGAAAACTGATGAAGAAAAAGGTGGCCACGTAATCGTTTTGCGTAGTGCTTGCTTCCAATATTCCAATAGGCAGAGAAAGTTGTAAAACGCCAACAATAACTTGATTCTGTAAACTGAATCCCAATTCTTTACTGATAAGCCCTATCCCGAAAACGGTACCAATCATGGCACTCCATTGTACTAAATTTAGAAAATAGTCAGTACCGCTCAATGCCAGTACATGCAGCAGTAGATACTCTGACATCACATTATGATACAGCTGCTGTACGTGAAAAGTAGGATAATGCTTCACGTTATGGTTTTGAAGCCAACAAACAACACGTGTCAGGTGATAGTTAATGGAGTCAACGTTGTTGGGAGGAGCATAAATCGCAAGAAAAAACAGTGGAAGAATAACAAAAATGGTTGAAACAACTACTAAAATACGGTAGCTGCGCGGTAGTTGACGAAAAGTTCGAACAGGAGCAAGAAAGGAAGTGAATAGAGAAGTACGCTGCGTTTTTGTGGCAAAACTCCCATAAAGGGCAGTTCCTAAAACTGATGCCCAAAATAATCGAATCCAAAAGGGAGTGAGGAAATCAAGCGCGGATAAAAACTCGGTTGAGACAAAGACCAAACTCGCTATGATGACCCATAATTTGATGATTTTGAGGCGCATAGTTTATTGATTATTTCCATAACGTTATTTACGCTCTGAGCCGTAGGGTGTCTTTCCAATACCTTTCTTTTGGCATTTTGCCCCATTTTCAGTCTCAATTCCGGCTTGTTGATGAGTTCAATGATTCGTTGACTCATTTCAAAAACATCCAGATAAGGAACTACAAAGCCTGCATCCTCTTCCACGAGTTCCGGAGCTCCTCCTGCTTTTTCAAAACAGACAATTGGTTTTTCAGCCAGTGCTGTTTCCAAAACCACTAAAGGGTAAGGGTCTTCGCGAGAGGTAAGGGCAAAAATATCAAATTGGCTTAAGTACTGAAAAACGTGAGAAGTCAGCCCTATGTGAATAATGCGGTCGGACATTTCCATTCGATGGGCATCGAAGCGTTGCACTTCGTACAATTCGGAGTCTTCCCGCATCCCTACCCACACAAAATAGACAGGTTTATCAGCAAAATGCTTGATGACCTGCTGTGCTGCCATCATAAAAATATCGTTTCCTTTGCGCCACTCCGCGTGCCCGCATCCGCCTACCAAAATCGCGTTGGCGGGCAAACCCATCTTTTGTCGAATATCTACTTTTCGCCCTTCTTCAATATTTTTCAAAATCAAGGGAGTATCAATAATCTGAAATGTACTGATTTGATTTTCAGGGTATTGATACGTTTTTTGAAAATAGCTTGCCACAGCCCTTGATACGACAATGAGATGATTGGTACGCCCCATCAGATAAGCCATATCAGTAGGATCACTGAATTTTTGAATAGACATTTCCAATTCATGCGCAAACAATATCGTAGGAGCTGAGAGGAAATCCAACTGCCGATAGGCCGCCGCAGAGGCAATCGTATTCGCGAAAATCAATCCGATATTCTGTGAAAGAAGAGTGGATTGAAACCGTGTCCAACGCCTGTTTAATACTCGTTGTTTTACCCAGGAACCCAGTGAAAAAAAGGAAAGGAACTTTTCAAGGAAGGGGTTGAAATGAACATCATCCAAACGAGGTAAACGTGTTGTAGGCAGTAGTTCTCTAAACTCATCTTCCAATGGACCATCACTGCACAGCAACAAGTGCATTGGCAAGTTGTGTTGCTTCAATTGCCGCAGCAACTGCAACAATACAATTTGCCCGCCTGCGCGGTTGGCATCGTGGCTGATGAAAAGTATTTTTTTTGTCAAAATTTGGTTACTAATTTCTGCCAATTTCCTAATTGGTTATTTACGTCAAACTCCAAGGCACGTTTTCTCAGTATTGATTTATGAATGATGAGCTTTCCGCTCATTACGTTTTGCATGATTTCGGCCAGTTTCGGAATGTCAAATGCGGGGGCTACTTCTCCCATTCCTTCTTGTACAAATTCTCTGATTCCACCTGAATTAAAGCCCACCACGGGTTTTTGCAAATAGGCTGATTCAATCATCACCAACGGAAAAGGGTCTTCGCGGGAAGTAAGTACAAAGCCGTCGCAAATATTCAGATAATCGTAATAATCCTGCCCCCCTTTAGCTCCCAACGCGATGAAATTTAATCCTTCGCGCTTCACCCGTTCCTGCAAATAATACGAAATTCCGTACTCACTTGGACTTCCTAACCATACTAAATAGGCACTTTTTGGAAGTAGTTTGAGTAAATCGGGGATCATATCGTATCCTTTACGCATACACATGGTCCCCGACATCAGCCATACAAAGGCATCTTTGGGAATCCCCAGCTGATTTTTAAGAACAGCAGGGTCTTGTTTTAACGTGATTTTTTCGGTTTCAATAAACGAGTGCAACAGCTGTACATTGGGTGCACCCATTTTCTCTAACTGTTCTACCACTATACTCGAACATCCAATGGAGGTATGAGCGTGAGTGAGCATTTCGGAGAAAGAATCGGCTCGCAGTGTATCAAAAGTTTCCAATAATTCGTGGACGTGCACTACGTACGGAACATTCAGTTTTCGAGCTAATCGTGAAAACTGAGGCATGGTAATCGTATTGAAGTACCAAATATCAGGTTTGAACTCGTTATGAATCCGTTTGATGTAGCTTTCTTCGGGAGTCAGCCCAAAGACACGGTGATAAACTGCCTCTACGGAATAATAAGGTAACCCACGGTGAAATTTGTGAAGATAAGTCGCGTCGGCGGGTGAGTTTTTAGCGAATAATTCTCCCGCTTGGCGCGAATAGACTGCTGTTTTGATGCCGCTTCCTGCCAAGTGTTTGATTAAGTACCAAAGCACCATTTCCGAACCCGTCCGCGCTCCTGTGGGCGTAAAAAATAAAATCTTCATGCGTTAGACGTGGCTCTTTGGGTCGAGCTTATAAAAATAAGGCTTGTTGCGAATGATTTTCCAAAAATAGGTAGAAAACAGCCAAATTTTACGGGTAAAGTCTTTTTGTTGTTCCAATTCCCCAAATGGATTACGAAATTTGGAGATATTCAACGCTATTTTCCAGCCAAAATAGATAGGAATCATTAAGTAATAATTTAGCATCAAACCCAAATAACGCCCAATCCCGAACTCTTTGCGTACCCAAACCAAATTGGAAAGCTGAATTTGGGGATAAAAGCGATTAATAATCGTAATAAGGACGTCTTTCCGTTTGGGATTACTACCCCACTCGTGGTGAATATATCCACAATCTTCAAATACTTTCAGTTTCCCTACGCGTCCCAATCGACAGTTCCATTCTACATCTTCGCCGTACAGAAAAAAATCTTCGTCGAGCAATCCTACTTTTGCAACTGCCTCCCGTTTGGCCAATAAAAAAGCCGCCGGAATCCAATCCACTTGACTGGGGTCATCATAATGAGTTTCAGGTATGAATTTTTCCAAAAGCTTTATGAAAAACTGCCCCGGAGGAAGCACATACATAGTTCGTTTAAAGATAGCCAAACTCCGATAAAATGGACGGGGACTCCCATCTGAAAAAAGCTGAATACCGCCACACGCCGCCGTCTCGGGCTGAGCATCCAATCGATCTACACAACGCGTGATACTATCGTCCAGAAGTTCAGTGTCAGAATTTAACAATAAGTAATAACGGCCTTTTGCCGCACGAATTCCTGTATTGTTGGCTCGCGAAAAACCGGCATTGTAGCCCATATTGAGCCAGTTAATGGCAGGAAATTCGTTTTTAATAATATCATCTGCTCCGTCCTGTGAATCATTATCAACAATAATGATTTCAAAACTTGCTCCTTTCGTATGCTCATAAATAGAGCGTATACAATCGGTCGTAAGTTTGAGGGTTTTATAATGAATAATGATAATCGAAACGTCCATTTGTTCAGGAGTCAGGAGTGAGAAGTCAGAAGCGAGAACAAGAAACGCCTGACTTCTTGCTGCTGATTTAATATACTTTGTAACTTGGGATAGGTCTTTTTTCGGCAGGGCTACCCATATAAACGCCCCAAGCTTCGGTGCTTTTTGTAATTGAGGCTGACATGGCCACAAGTGTACCTTCGGCAATGGTGGTATAATCGCGAATAGTGGCATTTACGCCAAAGAATGAGTAAGATTCAACTGTACAATGACCTGACAGTACAACATGAGAAGTAAAAAATACATGGTCTTTGATAACTCCGTGATGACCGATGTGATTGCCACTCCAGAGCACACAATTGTTGCCGATTTTCGTAAAAGGCTGAATGGTATTATCCTCTAAGATAAAGCAATTTTCGCCAATTTCATTGCCAAACAAAGTGGCTTTTGAGCTGATATAGGAAATAAATTCATACCCTTTTGCTTTGGCATCGAGATAGACTTTTTCACGATTTCTGTTCATTTTTCGCCCTGTCATAGGGGCAAAAAATTTAAATTCTGAAGGAGGAAAAAGTAGTTCCACTTCTTCAAAAGGAACTATCGGCAGTCCCCAAAAAGTAGTTTCTTTCAGGTATTCCTGATTGACCGTGAAGGCAACTACCTCGTGGTCGGAGTCGTGAGTCAGGTAGAAATGCGCTAACTCTGCCGTATCTAATACCCCAAAAATAACAACTTTAGCCATATATCAGTAATGAGTAGTGAGTATTCAGTAATGAGTAGTGAGCATTAAGAGGAAAACCCGCCGAGTACTGAGTTTTTTCTCAATACACACTACTTCTTGGATTCAAGTTTGAAGTGCAATTTGGTGTTTTAGAGCAAACTGGATGGGAGATAAATACCCAAGAGTTTTTCGGGGTCGGTTGTTTAGTTGATTTTCAATCCAATTTACGTCACT
>NZ_JAIXST010000166.1 GCF_027484545.1 Runella sp. | reverse complement strand
CAGGCTTGGGCATTTTTTCCCATTCATCTAACTTGGAAAGTAGAATTTCTGTCGCTTTTTGTTTGTCCATCGTTTTTTGTGGCTAATTTAGTATTGCTCTGCATTTATTCGTACACCCATGAGGTATTAAGTCCTAAAAAAAGTCCGATTTGATGAGTAACTACGCACGCAAGCGATTGGGTATCCCATGCATAATCATTACTCAATAAAATGACGTGGGTAGTGTTTTCTTTTTTTGAGGCAGATAAAGTCGCTACTTCCCCCCGTACCAGACCGATTGGTGCTTTAAGAGTTTCATTATTTAGGGTAGCACTGGGAACAAAACGAATCATTAATTCGACATTAGTACCTTGATAGCGAAGAAATCGTAGGTTGGGATTACTTGATTGCCAAAGGCCGAAGGCCGTTTTAATGGCATCTTGTTGGGCCTGGTCAGCAAGGCGGTTAAAAGGTGAGTCCAAATTATATCTAAATACACAGTTCTCCCGTAGCTTGCTGGGAGTATCATTGCGGGAAGCTGTAATGTAAAACAGAGGCGAAGCCTTTTCTGGCTCAGGTTGGCAGGCCAATAAAGCTAAAAATGGGAAAAGTAGAAAATTTTTCATAGAGAGTTGCTAATTTGGGCAATGAAAATTCTCCAAATTGTATAACATCTCCAAGTAAAACAGTAAAAATATTAATTTTATCTCACTAAAAACTGCACTCTACGGTTGCGTTGGCGGTTTTCTTCGGAGTCATTAGGTGCAATGGGTTTGGTTTGGCCTTCCCCTCGGTGGGTAATATTGGCTTCATTGACTCCCTGATTGGCTAAATAATTGGCAATGACCTTGGAACGTTGCTCTGACAGGATTTGATTGAGGCGCGGATCGCCGATATTGTCGGTATGTCCCACAATTTCAATGTGAATGGCAGGGTTTTTAGCCATGATAGTCGCCAAGCGATTGAGTTGATTGTGCGCTTCAGAACGTAAAATATAACTGCTTTGGTCAAAGTACACGTTATCTTCGATGGTTAACGATTGACCCGCTTTGATGTTATCAAATATTTTATCATTCACTACCGGTTTTCCTCTCGGGGCTACGATTTTTTTGACGGGGATAAGGGCCACGTTGGTTAACAACGCTCCTCGTTTTACCCATTCGGCCGTTTCGATGCGCATACTGATTTTTTCGTACCCATTGGCCTCAATTTCTGCCAGGTAGTTTTGGCCAATTTGTAGGTTGGCACGTACATCGGAAGCCCTTATTTTGGCCGGAACGGCTTTTTGATTCGCTAAATTGGAAATCTTAAAGCGCAGGTAAGGAATCGCTCTACGGGTATTGGCATCCAACACCTTAAACGCAAAAAATTGGGTAGGAACGGCGGCCGGTTTGGCCGCATCGGGAGTCAGTTGGGCCTGATAATTAAATACTTGTCCTACTGCCATTTCTTCGGCATCAATATCATGCTTTAGGGAAACATACCCCGGCGCTACAGTTTCAACGTGATAAACATCAGGTTCGCTGATTTTATGTTTTAAAGGAGTAGGAGAGGCGGTTCCTTTAAGCTCGGTAGTCTGTTCGGTCAGGGAGGCTGTGATTTTGAAAGTGGCAGCAATTCGCTGGCCCGTGGCAGCATTAACGGCGGACAGATTGAGATAGGTATCGCCGATTTTAGCAAGTTTGATTGTCAGTTCGCTGTTTTCACCGAGGATGGGAAGGCTTTTTTCCAGCGCTTGTTGGTAAGGCATAAAACCTTTTGCTTCAGCCTCTACCACATAACGGTGGTCGGGATTGAGGGGAGTGGCAGCTTGCCCATTAGGAGTGCCTTTTACGTTTAGTACCGGCCGTTTGTCTGTTTGATCAATGACCCGTACATTAGCCGTAATGGGCAGTGCAGTTTGTTCTTCCAGAATTTTGATTTTAAGAACTACATCTACTTTTGACAATTTGATGATTTGAGTGGCTTGTCCTGCGGGCAGTTCTGCATTTACTGCCAGTTTTGACTCATGTCTTCGATAGCCGTTAGCGCTTACTACCAGAGAATAAAGTTGCTTTTGAACAATAACCGTTGGGTTAAAAAGGCTTCCTTCCGTATTGGTAGTGCCGGTATAACTTTCTTTGGTTTCGTCGGATATTTTAAATTGAGCGGCAATGGGTTTATTAGTGGCTGCGTCAACGGCTAAGAATTTCAACTCCTGTTTCGGAATTCGAGTGAGAGGAATTTCCAGACCTTCTCCTGCTTTGATTTTAACCGTCTCTTGATAGGTTTCGTAATCGGGTGCCGAAACTTCCAACGTATATTGTTCCGTTTCTTTCAATTCAGCCAACCAACTTCCTCCCACGTTAGGGTTCTTTTTGACAGGGATGAACTGTCCGGTGCGGTTGTCTTTGACCGTAATAATCGCTTTTTGTACAACTGCCCGCTGTTTTTTATCGATGATTAAAATAGTTTGCCCCGCGTTTTCGCTGTTTGCTACGGCAAAAGTTTTGGGCGGATTGACCGATTCCAAATCAATAACAAAAGGATAAATACCATTAACAGGCGCGGTACTTGGTTCAAACGTATGAGTTTGGCGATAGGTTTTGTATTGCTCAAGGGCTACAAATACCTGATATTGAATGCCCGGCTTTACTTGAACGACATACCAATCGTTGACCATTTGACCTTTTAATTCAGCCTCACTGTTAGCGGCCAAGACAGATATGATAGGAACAAGCGATCGCTTGGTATATTTATCTCTGACTTCAATACCGAGCCGAAATTCGGTTTGTGATAAACCGGTTGTTGAATAAAAACTTGCCAACAGAAGCAATAAGTAGAAGAAACGCTGCATAGGTTAGGGATCAAAAGCACGCAAATTTAGCTACTTTCCCTTAAAAAAATTAAAAATGCAAAATGAAGAAGCATTTTATTGGATTTGACTGACAGAAAAGCGGTAAGGTATAAAAATAATAAGGGGAAATACCCTATCCGGCATTTCCCCTTATGTCTTACTAATGGCAGTTTATTTGTCGCTACCTGCCTCTTCTTTCGGGTCTTTCTTTTTAGCCACTTTCTTGATGACAAGCGTGCCTGCTTTGAGTCGTTTTGATACTTCGATAAACGGACCGGAGATAATTTCTTCGCCTTCTTTCAAACCGGAGATGATTTCAATACTTTCAAAGTCACTGATTCCCGTTTTAACTTCACGAATCGCGGCTTTTCCTTTATCGTTTACAAAAACCAATTCTTTGAGTTTTTCTTCTTTCTTGGCTTTTTGTTCGTTTTCATTCGTTGCAGGAGGAGGAGTGTTATCTCCTTCTTTCTTTTCTACTTCTGCCTCTTTTCCGCGGGTGGTTACCGCAGCAATCGGTACCGATAAAATCCCAACTTTACGCTCGGTGATAATTTCAACGGCAGCAGTCATCCCGGGTTTGAAAGGGTACGATTTTTTGGCGCGTTTGGCCATTAAATCGCGATAAGATGAATTCAGTATTTTGATTTTAACTTCAAACTCAGTTACTGCATCGGTCGAATTGGCGGCCGCAGAGGCAGTTCCCATTCCATTGGCTGTATTGGCAATTTCCGTGACCATTCCTTGAAATTTACGATCGGTATAGGAATCAACTTCAATTTCGACAGTATCTCCCAAGTTAACCCGAACGATGTCGTTTTCATTGACATCCACTCGCACTTCCATGTTGTTGAGGTTGGCAATACGCATCATTTCGGTACCCGCCATTTGTGATGTTCCTACCACGCGGTCTCCAAGTTCTACATTGAGTTTGGAAACTGTACCGCTTTGAGGGGCATAAATCGTTGTTTTACGCAGGTTTTCAGCGGCATCGCGCAAAGCAGCTTCCGCACTTTGAACGTTAAATTTAGAAGCTTCTACGGATGCCTTTCCGGCTTCGACGTTTTGTTGAGCCACGCGGTAATCAGCTTCTGCTCTTTGAAAATCGGCTTCAGAAACTACTTTATCGGCCATCAATTTCTGATTACGCTCATAGTCGGTTTTGGCGCGAATTAACTGGGCATTGGATTGTGCCAACGCTGCCTTAGAGCGTTCAACATCAGCTTTATTTGCGTTGACGGCTGCCTGTGAACGGGCCAATAACGCTTCATAGTTATCGGGGCGAATTTTGGCTAATAATTGCCCCTTCACGATAGAATCGCCTTCTTCTACGTACAAACCAATGATTTCACCTGGTACATCGGGGCTGATTTTGACTTCAACTTCGGGCTGAACTTTTCCTGAAGCGCTCACACGCTCAATGATGTCCATTTTTTTGACTTTGGCAAACTCTACTTCAGTAGGTTTTATCTTTCCGATCCAACCTACTTGTTTGGCTATGACCAACCCTGCTACCAATACCAGCACAACGCCACCGAGTATCCACCATATACGAGAAGAAGATTTTTTAGCCATGTTTTTTATAAATAATGAGTGATTTAGTAAATGAGTGATTTAGTGAATGACGAGGTTCTAAGTGGCCGTGGAGATGATACACACAATCAACGCTTGATTCTCTTCTCGCTTCTTATCTCCGACTTCTTACTTCTGCATTATTCCAGTGTTAGTGGCTTACTTTGGTAGAAATCCAGAATCTTGGTACGGAAAATATATTCGTATTTGGCCTGGATTAAGCTGGCGCGTGACCGGTCGAGGTTGTTTTTGGAGATGTTGTATTCGACAGCGTTGATAGCACCGGCGTTAAGGCGTGCTTCGGCGGCTTTAAACGACAATTCCAACGATTCAATTTGCCGCGCTGTGGCATCGTAACGTTTGGCCGCGTTCAACATCGTGTAATAAGCCTGCTCTACCGTCTGACGTACTTGATTACGGACTATTTGGGCTTGGTACTCTACGTTTTTCTGCTGGATTTGAGCATTGGCAATCCGGTATCTTACCTGATAACCGTTGAAAATAGGCATCCGCAATGATAAAGAAAGCGAGGCATTACGGTTAAAATTCAATTGGTCTAAATACCCGAAGTTTTTAATGGAGCCGCTTGGAATCGTTACCTTTTCGATAACAGGGACTGTGAATCCGGAATAGGATACATACCTAATTGACGAGGGTACGTCTACTATTCTAGAATCTCCGCCGTCTCCCACAAAACGTTGTTTCGGTGCCGCACTTGAAAAGGAGGAACTAAGTCCACCGCCTAACGAAATGGAGGGCAGTTTAGCTCCTTTCGCAATGTCCACGCCTGCTTTTGCACTTTCAATACGAAAATTGGCGGCTTCCATATCGGGCAAATACTTAATAGCCGCGTTATAGACTTGTTCGAGAGTAGCGTCGTAAGGAGTATTTGCGTTGGGAGCAGGCAGATTGATAGGGGCAATTTCAATTGTTTCGCTTGCAGGAAGATTCAAGTACTGCTTGAGAGTCAATTTGGCCGTTTCGATGCTGTTTTGCGCATTTACAATGGATAATTCATCGTTGGCCAACTGAGAACGAATGTCATAGAGGTTAATTTCTGGTAAAGAACCTGCTTTGACCAGTTTTTCGGTACGCTCTAATTGAAAGCGAGTCGTTTCAGCCTGCCGACGGGCAAATTCAAGTTGTTCCTGGTTATTTAAGAGCAAAATAAAACTTGAAGCAATGTTCAGAATCAAGGCATTGCGATTAGATTCTACATCTTTCATCGTTGCCTGAACGTTCAACTGGTTTTGTCTAATGATATTTTTTTGTTGATACCCATTAAATAAGTTAACCCCTGTATTGAGCTGAAAACTGGAAAAATTGACCGTTTGTTCCACAAATTGGTTGGTGAACGGATCAATGTTACGGCCCGATTGCAACCCTTGGCTTCCGTTAAAGTTGAGGGTAGGGTAGCGCTGCCATTGAGATAGCTCAAGGTTGTTTTGACCTGTTTGGACTTGCAGCATTAATTGCCGCAGTTGCAGGTTGTTTTCCAACGCGATACTGACGCACTGTTGAAGACTATACTTTTGCTGAGCTTGGGCGTATGTACTAACTCCCAACGCGAAGGCGAGTAACCAATTTTTCATCGCTGTTTCGGATTTTCGATTCAAGGTTACAAAACTAAACTTGCTCCCTCTACGAAAATTGGATAAACGGCGAAATAGGGGGATTGGTAGGATTATATGAAGGATACGGTTGTAAAAATACTAAGGGGATGGGGCTCCTTTTTTGAACTCAATTTCACCGGCATTTGAGAGGGTAACCATCACGCGGTCAATTGCTCCCTTGGCATCAATACGAAAATCAAACTTGGTTTGGTCGAATACACCGGTGCCTTCAAAAACATCGTAATGGTAGTGTTTTAGAGTAAAAGGCAATCCATGAAAAACTCCGATAAATTCATCATCTCCCCGAGCTTCCAATGCAAAGGAACCGTAAGCAGGATGTTGGTAGGTGCCCGTATAGGAATCCGAATTGTGCGAAGGCTTGGTATCTGATTTACGTTTAGCCGCATTGTCCTGTTTGGCTTTTTCCGTTTCTGCTTTTGCTTCGGCCTGTGCCGTTTTAAGGCGACTTGGCCAATCAATAGCAGATAGATTCAGCCATTTGTCCGATACGTAATTGCAGACAGAATTAACAAAATAATAATCGGCCAGACCGGTATTGGTCAGTATAACAACCCCGAGATTTTCGTTTGGAAAAAAAGCCATTTGAGAACGATACCCTTCGATGGAGCCGTTATGAGCCAATCGTAAGAAGCCTCGATAGGTGTTAATGCTCCATCCCATTCCATAAGTGGCATACCCCAACTCACTAAACGTAATCTCTGCGGGCGAGACAATGATATGCGGCGTATGATTTTCTTTCAAATTTGCTTCCGATACAATTTGTTTTTCACCAAACTTACCTTTTCCTAATTGCATGAGGAGCCAATTAGCCATTTCAACGGCGTTGGATTTGACGGAACCCGCCGGACCGATGGCATCCACGTTGCTGCCAAAGCCCTGCTCTGCCCATTGCCCATTGTTATCGCGATAAGAAAGAGCATAATCAGCAGTTTGGAAAAGCTCAGGATAGGTGAGTACTGTTTGTTTCATCCCAAGCGGTTGCAGGATTTTTTCGCGTAAAAAATTCTCCCAACTTTTTTCCGAAATGCGTTCCACCAATACGCCCGCCGTCATGAACATGAGGTTATTGTATTGATATTGAGCATACACGGGTTTGGAAAGCGGTAAGTATTTCAGGCGTTGGTAGAGACTTTGGCGGTCGAGATTGGCATAAAGCCACGTCCAATCGTGACGAGCCAAACCAGTGCGATGCGACACCAAATCCCGCGCCGTTACCGTGCGCGTCGCGTATTCATCATGCAGTTGGAAATCAGGCATATACTCTTTGACGGGTTTGTTCCAGTCCAATTTGCCTTCATCGGCCAATATCGCTAATGCCGCTGACGTAAACGATTTGGTACAGGAGGCAATTGGAAACAGCGTTTTCTCAGTAACCGGCAGGTTGTTTTTGACATCCTTGAGACCATAGCCTTTGGCGTAAAGTAATTTCCCATCTTTCACAATCGCCACCGAGGCTCCCGGAACGCGCCACTCCGTAAGCATTTGATTGACAAAAGCATCTAAGCCAATGAACGGATTGAATGGTGCGGCAGGGGCGGTTTTCTTTTGGGCAAAAGCAGCAACGGTTAGAAGCCACAAAAGGAAGAAAAATTTAGCTTTCATTTAGTTTGTAACGTTTTGAATAAATACACCAACTAAACTGTAATTCAAGGCAGAGGCTCGGAACTTAATAAATAGCACACGCTCGTGAGAAACGAGCGTGTGCGTTTACAAAAAATAGTTTCTCTAA
Source organism: Runella sp. (assembly GCF_027484545.1). Taxonomy (GTDB): domain Bacteria; phylum Bacteroidota; class Bacteroidia; order Cytophagales; family Spirosomataceae; genus Runella. The sequence goes on along the minus strand of NZ_JAIXST010000166.1, from coordinate 35,233 downwards.
GCCTCCAAAGTTTGGGCTTACAATGACCTACTTAATCAATTTTCAACGGTTGATAGTCTTGGAACAACTTAGGCTCAGATTCGGTTACGGATTTTCGGTAACCGGCCCAGTCTTTTTCAAAGAACGCATTGATGGGAACCAACGCTTTTTTCATGGCCTCCGTAGCCTGTTTCAATACTGTTTGTTCAGTAGGGCCGGGCATTCCTTCGGCCTCACGGAAATAATTGAGGGCATTGCCGGCTACCGAAGTAATCAAATTGGGGTTGCTGATGATGCCGGCGATTTCGGGATCAGAGTAAAGGGTGTAAAGCAGTTTTTTAGCTTTTTCCTGCATTTCTTTACCCAACTTTTTAACATTTTTGGCTTTCTCATCTTCGCGCTCTGCCAGTTGTTTATTTGTCAAATCAACGGTTTCTTTTACGGCACGCAATTGGTCTGCGGCATTGGTAACCACTTGCAGCGACTTTACTAATTGCGCGGCCATGTCATAACGGGCTTTTCGCTCGGTATCGGTGATGGGAGAGCGTGGGTCGGCTTTTACTACAACCGCAGTAGAGTCTTTAGTGTCTCCATAACTGATTCGGACGCTATAGGTGCCTGGTAAAATTTCCATTCCGCCGCGCTCGGGAGCATCAGCTTGCGGCTTAGGCACAGCTGGGAAACGAACACTTTTTTGGTCTAAAGCCCATTGAAAACGATTTACACCGCTTTTTGCTTCTGTTTTAAAGGTTCTGATTACATTTCTTGCCGCGTTCAAAACTTCTACTTTGACGCTGTCTTTTTTATCCTTGTCTTTGGGCGTAAAGGCAAAACTGATCATGGCACCTTTAGGGCGATTTTCTCCAATGAACAGGTTGTCGGTTTGAAAATCATGTTTCCCGTTGGGTTGGCGATAAATGGCTAAATAGGCATCAGGAGCGGGAAAGACTTTCAGTGGTTTATTCAGGACAGCAACTCCTTCTTTGGCGATACTACGCAAGGGGCGGATATCGTCCAAGATATAGATAGCGCGTCCAAAAGTACTGATGGCTAAATCATGGTCGCGGGGATGAATGACCAAATCCATGGTGGGTACCGTGGGGTAACCGGACTTCCATTTGGCCCAGTTTTTGCCCGCATCGATGCTCACGTACAGCCCGAATTCTGTTCCCAAAAACAGCAAATTGGGTACTTCGGGGTCTTGTGCAATGGCATAGCAGAAGCCTACTTTTGAATCATTGACGACTGATTCCCACGTTTTTCCAAAATCTTTGGTACGAAATACGTAAGGCTTCCAATCGTTCATGCGGTGATTGTCAAAGACGACAAACGCTTCTCCAGCACTGTATTTAGAAGCTTGAATTTGGGTAATCCACGTATTGGCAGGTACTCCTTTGATATTCTTGATGAGGTTGGCCCACGTTTTACCGCCATCGGTAGTGAGTTGAAGATTGCCGTCATCCGTTCCTACCCATAGCACCCCCTGCTGAAGCGTACTTGGAGCAATAGCCATAATGGTACAGTGGTTTTCGGCAAACGTTGCATCGAAAGTAATACCGCCACTGGTGTTTGCTTTTTGCTTGGTGGTGTCATTGGTTGTTAAATCAGGACTGATGATTTCCCACGAATCGCCACGGTTGGTGCTTTTGTGCAAAAACTGGCTGCCATAGTAAATGGTTTTGGCATCAAAGGGGTCAGCGGCTATACCGGTATTCCAGTTAAAGCGTAGCGTAGTTCCGTCGGGATGAACGGGTTTCATAAACTTCGTGTCACCAGTTGCTAAATCGTAGCGTCCCAAATAACCTCCCTGCGACATGGCCCATCCGTAGCGAGAATTGGCACGGTCGGGAACTACGTCAAAACCATCTCCAAAAAATAATTCTTCCCAATGCTCGGTACGGATACCTCCTTCACGCCATACGGCACTCGGACCTTTCCACGAACCGTTATCCTGCATTCCACCGTATACATTGAAAGGGATTTCATTGTCCACGTTGATGTGGTAAAATTGACCAACGGGCAGGTTTTCGGCAAAGCTCCAGTTTTTCCCTTTGTCACGCGAAATGACTAATCCGCCGTCATTGCCAAACATCATAAAATCGGGATTCTCGGGATGAATCCAGTAAGCGTGGTAGTCGGAGTGAACTCTGGAAAAAGGCACAATCACCTGAAAGTTTTTGCCACCGTCTTCGCTTTTAGAGATAAGGGTAGCAATTTCATAGACACGGTTTTCGTTTTTAGGGTCAACCATGAGGTCAAAATAGTAGAACGGACGGTCACCAACGCCTTTATCCGTTGTTTTTTTCCATTTCAGACCGCCATCATCTGAACGGTAAAGCGCATTTTTCTTGGATTCAATCAGGGCATACACCACGTTGGGGTTACTACGAGAAATGGCAAGACCAAATTTGCCCAATTCACCTTCGGGCAGACCATCGTCTTTGGTGCGCTGTTTCCAGGATTTACCACCGTCTAATGTCACATACATACCCGAACCCGGACCTCCTGATTTGAAGAACCACGGCCAACGGCGAAATTCCCACATTCCAACAATGAGTTTGTCAGGGTTGACAGGATCCATTACCATGTCGGCTACGCCCGTTTTTTCGTTGATATATAAGATTTTCTCCCACGTTTTACCTCCGTCCATTGTTTTATAAACCCCTCGTTCGGGATGCTCTCCGTAGGCTGAACCTTGCACACCTACGTAAACTATGTCTGGATTGTTGGGGTTGATAATGACGCGGTGAATATTACGGGTATTTTCCAATCCCATCAACTGCCAGGTTTTGCCGGCATCGAGGCTTTTGTAAATACCGTTTCCAAAATTTTGGGAGTTGCGAGGGTTTCCTTCTCCGGTCCCTGCCCAAATCACATCAGGGTTTTTTTGGTTAATCGTTACCGCACCAATAGAAGCGATGGGCTGTTCGTCAAACAAGGGTAAAAAAGAAGTTCCCCCGTTAGTTGATTTCCAAAGACCTCCAGAAGCTGTTCCGAGGTAGATGATACTCGGATTGGTCAGTACTACGTCAATACTTGTCACGCGTCCGCTCATTCCTGCGGGGCCAATGCTTCGCGCTTTGAGGCCATGCAGCTTGTCCATGTCCAACAATTGCGCATTAGAATAAAAAGCAAGGAATACTAAACAGAAAGAAAGGGCAAAAAGTAGCCTTTTTGTCATAAAAATAAGGTTTTAGGTTGAAGAAGTGTAAATATAAAACAAAAAGTGAGACTAAACTGCCATAGGCAGGTTAGCTTTCCTTCGTTTTTTTAACAAACGATAGAAGCGAATGGTTAGAAAAACGGCAGAGAAAGTCAGACCTGCCGAAAGAGAAATCCAAACACCTTCCACATCCATTTTGAACGTAAAAGCCAACAGGTAACTCATGGGCAATGAAATGACCCAATAAGCAATAAGTGTAATCAAGGTGGGCACATTGACATCCGTAAGGCCGCGCAAAGCTCCAAGGGTAGTGACTTGAATGCCATCAGAAAATTGGAAAAAGCCCGCGTAAATGACCAGTGTAGCGGCTAATTGAGTTACCTCTGGAGCATCTGTCAGGTAAAGAGAGACCAGAAAATCATTAGAAGTCAAAAAAGTAATGCACCAGATACCCATAAAAGCGATGGTCAACACTAACGCTGCTGAACCTGCCTGTTGTACTTTTGCCGAGTTTTGTTCCCCAAAAGCCCGACCTACCCGGATGGCGCCCGCCGAAGCAATGCCCGTTGCCATCATGTAGGTGGTAGAAGCCAAATTAATGGCAATTTGGTGCGCAGCCAATTGATTTTCTCCTAACCATCCGATCATCACTACTGCCAGTGAAAAGGCCGCAATTTCAAAGAAAAATTGAAAACCAACCGGAATTCCCAAGCGGAGGATTTTTTTTGTCAATTCATTCAAATTGACGTTGTGCGAGACTTGGAGGTACTTTTTGAAATGATGCGTTCTGAAAACATACACTAAAATAGCCGAAGCCATGTAAAGCCGAGCAATGAGCGTAGCCATAGCCGAGCCATTTAGCCCCATTTTTGGAAAAAACCAGATACCATTGATTAACACCCAGTTAAAAAGAATATTTACCAATAGCGCCGATACAGTGACGAACATCGCTACACGGGTAAATGAGAGTCCGTCAGCTAACTGACGCGCAGCGATAAACAGAAACAACGGTACCGTAGATGCGCTGAGAATGTACATAAACGGCTTTGCCAAACGAGTAATTTCGGGTGTTTGACCAAAGGAATCCATGGCAAATGCCACACCGACTCCGGCAATTCCCAATGCCATACTTAACAGAACCGCTACTCGGATTCCTGCCCGGAAAAGTTTCCCGATTTCAGTAGTGTTGTTTTGTCCTTTGGCCTGTGAAATCAACGTAGCTACTACACCCAAGCCGCCAAATCCGATACTGGAGACTAAAAAAGAAAGCGAATTGGCCAGACCCGCAGCGCCAAGCGGTACGGCTCCTAAGAATCTTCCCACCATGAGGTTGTCGGTCACGCCCATGAGAATCACTCCCAGTTGAGCAATGATGATTGGAATACTGAGTTTAATGGTTTCTATTATTTCGCGGCGCATTCTGCTGATATTACAAACCTATAAGGTTTTAACGGTGCGACGATTCGCAGACCTTATAGGTTTAATTCGGTTGATATTTTATTAAAAGCCAAACTCACTATCCGGGTCTAATCCTGAGGTATTATTTTCGTGAAAATCGACAAATGCTTTCTTTCCTCCAAACCATTCTAAAATTTCCGTTCGTTTAATGCGAGTTGTTTGCTCAGAAAGGCAACTATTGTAAGATGAATACAACCAATCCATTGGTTTTCTGCAAAAACCATGATGCACAGGATTCTGATGAATATAATTGACTGCCGTTATAAAGTAACCCTCCGAATCTATGTGAATGCGTTTGGTAAAATCTAAAAACAAAGCCCCTCGCCGTTCGTATCTTTTATTATAGGCTTTGGCGTAGCCATTAAGCCAGTTGCTGAGAGCTTGCATGACTACTTTATGTACATCGCCTTTATACTTTGGATGCAGTTCAATTTCTGATTGATGGTGTATTCGTACTAACAGATGAAAATGATTAGGCATTAGACAATACGCATAGGTGTGCCAAACAGGGGAGGTATGATGATGGTATTGTTGTAGAAAATAGCGGTAGTTTTCGTTAGTTCTGAATAGGTTTTCGTTACCCACTGCATGATTAATGATGTGATAGAATTTATCTTCCTAAAAATCCGCGTGGTAATTCATGCCGACGTTTTTTTACCCCAAAACTATATGATTCAGCCCGACAAACCAAACCTATAAGTTCTCCAAGACCTTATAGGTTTCAGTATGCCGAAATTGAAGAAGATTAAATCAAACGATATATTTTCAGGAAATTGACTAATTCAGTGGTGTCAACCAAACCCAATTTTCGAAGCATATTCTGACGATGGGTATTCACAGTATTTACACTTATGAATAATTGCTCGGCAATCTGCTCACTTACCAATCCTTTACCCAATAGTTTTGCAATTTCCTGTTCGTGCTTACTAAGCATAATTAACTCTTTGTAGGTATTGGTTGCATTATCAATCTCGACCAAACGGCTATTTTCACCCCCTGAAAGATGAAGGTGCTGTTTGCCTGTACGTTTGAAATGGGTAATGTCCGATGCATAAGCTAAAAGATAAACAATATGGCCTTCAGAATCTGTTTTTAAGGGAAGTCCCTCTTGGCAAACTCTTCTTACCCGTCCGTCTTCTCCATACATTTGGTAATCATATATTGACATAAACTTCTTGGTTTCCTCGGGAGTAAGCGTAGACAGATATGTATTAATTAGTTTTGAAATCTCTCCCAGACCAAGTAAATCGTTTGGTAAAAACTTATTGACATATCCCTCCACGCCCACTTCATAAAAGTATTCTTTAGACCAACCGCAGACTTTTTCAACATCGCCTAAAATCATGGCGTATTGCATGGTTTTGATATTGAGTACGGCTAAGACATTCCCTTGCATATAAAGCGTTTGGTGCAATAGTGGGTTATTTTCTGTTAAATTACTTACTATGTCAATGTCTTCACTGAGACCGCCTGAGTTCCATACTCTTTTGAATTCATTGAAGTTAAAAGGGGAAGAAATAAGCTGATTCATTTATAGAGGTAGAGGGTTAGTTGGCAAAAATACTGAATAATCAGTATTGCAAAGTTAATATAATCAACAAACATTTGTGGCGGGTAAAATGCCCTACTTGTGTAGCTAAAATACCGTAAAAAGACGGTACCAAATACGGGAAATTTCCCGTGGTGTAAGAAATATCGTTTACGGAATTTTGTCGCGCACTTACAAACCCTTTTTGAATGAATGCCACTATGATACCCGCCCTTTATTACTCGTATCAACACAAGTTACCCATTGATTTGAGTCAAGTGGTACGTTTAGAAGGGACGGGTAATTATACCACTTTTATTCTCAGCAATGGCACAAGCCACTTATCCTCCAAGAGCCTCTGTGTGTATGCGCCAAATTTACCCGTAAGTTTTGTGCGTGTGCATAAAGGGTGTATCATTAATCGTCGCTTTGTGGTGAGATTTGATAGAAAAAGGCGGTGCGTTTTGATGACGGACAATGTAGAAATACAAGTAGCGAGGCGAAGACTAAAAGAGGTGCAAAAGGTTTAATTCAATTATTCTGCAACCATAAATAACTTTTACCCATGCTTAAACTTATTCAAAATTTCAAAAAACAATCTAACCTCTGGATGTTTGGCGCATTTCTTTTCTTGCTTCATGGTGCTACAAAATCATTACAGCCCGCTGGTGTAATAGACCATTTCAAAGTAGGTGATGTAATCTATTCTATGCTTCCCTATCAGGATTTTATTCGACTACACGGTACTGGCTGGATGATGATGGATGCGCAAGGTGTTAATGCCTCTGCAGATTTAAGAAAAATTTTCCCAAGCGTTTTATTGAATGGTACAAATTTACCCGACGCACGAGGGCGTTTTATCCGTGGTATGAGCTATGGAGGGCCTGGATCACGCCAAGACCGAATGAATACTACAGATGGGGACCCTGATAACCAACGCATTGTTGGGTCTTTTCAAACAGATGATTTCAAAAGTCACACACATGTACTTGGGCTGAGAACATATAATGCAAATACTCAAGACAGTGGGCCTAACCAAGTTGGAGTAGAAGCTATTTTACCTTCTGGAAACAGAACAGGGGTGGGTATATATCCTACTGGAGGTGCCGAAACCCGCCCCCGTAATATTGCGCTTTATATCTATGTCAAAGTAGACGAAGACGGAGTTTATTAATCAGCCACATAATTCAAATGAAATTACACTTATTTTTCGGCTTGCTGTTAATGGCAACCTCCGTTGGGGCGCAGACCATTTATCCAGTTATCCAGAACATGTGCTGAGTCCGTCGAGTCAGCACATGATGGAGGAAAGTCTATTGCATGCGGAAATAACATTATCAGGGGAATGGGCTGATCTACCCAAAGACCTACATCACCACTCTGGTAACGACGAAGGAAATAACCCAAATTAAAGCTGATAGCAAAGCTATTAACCAGAAGTTACGGACATTGACCTTGTCCACTTAACAAATTCAGCAAAAGCAGGCAATGCTGATTAGTTTGGTCGAGGAGTTAAAAATCAACACGGATTTAGCGTTTAGAGCGACCAATACTGGTTTGATGAATGTCGAAGAACAACTTAAGGCCAATAGGTAGCTATCAAGCTGACGCCATTAAAAAACATAAAGATTTATGAACAATAACCTCTACGAATATGAAAACGGTAATTCTCATTTACACTCTATTGTTCTGTGGAAGCATTTTAGAGCTACATGCACAAACAGCAACCAATGAATACAAAACCACTTTTTCTACCATGCGAATGCTTTTTCGTTCAAATGAGGGCTTGAAGCAAGAGATTCTGAACAACCAATTAGCTGGGCCACTTACGCCCACTGGATTGGCACAGAGACAAGCCAAAATGAAGGACTTAGTGAATCAAGTTTGGAATAAAAAAGAGGCTGAATTTTTTTTGGGAGAAGTAGTTCTAAGAACTGCCAAAGATGCTTATCCGCCTATAAAAACTCTTTTAACCGAATTTAAGGATATTTTACCTAAACCGGTCGCTAAAGCAGTAGATGTATTAGGAAAAGTGGAAAATATTAAAAATTCTATGCCGCAGTACTCAAAAGACTTCTTAAATGAGAATGTATTCAAATATTTTAGCCCTGATTATTACGTTACAGAGCGTCAGAAAGGATACGATGAAATGTTTGAGCTTACTCTTCCGTCGGTACTTGCAACGGCTATCAAAGAGAATCCACAAAATCCGGGTGCTGCTCTCACTAACTTACGCGGTCAATTACAAAACCCGCAAATACAGGCAAAGTTTGATGATTTTGTGCAAAAAAATCAGGGGAAGACGTTTGCTGCAGATAAGAATTTGACTTTTCAACAAGCCTCCCAAAATTTAATAGAAAAAGATAAACGCGTTGTTGAACATAATAAAGCGAGTGCAGATGTGTATGCTGAATATATATTAAATGAACAAATGCAGTACCATGTCGCGGAAATGTATTCGGCTGATATTTCTACGTTAAAACAACAAGCAACTGACTTGCAGCGTGATTTACGAAATACAAATCTTACCCAGCAGCAGATTTTAGTAAAACAGAAGGAACTGCAAAGTGTAGTTTATAAGTTGGGGGCATCACTTTCAGGCTTTGAAATGGCAACCGATAAACGTTTAGGTAGTATTGAAAAAAAATTAGAGAAATATGGTACAATTACCGAACAACTTTTATTGGAAATCAAGTTAGAAAAGACCTCATTAGATGATCGTATCAAGATTTACGAAGATATGAAAGTCGATGCAGAGGCAGGAAGAGCCACTCCTTACAGTTTAAATGAGATTAACAAATCATTGGTTAGAGATAAAGAGTTAAAGCAAGTTGAAAAGAAAAAACAGAATTTAGAAATAGCTCAAACAGCTTTGGAAGCTGGAGCAATTGCCCTCCAATTAATGGAAGCATTTAATATTGGGAGTGAGAAAGATCGAAAATATGTGGCAACAGGCTTAGCCGTTGCAGAGATAGGCGTTAGGGCATATGCAGGTGATTATAAAGGAGCCGTAGCAGGTGCAATAAGTCTATTCAAAAAACCTAAGCCTACCCCCGAAATGCAAATGTTAATGCAAATCAATGAACGATTGGCTGCTTTAGAACAAACTATCAATGAAGGCTTTAGAGGTTTGCATGATCATTTGACCAGTGTTCATCAAGATTTGGTCAATAGATTAGATTTTATATCATCTCAAATAAGCGATATGCGAATGCAGATGATGAAAGACCATCAAGAAGTCATGAGTCAATTGTACGAAATCAATGAAACTCTTGAAAAGCGGCTACAGTATTTAACTGCCCAAAACCAACGAATTGACGAGAAATTGACTGCTTTATTGGGCGGAAGCACTGATGTATGCTTTGAGCCGCACCGTACTTGGAGTACCATTAAGGACAATAGTGATCCCGATAAATTAACTCCAGCTTATCTAAACGCTTTTGTAGATGGCACTTTTTGTCATCCATGCTTTGTGGCACTTTTGGGTGCTTTAAATTCAAAATTTGAGGAAGGACAAATAAAATTGGCTTTCGATTACACAGTTGGTCCAGCGGAATCCCAATATCAGGATTTATACAATCAATCGGATTTGTTTAATAAACAGGTAGGACTTTGGAGTAGTCAATTTACTACCAACACCACTGCGAAAGATACGGCAGCATCAGCAATGATTTACCCTACTGTCAAAGTAACGGAGCATAATTTGCCTTATGGCAGATTAAAACAAGAAAAAGTAAAACCCATCTTATCAGCTTACAATACTTATACGAATGAACGCTATATGAATTATAAGCGAGTGGTTCAATTTGCCAACTATGTTTTTGATTTTTATAATTTATTGGAGGTGTACAATAATCGGATTATGAACGCTACCGAAGTAAATGCCAACCTTTCGTTTGTTAAATTTCGTTCTGGTCAACTGGAAGAAGGAGCTAAAAAAGTATTGAATCTCATTGAAAAATCCATTGCCCAAGAATCGCTTATAATGGGTATTCAGCAATTTGATTTGTTTTTTGATATACTAAATTCAAGTAAATATTCATCGGACGAACTTACTATAGGGCCAAAAACATTAGAAATTGGAAGAAGAATTGAGGAAGTCTTCAAAATATTAAGAAGTAATCCCGTTATGGCCCATAATTTTGCCTCTTATTTGATGACTAAGACAGTAAAAACCAATGCAGTTTTTGAAGCAAACCTTAAAAAATACGATGATGGCATAAAAAAAGCCGTTGATTTTGAGGGTGTGATTCCGCTTTCAACTGCCCAATGGATGTATATGAGCGTGGACAAAGATGGTTTAGGTTTAGGAATTCAAAAGCAATATCTCAAGTTAGATAAGGGGATTCCTCAAATGCAAGAAGATCATGTATATATCCCGTTAGTAAGAGACGAAGAACCCATTTTTGAAAACGATATATTTAAGGGAATTAAAGAAATTTATGTAGTTGATAGAATGGTTCCAACCGAAGGAATGATGGCTTTACAAGAAGCTCGCGAAAAGATTAAGTCAATCATTATCGAGGTTAATATCTTAAAAGGGGTAACTGTCAATGACCAAGCAAATGGCTTTAGCACAAAGGATTTACAATTTTTGGCCTTGAATGACATTATGCTTGAAAAAGCGTACAATGATACTATTGCAATCCAAATGCCAAAGAAGTGTGATTTAGAGATTAACCTTACCTCATCAAACAACATCACGATGGGCTCATATCCTTATGAATCAGGACGAACGATAATTGCAACGAATAAAATTTTAGGAGGTACAGTAACTTATGATGCTGGAAAAACGGTTACATTAAACCCGGGGTTTGAGGCTCGTGGGAATAATACTGTTTTCAAAGCTTTCATTGATGGGTGTGGGAATAATTAGGTGTAATATAGCTACCATATTTTCACTTAATGCCCTACTTACTCCTCCTCAAACGCGTTATCGCCCAATCAATAGATTTGCTTTTGTTCTATTATGGATTTCATAGGTATTACGATTGGGTCAATGCCAATAATCCAATGGCTTATGATAGGTTATTCGATGGAGTGGGAGAATTATTCGAATTTACTCCTATTTGGGTAGTGTATAGCTTTGTGTTTGAATGGTTTACAAGTGGATATTCCGTTGGGAAATGGCTGATGGGTTTGCAGGTTGTAAAAATCAATGGTAACTCAATTGGCTTTCGGGAGGTTTTCCTTCGTTGGTGTGGCAATTGGTTTGATTTTTATCTCAGCGGTGGTTTAGGGGCAATCATAGCCGTGTTGGTTTCACCTCAACAACAGCGCATGGGAGATTATTGGGCGGAAACAGTGATTAGGAAGAAAAAAACATAGATAATTTATCAAGTCAAACTCTACTTCATCAACTCCTGCAAAGCCTCCACATTGGCGGCTTCGTCGAAGATAGCTGCCACGGGAATGGAAAAGCCCTTGATAACCCAACTTTCAATATAACTATCGAGATAAAAAGTACGGGCGGGCATGTATTGGGTGTCGTGGTCACCGAGAAGGACGTACTGCTCAATAAAGCGTTGATTGGGGTCAATAATCCAGTATTCTTTAATGCCGTGGGCGGCGTAGTCTTGTTTTTTGAGTCCACGGTCGCGGGGGGCAGTTTTTTTGGATAAGATTTCTACCACAAAATCAGGCGCAGGGAAAAGGATTTGGTCGTCGGTGAAAGTATCGTATTTTTCTTTGGAGAAAAACACCAAATCGGGCTCGTAGTCATTGCGCGTGAGGGCAATCATGGCTTTTTCGGTAGCCACACGGCCCAATTTATTGAGACTTGCATAAATACTCAACAACCTCGAAAGCAAGTCGGTCACGCTAAAATGGCGCTTTTTAACGGGTGAGTGCAATACAATTTCCCCGTTGATAAACTCCGCCTTCACCGCAGGTGATACCCACTCCCGAAACTCGTGGCGGCGTTTTTTTTCTTCCAAAAGTGCCTCATTGAGTATTGCTATTTGCTCAAAAGCATCGGGCGAGGCCAATATTTTTTCAACATAACTTATCATCACATTCGGACTTTTTTACAAATATACGCTTTTTGAAAAAATACCGTGCAGTCTCGTTCCGTGCGAAGGTGAAAGTCATGTCAATCATTAAATTTGGATCCCTACAACAAAAACGGGCGACCAGAGCCGCCCGTTTCTATTCATATTTTATCAATTCTTAATGAAAGAAATCCTTCATCTTCTCAAAAAATCCTTTCTCATTTTTCCCGGGTTTCGGTTGGAAATTGGGTGAGGTACGGAGTTTTTCGAGGGTGGCACGCTCGTCGCTGCTGAGTTGTTTTGGCGTCCAAATGTTGACGTGAATCAACTGGTCGCCGCGACCGTAACCGTTAAGTTCTTTGATGCCTTTGCCTTTCAAACGTAAAATTTTTCCGCCCTGTACGCCCGCTTCGATGGGTACACGGGCTTTGCCGTCGAGCGTAGGAACTTCGGCTGTGGTGCCGAGTGCAGCATCTACAAAATTAAGGTGCAGGTCATAGACGAGGTTGTTGCCGTCGCGTTTGAGGTGTTCGTCTTCCTCTTCTTCTACTACAATAAGCAAATCACCAGCCACGCCCCCGCGAGGAGGTACATTGCCTTTGCTGCTCATCGAAAGTTGCATCCCGTCGGCTACACCACCGGGTATTTTGATGCTGATCAAATCTTCTTCCAATACGCGTCCTTCACCTGCACAAACGTCGCAACGCTCGGTGACGAGTTTGCCTTCCCCGTTACAGGTAGGACAGGTACTGGTCGAAACCATTTGCCCTAACATGGTACTGACCACTTTTCGCACCTGTCCGTTGCCGTTGCAGGTATGACAGGTTTTGAGAGAGGCGCCGTTTTTAGAGCCGTTTCCACCGCAGGTATTGCAACTTACGTAACGCTTTACCTTGATTTTCTTTTCGGCTCCTTCGGCTACCTCGCGCAAGTCAAGTTTCAGCTTAATACGCAAATCCGTACCGCGGCGTACACGTCGACCACCGCCACCGCCACCACCACCAAACATATCGCCAAACGGAGAAGCGTCGCCGAAAATATCGCCGAATTGGGAGAAAATATCATTGATGTCGAAACCTTGAGGGCCTCCGCCGCCATTGTTGCCCATACCGGCGTGGCCGTATTGGTCGTAGCGTTTGCGTTTATCAGCGTCGCTCAGCACACCATAGGCTTCGGCCGCTTCTTTAAACTTATCTTCTGCGGAAGGATCGTCGGGGTTTTTGTCAGGATGGTACTTGATGGCCAACTTGCGGTAGGCTTTCTTGATTTCATCGTCGGCTGCGGTTTTGCCAACGCCAAGAATTTCGTAATAATCTCTTTTTTGTGCCATTATTTTTTCCGTTAATGGTTATATGCTATCTGTTATACGTGTGCTTTTAAGTGCTCTCGAATAACAAATAACTAATAACGGATAACTGTTTATTAACTGCCTACTATGACCTTTGCGTAGCGAATTACTTTTTCGTTTAAGAAATATCCTTTTTCCACTTCGTCAATTACTTTTCCTTTGAGGTCGTCGCTCGGAGCGGGAAATTGGGTGATTGATTCGTGCAAATCAGGGTTAAATGTTTCGCCTTTGGAAATCATGGGTTTAAGACCGCGACTTTCCAGCGTTTTTGCAAATTTATTGTAAATTAAACCTACGCCTTCTTTCAACGGAGCAATTTCAGAAACTGTTTCAAAAGAAGCCATGGCACGTTCAAAATCGTCGGCAATGGGTAACACCGCTTTCATCAACTCTTCGCCGGCATTAGAAATCAAGTCCAGTTTTTCTTTGGCGGTACGACGACGAAAATTTTCAAAATCGGCGTATAAACGCAAGTACTTATCTTTCAATTCGGTGATTTCTGCTTCCAATTTTTCGACTTGCGTTATCTCGGTTTCCTGAGCAATTTCAGCTGCATCGGTTGCCTGTGTGGTTTCCTGCTCTTCGGTATGCAATGTTTCTTCGGTATTCATAATTTTCTTTGCTGCGTTTTTGGCATAATTCATCCAACGCTTTCTGAGTGTCAACTTTCTTGCCACGGGCTTGTGTTATGACAAAATGACACATTTTACGGGGTGAAAGGTTCCAATGCGGCAGAAAAATGGCAAACAGTTACAATTATCTAAATCCTCCCTGATCGTAGAAGGTGCGTCGACGGGAGAGTTTTAAGTCGCGCAAAAGGGCCGATTTGGCACGAATTTCAAAAGAGTAGTTATTGGCACGGAAGCCGGAACCCGCAAAAGGGGTCCAGTTAAATGACATTTCCCAGCAGTGCAAATCGCGGGTAATTCCAATGTTGGTAATCGAAGGTGCTTTGGCTGCTATATCCGCCCCGGTATCAAACGTAAATTTCCATTTGGGTGTGAGACTGAAATCCCCGTTAAGGCGCAGTGTTTGAATCGTTACGCCCGTTGATAAACCCTGTTTTGAGTAGCCGAAATTGTAGCTCAAATTGAGCGTCCAAGGAATATTGAAATCCACGTATGCTTCTGGATTGGCGTTAATCATTTTTTGCTGTTCTTCGGTATTGGGCGTATTGGCTTTTTTAGGTTTGTCGGCACCTTTGGGCGCAAAACGCGTCGAAAGAGCCATGTTGAGGTTGTTAAGATGCGCTAACCCCTGTTTTTCGGTGATGGCAAAACGATTGATTTTGCGCCCTACTGTACCATACAGTGCATCTTTCACGTACGTGTACGGGTCAAAATTAGCAGAGAAGTTGAAATTTAAGTTTTTAAACAACTGTGCATTGGCCGACATACTGATATCCGACATATTCAATGAGTCGGCCATGAGATTATAAGAGCCATTTAAGCTGAGGTTGTCCAGAAGGGATTTCTTTTCAAATTGCTTGCCCGAGGAGTCTGATTTGGGGCGAATTTTGGCCTCAAAAAGGTTGTTCAAACTCCACGAAATAGCGGCTGCGGAAGTGCCCGATGTCGTTAAATTTCCCCCAACAGTGCGATAGCGATTGAGGTAACGAATATCGCCCCGTTCGTTGACAACGGTTTTCTCGTACAAATTGGATTGGTCGGGTACATAGCTGATACTTGCCGACGGAATCAGCGTGTGGCGAATGGCTTCGAGTCGCTTGCCTTTTATAAAAAATGTTCCATACACTCGCGTATTGATACTGGCGCTGAACGATACGTTATTGGCAAAATAAATTCCTTGCAGTGTGTCAACCTGTACTCTGTTATTGCCAAGATAGGTATATCTGAATTTCTTGGTAAATGTCTCACCCGACAGTGATATTCCCGGAGTAATGTTAATGTAGCGGAACAATTTGATGTTGGGCAATGAAATAGGGAGTGAAAACCGCCCGGTAAACTGTGAGTGTTTGATAAATTCTGGTAAAGACTCACTATCCAACTTATAGGTAGTAGGTGTGTTTGAGTCGGTAGTGATATTGGTGGGGGCGTTGGCCAAGATAAAACCCAATCGAGCGCTGGATGTATCGGCAAAAACGCGGGTATTACTGGCGCTTAACCCTCCGCTAAAATCCATTCCCAAACGAAAACTTTCGTACCAGGCACCTGTTCCGCCTTTAAGAGCAAAAGGAGCAATTTGGTTGATGCCAAAATTGAAATCGACGCCGGCATCTATCGAACCTGGGTCAGTCTGATTGCCCAGTGAATCTACTTTAGAGCGGTCAGGAAAGCGCTGATTGACCCGCAAACTGGCTCCCATTCGCGCAAACTGTCCAAATTGCTTGTTGTACTGCACCGATGAGCCCGCTACGTTTTGAATATAACGCTGTGTGCTGAATTCGTTGTATTGATTAAAACTATTACTTCCGATATTGACCGACGCTCCAAAACTCGACGTTCCGCGCGTGACAGGCGTATGGCTCCAGTTGAGACTGAAGTCGTTACGAGGTTTGTTCAAAATCTTGATTTCATTCCCCTGTACGTTGCGGTTGAAGCGTAAATTAAAATTCCCGTTAAAGCGATATTTTACGGCATAAGGCATTGCCAAACCCACTCCCCAACTTCCTTTGGAATAGATTTGCCCGGTAAAGCTCATGTTGATTTTTTCGCTGATGGCCCAGTAGTAGCCGCCATCGCGGAGGTAGTAGCCACGCCCGTTGGGTTCTTCGCCGTACTGCGGCATGATGAGCCCGGAGGTGCCGATTTCTTTCTTTTTAGGAACGGGAAAAAAACCGAACGGTAAACCGATGGGCAAAGGAACATCGGCAATCACCAAGTTGAAAGGCCCCGAAATGACTTGTTTTTCAGGGATTACCTTGATTTTTTTTGCGTTGATAAAAAAGTGGGGATGTTCTAAATTACAGGTCGTGTAAATCGACCCTCGAACGTACATATTGTTTTCTTCGTCTTTTTTAACAGTAGTACCTCTGATATTTCCGTCGCCCTGTTGGGTTACGATGCCTTTGATGAATCCTTTTTTACTTTTAAAATTATAGCGAAGTTCTTTAGTATCGTATTTTTCACCGTTATCTTCAAAAATGGGTTGTCCAATCCATTTTTTGGAAGTCGAATCGTAGGTACCTCGCGCAAATACCTCATTGGTTTTCCAATTGAGGCGAATATAATCAGCTTCCAGATTGATGGCTCCGTAGTTTACTTTTGCTTTCCCGTACAGATGCACCTCTTCCTGCCCGGGATCCATAATGGTAGAATCCTGGGCACTGTAAACTACCGTACTTTTGAGGTCACTTTGTGCCTGAAGACTGTCACGGCTAATAGAATCGCCCTTAGCAAGGGTGGCAGCAATGACCGGTACGACGGGAGTGGCGCGTTTGATAGAGTCCAAAGCGATGGGAGCATTTAGCCTGCGAGGTATCAGTTTTTGAGCCATGGACTCAAAACTGACCCCGAAAAAGGTCAACCACAACAGCCATTGCGCTGCTCTTACCGAAACTTTAAGGTTTTTTAGAAACAACTTTACAAATACTTTATTCGCAAAAGTAAGGCATTACACGTTTGCAAAGGACGAAAGTTTGTTAAAAGTTATTAAAACGCTCTTTTGGAACATAAATCAATTTGTTGGATAAAGGAGTAAAATCCACCGAAGCCAGTCTTAAAAAGTAACATTCTTAATCAATTACAAAAGGAGCCTGTCTGTATTCGATAAGTCAGTAAAGTCCTTTAAATCTTCCAAAATTATTTATCTTGCGCCACCAATAGCGCACAACGTATAAAAATACTAATTGACAATTCAAACCCAAAAACACTATGTCAAAAACTCAGGTAGCCGTAGTAGGGCTCGGTTTTATTGGCCCCGCGCACATTGAAGCGCTGCGGCGTTTGCCCGATGTGGAAGTAGTAGGAATTGCTGACTTCTCGGCAGAAATTGCCCAAGCCCGGGCGCAAACACTCGGCACGGGTGCCTACGATTCATTCGACGATTTACTGCGTGACGATTCGATTGAATGTGTTCACATCTGCACGCCCAATTTTTTACATTACGAACAATCCAAAAAGGCGTTGCTGGCGGGTAAAAACGTAGTTTGTGAAAAACCGCTGGCTACCAACATTGCCGAAGCGGAAGAACTCGTTGAACTGGCGGATAAACTGGGATTGGTGAATGCCGTCCATTTCAATTTGCGGTATTATCCCTTGATTCGTCAAATGAAAACCATGCGTGAAAAAGGCGAATTGGGCGACGTTTATTCGGTGCAGGGGAGCTATTTGCAGGATTGGCTTTTTTTGCCTACCGACTACAACTGGCGTCTTGAGCCTTCGCAATCGGGCGATTCGCGGGCAGTAGCCGACATCGGTTCGCACTTATTTGATTTGATTGAATACATTACCGGCTTGCATATTACGGAGGTTATGGCCGATTTCAATACCGTGCACAAAACCCGGATGAAACCTAAAAAGGCAATTGCAACCTATTCCGGTAAACTGCTTCAAGCATCTGATTACGAAGAAGTTCCTATTACCACAGAGGACTTCGCTTCGATTTTGTACCGCTTTGAAAACGGCAATAAAGGGGTTGCAACGATTAGTCAAGTTTCGGCAGGGCGCAAAAATCGTTGTACGCTTGAAATCAGCGGCTCGAAAGAAACCTTCAACTGGTGTTCGGAAGCTCCTAACGAAATGTGGATTGGCCGCCGCGAAGGGCCGAACCAATCGCTCATGCGTGACCCTGCACTGGCATACGAAGAAGCTCGTGCGCTGATGACCTTCCCAGGCGGACACAACGAAGGTTTCCCGGATACCTCTAAACAACTTTTCAAAGAAGTCTATGCCGCTATTCGCAACGGAAAACCCGAGAATCCAACCTATCCAACTTTTGCCGATGGCTTGCGGGAATTGAGACTTTGCGACAAAATCGTTCAAAGTAGCCGCGAGCAGCGTTGGGTACAAGTTTGATAATATTTCCGTAATTTTGCGGAGAAAATTGTAATTTTACATCGTACTGTCACTGTATCTTTATCCTCTTTACCAAGGGGTTAAAGTCAGCAACAGTACGATTTTTTTGTTAATTTTAGACAACCGATGAGATAATGGAACGGATTAAAGTGGCCATCTTAGATATGAACAACGGTCATCTCAATGAAGGAATGCGTTGTATCAAAGCCATCACCGAGCGTTTTTTAGGACAGGAAGGAATCGATGGGAAATACGATGTTTTTGATGTGCGGCAAAAAAACGAAGTGCCCGATTTAAATTACGACATCTTCATTTCTTCGGGCGGTCCGGGCAATCCGGAACCCGCAGGAGACACTTGGGAAAAACCGTTCTTTATGTTGTTGGACCAAATCTGGCAATATAATCGTCAACCGCACCATCCACGCAAAAAATACTTGTTTCTGATTTGCCATTCTTTCCAAATTGCCTGTTTGCATTGGAATGTGGGGCTGGTTCGTAAGCGTCGTTCTACATCATTCGGAATTTTTCCGATGACCAAAACGCATTTCGGGCAAAGTGAAACTTTTTTTGAAGATCTTCCCGATCCCTTTTATGCCGTAGACTCTCGCGATTTTCAGGTGATTGAGCCTAATCATAAACATTTGGAGGGGATTGGCGCCAAAATACTCTGTATCGAAAAAGAACGTCCTCACGTGGCGCATTTAGAACGTGCTACAATGGCGGTACGGTTCTCGCGCGAAGTGTTCGGAACGCAGTTTCACCCGGAAGCTGATGCAGAAGGAATGTTGCGGCATTTTCAAAAAGAAGAGAAACGTGAAGTAATAATTAAAAATTACGGTGCTGAGAAGTACAATAATATGCTGAATCACCTTCAAGACCCCGATAAAATCATGCTGACTGAATCGGCTGTTATTCCTACGTTTCTGAATCAGGCAGCGGAGCAATTGATGGCAGCAGAATTGGTATAGGCAAGATTTGGTTTTATCGATTTCTTAGTTACTTTTGATTTAAATATCAAACAGTATGAGCGAACTCATTTTTGTAGTGGAAGAAGATATTGAAGGTGGCTATACAGCACGTGCCTTAGGAGAAAATATTTTCACTCAGGGGGACACGATTGATGAATTGAAGGAAATGATTAGAGATGCTATAGAATGCCATTTTGACTCCCCTGATTTAGCCCCAAAATTGATTCGATTACATTTTGTTAAAGATGAGGTTTTTGCGCTATAAATGAAAATTCCCAGAGATATAACGGGTGCGGAGCTTGTTAAACTGTTAAAAAAAATGGATTATCAGGTTGTTCGTCAAACGGAGAGCCACATTCGTATCCGAACCGAACAAAACGGTCAGCATCAAGAGACTATTCCCAATCATATACCTATAAAGATTGGTACGCTCAATTCTATTTTGAATAACATTTCTTCACATTTTGGAATAACTAAAGAAGAACTTATTGCTATTTTGTTTGGGTAAAAGACTTAACCTATGATTCCTCAGATTCGTCAAACCTACAATGCCGCTTTCAGCGAAGAAAAATACAATGAATTTATTGACGGAATTCACGCTGATTGGCCGGGTCAATTAGAGTTTCGAATTGCTGAAACGCCCGTTTTTGTGCCAAAAGCGCTCAAAGACAAGCTCATCGAAGCTTGTGAGTCGTTTATAGATGTAATTGTAGGTCCTCATTTTAAAGTCAAGACTCAACACGCTATTCCAGCAGGACAGAAAGTGCCCAACGAAAATGCCCACAGTTCTTTTCTGGCCATTGATTTTGCCGTTTGCAAAGACGCAGAAGGCGAGTTGATGCCGCAACTAATTGAATTACAGGGGTTTCCTTCTATTTTTGGTTTTCAAAGCTACGTTACCGAAAAATTCCGCGACTATTTCCCGATATCCGCGGAATTCAGTAACTATTTTAGTGGGATAACCACGCAGGCCGAATACATTGCCAAATTGAAAGAAGTGATTGTGGGAAATGAAAATCCCAAAAATGTAATCCTGCTGGAAATTTATCCCGAACAACAAAAAACCCGTATTGATTTTGCCGTTACGGAGGCATTTCTGGGAGTAAAGGCCGTCTGTTATACTAAAATTAAAAAGCGTGGATTCGAGTTATATTATGAACACGAAGGCCGCGAAATCAATATCAAAAGAATTTACAATCGCCTGATATTTGACGATTTAGAGAATTATCCCAATCTGCAATCTGAATTTAACTTGACCGACGATGTAGACGTCACTTGGGTTGGGCATCCTGACTGGTTTTTCCGCATCAGTAAATATACCCTGCCTTTTCTTACCTCTCCTTATGTTCCCGAAACTCGCTTTGTAAGTGAATACAACGGTGATTTTCCCACCGATTTGGAAAATTTCGTACTCAAACCCCTCTTTTCATTTGCCGGCAGTGGTGTTATTATTCACGTTAAACCGGAAGACATAACGGCAATCTCCGACCCTGAAAATTGGATTTTACAACGAAAGGTGAACTACGAACCGGTCATTCAGGCACCCGATGGACTCGTGAAATGCGAGATTCGTATGCTGTATGTGTGGGAGGACAACGCCCCGCGCCCCCAATTGCTGACAAGCCTGAGCCGTTTGAGCCGCGGGGAGATGATTGGCGTGCGATTTAACAAGGACTTTACTTGGGTAGGCGGAACTACCTGTTTTTTTGAGCCTTAACGCTCAATTTTCTTCTTTTTTTCTTACTTCTCGAACCAAAAATATCCCCTAAACAGGGGATTACTACTCCCGTCTATTTGATATTTTATAATGCAAATGCTATCTTTGCACAACCAAAAAATAGATATCTGCACATTAAATTTTCATTAACTTAGTATGATACCAAAAAAGGGAGAGAAAATATATATCTCAAAATGAGTGATTTGTGGCATCATTCCAATACGCAAATTTGTACTTTCTGTTGTTGAGTCCACTTCTCTCTCCACCTGAGTCGGCTCGGTAGCTTAACCTAAACAATCACAGCTTGCTTTCCTGTAACACACTTAACAAAAATCATTTTTTTTAGTTAGTACAATCGGTTGATGGCAATCGTTAATCGCTTTTCTGTTCGTAATTCGTCGGCTATTATTGGAAAAGTCCATTTATTAGTTCTATTTTTTTTCAACTCTAACAAACTAAAATTTCATGAAACAAATTCTACGCATCAGTCTATCAATGGCTGCGTGTTTGTCATTACTCTCCCTGAGGGCACAAGACAAGGTGGTGAACGGAAAAGTCACCTCTTCGGAAGACGGCAGTACTATGCCAGGCGTTTCGATATCAGTAAAAGGTACTACTCGCGGTGCCAATTCAGACAGTGAAGGAAACTATCGAGTTTCAGTTCCTGATAATGCTTCCCTCATTTTTAGTTTCGTTGGGTTTGCTTCCGTAGAGGAAAAAGTAAACGGCCGTTCGGTCATCAATGTCCGATTGACAACGGATGCCAAAAACCTGAGTGAGATTGTGGTTACGGGTTTTGGGTCACAAATCAAAAGAGAACTGACTGGAAACATTGCTAAAATTCGGCCCTCCGATATTCAGGATATGCCCGTCAATACCTTTGACCAAGCTATGCAGGGAAAAGCGGCTGGGGTACAGGTAACAGCGGGCTCTTCTAAATTAGGACAGGCGATTCAGGTGCGGGTGCGCGGAAACTCATCCGTTTCTGCTTCCAATCAGCCACTTTATGTAATGGACGGTATTCCTGTTACCACTCAAAACTTGAGCAATAACGGTGGTGCTACCAACCCTCTCGCTGATATTAACCCACAGGACATTGAGTCGATTGAAGTATTGAAAGACGCTTCGGCAGCTGCAATTTATGGTTCACGGGCTGCCAATGGTGTCGTTTTGATTACCACCAAACGCGGTAAATCAGGACGTACCAACATCAATTTCGGTTACCAAATGGGTTCAAGCACGCCAACAAAACAGGTAAAATTCCTGAATACAGAACAATACTTGCAATTGTACCGTCGGGCTGCCGCAAACTCTGACCGAATTGATGGTTATGTCGCCAACGATCCTGATTCCTATACCACTTATATGGAAGACTTCTTCAAAACCCAAAGTTTGGGGACTTTTGGTACTCCAAAACAAGTGAGCACGGATTGGGGAGGCTTAGCGTATCAAAAAGCACCGATGAGCCAGTATGATCTGAATATGAGCGGTGGTAATGACAAAACTTCGTTTTTTATATCCGGTCAAATGCTTGATCAAAAAGGGATTTTGATTGGAAACGCCCTCAATCGGATGTCAGGCCGTATTAATTTAGACCAAAAAGTGTCAGATCGGTTCCGCATGGGAATCAATATGAGCATGGCACGCACCTTGAATAAGCGTTTGTCGGGCGACCGTCAATTTGACAACCCTATTCAAATGGTGGCATTGCCTCCTATGACTCCTCAAAATGACCCTGAAACGGGTTTGCCTACTGGAACGCCTCCCGGTGATATTTCAATACCTGTGTATTACAATCCCATTATTAACATTGGTAATGCATATTACAATACTACCGTAAACCGCAGTATCAGCAGTGTATACGGTCAACTTCAAATTGTAAAAGGATTAAGTTTCCGTTCAGAATTGGGCGTAGATATATTGAACCAACAGGAAGAGTCCTATTACAACAGTAAGACGCAGCGTAACTTTGGGTCACCCAAAGGCTTCGGAGAAAACGCGTTTACGCGGGTAGAAAACTACAACACCAACAATTACTTCAATTACATTAACGTCTTTGGGAAACATTCCATTGACGGAACGTTGGGGATGTCGTACCAGCAATCGCAGGAAAAATTTAATACGACACAGGGACAGGATTTTCCTTCAGACGCGTATCGGATGATTGCCAGTGCTGCCCGTAAAACGGATGGAAGCTCTACTGAAACCAACTTTCGATTCTTATCTTATTTTGCCCGGGCCAATTACAAATTCAATGACCGCTATTTGGTAAGTCTCAGTGCACGGATAGACGGTTCATCTCGTTTTGGTAGAGACAGCCGCTACGGATTCTTCCCGGCAGCATCGGCAGGTTGGGTATTGTCTGAAGAAAACTTCCTGAAAAACAATGCCATTGTCAGCTTCCTGAAATTACGTGCCAGTTATGGTCGTACGGGAAATGCTGAAATCGGTAATTTTCCGCAATTGGGATTATTCACAGGGGATGCCGCTTACGGTGGACAGCCAGGGCAGCGTCCATCGCAATTGGCGAATCCTGATTTGCGTTGGGAAACCTCTGACCAGGCAGATATCGGCCTTGATTTCGGTCTTTTAAACAACCGTATCAGTGGAGAAATTGATTATTACAACAAACAAACTTCGGGGCTTTTGCTGAACGTAAACGTGCCAGGCACTACAGGATTTACCACGTTGGTGCGAAACGTGGGTAAACTCGAAAACAAAGGAGTGGAATTTGTCTTGAATACTGAAAATTTAGTAGGTGTTTTCAAATGGAAAACCAGCCTGAACTTGGCGGCTAACCGCAACAAAATCACCGATTTGCAAGGTCAAATCATTGAAGCAGGTCTTAACAACATGAGCCGTGCCGTAGAAGGACAGCCATTGGGTACGTTCTTTACCGCAGAATATGCCGGGGTTGACAAAGCCAACGGTGATGCCCTTTGGTTCAAAAATACAACCAATGCAGATGGTTCGGTAGACCGTGCTACAACTAATGTGTATAATCAAGCCCAACGCGTAGTGGTTGGAAATCCACAGCCTAAATTGATTGCCGGATTTACCAATACATTCAGCTACAAAGGCTTTGATTTGAGCGTATTCTTTAACGGTGTATTTGGTAACAAACTTAATTTCTACGGAGTAGGCCGTTTCTCGTCGGCGAATGCCCGGTTTGAAGATAACCAAACGGTGGATCAGTTGGATTCCTGGACCAAAGAAAATCCGAATGCTACATTCCCCGAAGCACGTTTGTTTTTTAACAACGGTGCGCAACCTTCAAGCCGCTTTATTCAGGATGGTTCATTCATCCGTTTGCGGAACGTTACTCTTTCGTACAGCTTACCTAAAACATTGTTGAATAAAGTTAAAATCAATAGTGTTCGTCTGTTCCTGACAGGGCAGAATTTGTTGACTTTCACCAAGTATACGGGTTGGGATCCGGAAGTAAATGCGGATGATGTTGTCACCAACATCGCGCAGGGCTACGATTTCTATACCGCTCCTCAGGCCAAAACAATCACGGGAGGAATCAACATTGGTTTTTAATTTTCACAAACTTTGACCGAAACAAAAATGAAAAGATATATTAAACACACTTTGTTTGTTGCCGCAACGATGCTTTTGGTAAGTGCATGCGACAGCCGTTTGGATGTACAGCCTACGCAAAGTATTGATGAATCAACCGCTTTGGCTACCGAGCAGGACATACAGGTAACTTTAGTAGGAACGTATGATGGAATGAGCAGTACTAACCTCTACGGTGGGGCGATTCAGTATTCTGGTGACCTGCTCGGCGATGACCGCGAAGTGGTCTTTGGGGGAACCTTCGTTACTTTAGATGAACTTTGGCGTAAAACCATTACCACAGGAAATACGCAGGTGCGGGATATGTGGTTGACTGCTTACAGCACTATCAATCGCGCAAATAACGTGTTAGATGCACTGGATAAAGTAAGTGCTGCTAACAAAAATGGTATTGAAGGGCAAGCGCGTCTTATCAGAGGTGCAATGTACTTTGAATTGGTGAAGTTGTTTGCAAAAACTTGGGGTGATGGCGACAATGCTACTAACCCGGGAGTACCTTTGGTATTGACCCCAACGCGCTCCGTGACAGATGCCGACTACAAAGCCCGTAATAGCGTAGCGGAAGTCTATGCTCAGGTGATAGATGATTTGACAAAAGCAGAACAATTGGCCAAAACACCTATCGCCGCAGCGCTGTTGTCCCGGGTTTATTTGATGCAGGGTAATTATGCCTTGACGCGGGATGCTGCCAATCGAGTGATTACGAGTGCAAAATACGCATTGACTGCCAACTTTGGTGGTGCTTTTGTTGATGGTAATTCAGAAGCTATTTTCAGCGTTACTGTTACCGATCAGGATGGAAGCAATGCATTGAATACGTATTATGCGTCATCCCTTAACCAAGGTCGTGGGGATGTTCGGGTTCAGTCCAAACATATTGCTTTGTACGAAGCAACGGATGTGCGCGGTAAGTTTTTCAATACCAGCAACGCTGGCTCAAGAACTTTTACCAGCAAATTCAACGACCGCTTTGGCGATGTACCCGTTATTCGTTTGGCAGAAATGTACCTGACGCGTGCTGAAGCAAACTTTCGTTTGGGAACGACCGTGGGAGCGGCGCCGTTGGCCGATGTAAATACCATCCGCGCCCGTGCGGGTGTGCCTGCTTTGACGGCGGCTCAATTGACCTTGGCGGCTATTCTGAAAGAACGTAAATTGGAGTTGGCGTTTGAAGGTCAGCAGATTCATGACATCAAGCGTACCAAAGGAACCGTGGGAACTACCCCTTTCAATAGCAACAACTTGATTCTTCCTATTCCGCAACGCGAAATGGATGTAAATAAAAAATTGACTCAAAACGCTGGGTACTAATCACAGCCAGAGCAAAGGATTAGTAACAAAAGCAAAAAACCTTCGGCCTTGGTCGGAGGTTTTTTGTTGATATTTGCAGTTGAAAAAAATACGCCCCATGTTGAATACACTTTCGCACCGTCAGGAATTATTCTATAATCACCTTGCTCAAACCTCTGATTTTCCGTTGGCCTTGGAAATTGAACGGGCCGAAGGGATTTATTTATACGGTCAAAACGGCCAAAAATACGTAGATATGATTTCGGGGATTGCAGTGAGCAATGTCGGTCATCGTCACCCCAAAGTACTGGAAGCCATTCAAGATCAGTTGGATAAATACCTGCATTTAATGGTCTATGGCGAATACATTGAGACACCGCAGGTGAAATTAGCGGAGGCTTTGGTGGAAACTTTGACAAAGTCAAAGGCTTTAGACAACGTCTATTTTACTAATTCTGGTACCGAAGCCGTAGAGGGAGCTATGAAATTGGCCAAGCGTTTTACCAGGCGTTCTGAAATTATTTCCTGTTTTAACGCCTATCACGGCAGTACCCAGGGGGCGTTGAGTTTGGCAGGAGCTGAATTTTTTAAGCGCAATTTTCGGCCTTTATTGCCTGATATTCGCCATATCCGGCATGGAAATCAGGATGATTTAGTAATGATTACCTCGCGAACAGCCGCCGTCATTATTGAGGTTATTTCGGGAGAGGCAGGCGTACGGGTACCCCCTGAGGCATATCATCAGGCATTGCGAAAACGCTGTGATGAGACAGGAACATTGCTCATCTATGACGAAATTCAAACGGGCTTCGGGAGAACAGGCAGCTTTTGGGCCTTTGAGCAGTACGGGGTTGTACCTGACGTATTATTATGCGCTAAAGGCATGGGAGGCGGGATGCCGATTGGAGCGTTTATTGCCTCGCAAGAAGTGATGTCTGTTTTTAAAAATAACCCGATTTTAGGGCACATTACTACGTTTGGAGGGCATCCGGTGAGTTGTGCGGCATCTTTGGCTACGCTGGAAATAGTACAGGATATTTTAAATGGAACACGGAGGAACGGAGAAACGAAGGAAAAGAGCGTTATTGAGAAAGGACAATTAATCAAAGAGTTATTGATTCACCCTAAAATAAAAGAGGTACGAGGGCGTGGATTAATGCTGGCGGTAGAGTTCGAGTCGTTTGAAATACTGAAGCCGATTATTGACCGAGCTATTCAGCGACAGGTAATTACGGATTGGTTTCTGTTTTGCGATAATTCAATGCGGATTGCGCCGCCGTTGGTCATTACAGAAACGCAGATTCGAGAGGCATGTGCTATAATTTTGGACGCAATTGATTGACAAATTTTGATACCTTTGTAGCGTTCAATCTACCACTCATCTACCAGTTATCGTAACGGACAAACCGTCTGTAGCACAAATCAAATGGATACCAGATTCTTTGGAGTGGGCGTGGCTTTGGTCACCCCATTCGACACCAACCTTGATATTGATTACTCGGCCCTTAAAAGACTTCTCGACTTAGTGAGTGAAGGCGGCGTAAATTACCTTGTAGTCCAGGGTACGACGGGTGAAACTTCCACCACAACAGCTCAGGAAAAGCTTGATTTGCTGAAGTTTGTTCGGGAAAACAACCCTAAAAAGTTGCCAATTGTCTATGGTTTGGGGGGCAATAACACCCGTGCTGTTCTGGAAACGTTCAAGCAGACGGATTTTACGGGCGTAGATGCTGTTTTATCCGTTTGTCCTTATTACAATAAACCTTCACAAAAAGGGTTGATTGCGCATTTTACCGCTATTGCAGACGTAAGTCCGGTACCCGTTTTTCTTTACAATGTGCCCGGACGTACAGTGGTCAATATGAAGGTGGAGACAATTGTAGAGTTGGCAAAACACCCCAATATCATTGGTATCAAAGATGCCTGCGCCAATTTTGACCAGTACATGGAATTGGCAGATGCCTGTCCAAAAGACTTTTTACTGATTTCAGGCGATGACAATCACGTTACACCAATGGTAAGCGTGGGTTGGAAAGGGGTGATTTCGGTGATCGCCAATGCATTCCCGAAAGAATTTACGGAAATGGTGTGGCATGCTTTGGGAGGTCGTATGGAAGATGCTTCCGCCATTCAGTTCCGTTTTCTGGACATGGATGCTCCGCTGTATGCCGAGTCTAATCCGGTAGGTATTAAAAAATGCCTTGAAATTAAAGGGATAAGCGGTAGTGAGGTTCGTTTGCCTTTGGTAAAAGCCTCTGATGAATTGGGGGGCAAATTGAAAGAAATTATGGAGCGCGAACAGTTGATCTGATTTCGTGAGTAGTTATATAAAAAAGGTGCCCCGAAAGCTATTTTCGGGGCACCTTTTTTATAGGGTTTGATTTGAAACTATTTCAATTCATTGATTAATCTCAACAATTCAATTTCAGCGGCTTTAGCAGCAAAACTTAAATTTGTCATGGTAAGACCCGCATTTTCAAAACTTTCCTGTGCCTGACGCACCTCTACAATGGTAGCCTGACGAAGTTGGAACCGTTGAAGAGCAAGACTTAATAATTGCCTGGCTAAGTCTACGGTCTTTTTTTGGTTATCCAATTGTTGCAAATTTGCGCTGTACGCCTGATAAGTTCTTACAGCAGCACTACGAAAATCTCTTTGTAAGATACTTTTTTGTAAGCCCGCATTTTTGGCATTTATCCCCGCGATTTGTTCCTGCCGTTTAAAAATTCCGCCATTATAAATCGGAACGGCTAAGGATAAACCGACAAGCGGACCGCTGCTTTGGTTAAGCAAAAGCTGTCCCGCAGTTTGCTGATTTCGGTTGTAGCTGTACCCTGCATTGGCCCGTAGGGTAGGGTAGCGCAGTGCCAACGTTTCTTTGATTAACTGTTCTGCTATTCGTATCTGGTAGTTGGCAGCCATCAGCTCGGCATTTCTGTTCAGATTTTCTAAAATATTGGGTAAGGAAATACTACGGTCTACAATGATCGTATCCTGAATTATAATTGAGGAATCAGGGCTTGAATTCATCAACAGCAATAAATCTGTTTTGGCCTGAGCGATAACAAGTTGCTGCGATTGTTTGGTCTGTTCCAACGTATTCAAATCAATTTGGGATTGAAACAAATCGGCATTATTTGCTAAACCCACGCTCTGCTGCGCTTTTACAATCTCCAAACGTTTTTGAGCTACGTCAATGGACTGGTCAATGGTACGGGTGTAGGCTTGTTGCCGAATGACATCGTAGTATTTTGTCATCACTGCCGCAATTGTATTCTGCACCTGCGCATTGACAAATTGCGAACTCTGTAACTCAATCTGTTCCAACCGGTTTTTCGTGGCTTTCACGCGGTAACCATTGTAAAGCAAGATACTTCCCGTTACGTTGGAGTTTAACTGGTTGGCAATCGCTCCATTGCGTTTAATTTCTACTCCCGTATTTAATTTTTGATTTACGTTCGTAATTTGTTCGTTATCAGTAATGTTGGCAGTTACAACGGGCCGCCCGCCTGCAATACTGATGTCGTTATTAATGTCGGCAATTCGTACATTATTTCTCAACACTTCAATATCAAGGTTGTTTTTCAGGGCTATACTGACCGCGTCGGGTAAGGTAAGGGTTTGTGAAAAGAGCCTTTGAGTAAAAAATAAAGAGAAAAGTAGGAAGGTGTATTTCTTCATTTTGAAGATAGTATGTTACAAAAAAGGTAATTGTTATGTATCAACGTTGGCAAGGTTTGTTACGTACCGTATAACCTTGCCAACGTTTGTTTTTAGTGTACTGCTACTTCTTTTTCTTCAGGAGTTTCAGCATCAGCTGTTTTGTGTTTGCCGGAAATAAAGGTGTAGACCGCAGGAACTACAAACAGCGTCAGTACCAATGAAAACAAAATTCCGCAAACTACCACGATACCCAAAGGAACACGGCTGGTACCGGCAGCTCCTAAGCTTAAGGCAATCGGCATAGCTCCCAATGACGTAGCAAGACTGGTCATTAAAATAGGGCGAAGGCGTTGGGTGGCAGCATCGACAACCGCTTCCATTTTTTTAAGCCCACTCTCTCGACGTTTGTTGGCAAATTCTACAATCAAAATCCCGTTTTTGGTCACGAGGCCAATGAGCATGATCATTCCAATCTGTGAAAAAATATTCAGAGTTTGGTTGAATACCCAAAGGCTTAATAAGGCACCTGCCAGCGCCAAGGGCACCGTAATCATGATGGTGAACGGGTCAATGAAACTTTCAAACTGAGCCGCCAATACCAGATAAATCAACACCAAAGCCAGTGCAAATGCAAACAGGATATTGGATGAACTCTCTGAAAAGTCTCTAGAAGGGCCTGAAAGAGCCGTTTGATAGCTTTCATCCAAGAGTTTATTAGCAATTTTATTCATGGCATCTATGCCATCACCAATGGTATAACCTTCGGATAAAGAAGCAGAGATAGTCGCTGCTTTATAGCGATTGTAGTGATAAATGGTAGTAGGGTTTGTGCTTTCCTCCCATTTAATGACCGAACTCAATGGAATGTTTTCTCCCCGTGTATTGCGCACATACAACCGCCCAATGTCTTCGGGCTTGTTGCGGTCGCTCCTTTCTACCTGTGCAATGACCGAGTATTGATAGCCGTTCTGAATAAAATAGGCCAAACGCCCACCGCTGAAGGCTGCCTGAATGGTCGCAACCACGTCTTGAGTGCTTAGCCCTAAGTCCTTGATTTTCATACGGTCAACCGTCAGTTTTAATTCTGGGCGATTGAACTTCAAATTGACGTCTACGTTGGCAAAAGTTTTATCGCTTCGAGCCGCATCCAAAAATTGTGGAATAATAGCCCGCAGTTTGTCCAAGTCTTGGTTTTGGAGAATAAATTGAACAGGCAGTCCGCCGCGGGAGCCAAAGCCAACCGAAATCGTTTGTTCTTGCACAGCAAATATCCGTGCTTGATTGAAACGGTTTAGTTTTTTCTGTAAATCATTCGTAATGTCACTTTGACTGCGTTTACGTTCGGTAGGAGGTACTAAAGCCAAACGCGGCGCGGCGCTGTTGGTACTGCCACCTCCACCCGGCCCTCCACCCGGGGTACGCACAAAGATGAAATCACGCTCCGGAATGGAATCATATAAAAACTTGCCCAAATCGTCGGCAATTTTCGCCATTGAGCTATAACTCGTGCCTTCGGGGGCTGTCACGTTGAAACGGATGCTGCTGCGGTCTTCCAAGGGCGCGAGTTCGCTTTTTAGATTACCTATGCAAAACCAGATAATTCCACCACAAGCAGCTACAATGATCCAAGCCATCCAGCGCACTTTGAGGAATGCTTTTAATGAGCTTTGATAGCCATTTTCCATTCCTCGGAAGAATGGTTCGGTTTTTTGATAAAACCACCCGTGTCCTGCTTTTTTACGAGTCAAGTAGACGTTCAATACTGGTGTGATGGTCAATGATACGAACGCAGAAACCAACACTGCCGCGGCTAAGGTGACTCCAAATTCCCGGAACAGACTTCCCACAAAACCTTCCAGAAATATCACGGGTAAAAACACAATCGCCAGCGTGATTGAGGTAGAAATGACCGCAAAGAAAATTTCTTTACTGCCTTCAATGGCGGCTTTTCGAATGGGTAAACCCTGCTCTAATTTCTTAAAGATATTTTCCGTGACCACAATCCCATCATCCACCACCAAACCCGTTGCCAGTACAATAGCCAACATGGTGAGGATATTGACTGAAAAGCCCGCCAAATACATGATAAAAAACGTAGCGACCAATGAAATAGGAATATCAATCAATGGTCGAATGGCAATGAGCCAATCGCGGAAAAAGAAGAAAATAACCAATACCACCAAGATAAAAGAAATGATGAGGGTTTCTTCCACTTCGGCCAATGAATTACGAATGTTTTTGGTGTTATCGCTTAAAACTTTGAGTTGAATGTCGCTTTTACTGCTTTTCTGAATTTGATCAAGACGTTTATAGATTTCATCGGCAATTTTGATGTTATTGGCTCCCGGCTGAGGAATAATCGCCAATCCTACCGCGTGCAGACCGTTGTATTTCCAGCTTTGCTCCAATTGTTCGGGGCCTAATTCTACTTTGGCAACATCGTTCAAACGCACGATTCCTGTAGCATCTTCACGGATAATTAAGTCCTGGAATTGCTTTTCGGTGGTCATGCGCCCCAATACCCGAATCGTTAAATCGGTGTTGTTGCCATATATTTTTCCGGGGGGCAACTCAATATTTTCGCTGTTGAGTGCCGTACGAATATCCGAGAATGCGACGTTGTACGCGTTCATCTTGTCAGGATTGAGCCATACCCTCATGGCATAGCTTTTCTGCCCAAAGATATTAATTGCACTTACTTCATCAACCGTTTGAATCTGTTGTTGCAGCACGTTTTCAGCGTAGTCACTTAGCTCCAAAAGGCTTTTGGTCTCGCTCTGAATGGCCACAATCATAATAAAATCTCCGTTAGCATCGGCTTTTGATACTACTGGCGGTGCATTAATGTCCTGAGGAAGGCTGCGAACGGCTTGGCTTACCTTATCGCGTACGTCGCTGGCGGCATCTTCCAAATCTACTCCCAAATTAAACTCTACGCTAATTTGGCTGTTGCCTTGCGAACTGGATGAGGTGATGGTACGGATGCCTTGAATTCCGTTGATTTGTTTCTCCAACGGTTCAGTGATTTGGCTTTCGATGATATCGGAGTTGGCTCCTGTGTAAGAGGTACTCACCGAAATCTGGGGAGGGTCAATGGCTGGATAGTCACGAACGGCTAAAAAAGTAAGCCCAACGACTCCAAAGATGACGATTGCCAAGTTCATGACTGTGGCAAGCACGGGGCGGTTTATAGATAATTCTGAGATATTCATCGTTTTGCTGCTTTTCGTACTTTGAGAATGGCGTCAGGTTTGGCAAACAACACGCCGGTTACTACCACCGAGTCGCCTTCACTGATTCCTTGCGTGATTTCAACATTATTGGCAGTACGTGTTCCCGTTTGGACATTGACGAAGGAGGCCTTACCCCCTTTTACTAAAATTACTTGATTGTTTCTATCGTCAGGGATGATGGCATTGGTAGGAATCAAAATGGCTTTTTTATTATTGCCACTGCTGATAATCACTTTGGCAAAAGCCCCCGGATTGACCCGCGCATTATCTAATAATGCCCGCACCATCAAGTTACGGGTTTGGCGGTTGGCTTGGGGTTCGAGCGCTATCACCGTTGCTCTTCTCATGGTGGTATCCCTGCCTTCCAGTTTTACTTTTACTACACTTCCTATCCGTATCAGGTCGCTGTTTTCTTCAGGAAGGGTAAAGTCTATTTTCATCCTGCCCAGCTGTTGCATGGTAGCAAGAATAGTTGTTGGAGTCACGTACGCGCCTGGGCTCACCTGACGCAATCCAATGGTGCCACTAAAAGGAGCCCGAACAATAGTCTTGTCAATGAGCGTTTGAGTATAAGCAGCATCCGCTTTCAGAGTATTGACGGTATTCAGTGCGGCATCATAGTCGCTTTGATTGATTCCGTTTACGTCCAATAGTTTTCTAAGGCGTTCTTCAGTTCGAGTGGCGGTCTCCAATTGAACTTTTGTCCGCTGTACCTGTGCTTCCAAATCCGCACTGTTGATTCGGGCTAATATAGTTCCCTGAGCTACTGATTTTCCTTCTGGAACGTTTAAATACGTGAGCCGTCCGCTGACTTCGGGCCGTAACTCCGTTGATTCATTAGGAATGATTGTTCCGTTGGCTTCCACTACATTGGTTATTGGTTGGAGAGTTGCCACCATTACATCTACGAGAGTGGGCTTGTCTTTTTTCTCATCGCCGCCGCCGCCTTTGCCTTTTTCTTTCTTTTCTTTACAGGAAGAGAATGCGAGACAAAATAGGAGCAGGTACAAACTGATATAGGTAGAGGGAGTTTTTTTAGGGCAATTCATTAAAATAATAGTTATAAGTAATCAAACAAAGTAAGTGCCTGTCGAGACAGTTTATGTTAACGGTTAGGACAAATATAAAGAATCAAATGCAAGTAAAAGGGCATTTTTCCCTCAAAAGGCTAAAAAACGAGAGCAACTACTCATATAACGCTACGTGTGCTGATTTTCTACCCGCTATTTGCAAAAGGTAAAGGCAAATAACCGAAATTGACTTATCTCCAATTTCTATACGTTGTTTTTGTCATTTGCCTGGAAATAACCGATGTCGCCCAGAGGTACAAATGCCCATAAAGGCGAAGTGAATTTGTGATTTTTGGGGATTAGTGGGAAATACGAATTTTTTTATTGGTGATTTCGTTCTTATCTTTGATTAGACAAAACAAAACTCAAATAGTAGTCATGATTATTGTTGTGAATTCCGACAACCCTGATGCTCAGCCCGTGAAAGCAAGTTCTAAAGCAGAGTCCTTTATCAGAAAAAAGATAGAGGATAAAAGGCTTATACGCGACTATATCAAGCAAGGGTAAAGATTTGTCAGAGCTTACAACCAGCCGAGGGATTGAGTTTGTCAGCCCCCTAATAATATTGAGTCCTTCTCAAACGGCCTTCTATTTATAACCGACGCAGGTATAGAGTATAGGATAGTTTTTGAAAAACATACTGCTTTTTACGAATTTAGGCTACCAATCTTTCGAGTTTAGCTTCTACCCAGTAGGCAATCGTACTTCTGTTTTTGATGATAGAATAAGGACAACTATTTTGAAAGTATTGAAAGATTTTTCGGATACCCATCCCGATTGTGTGTTATTGTACATTTGTGATAGTCTTGATAATCAGGCGAGAGCCCGAAATATTTTGTTTAATAGGTGGTTTAGGGAAGTAGCTCCGCCTCATCTCCTTAAGTTCAATCGGAAAATCATTGATACCGATTTAGACATGGTTTACTATGCTGCCTTTGTCTTCAACAAGTTATATATAGCCGAGAATGTACTTGAGCCCTACGTTGATTTAGAAGTTCAGAATCTGAGCAAGTAGTTAAATCTAACGTCGGTTTGGTTTAGAGCCTTTTATCAAAATTTCTCAGATGAAAAATAGCCTCAACTTCCAAAAATTACACACCGCTGATTTTTTAATCAACAGTTCTGCGGAGCCAGCTAATAACGATAAAGCATTTAGCAATTTTTTAAAGAATAGAAAGAGCAAGGTAAAAGCTGCTCCTTCTAAAAAAGTGCTGAAATAATCTTTCGGGAGGCAAACGCTGATAAAAACGGAGTGAGTTTGGGATTTT
>NZ_JAIXST010000152.1 GCF_027484545.1 Runella sp. | reverse complement strand
CTATATTGAAAACATTCAAAATAAACTAAACAACAGGCCCAGAAAAGCACTCAAGTTCTTATCCCCCATTGAGTTTATTCAAAAACAAAAAATTGCATTTCAAAATTGAATTCACGAATCACTAATTCACCATTCACAAATAAATGACCGCATCACAATTTATTGCTCCGATTGTAGGAATCAGCGAGCGTCAGACCCAGAACACCATTACTCTTTTTGACGAAGGAGCCACAGTTCCGTTCATTGCTCGTTATCGTAAAGAAATGACCGGACAACTCGACGAGGTTCAAATTCTTGCCATCAAAGAACAATACCAAAAATTTCAGGAGGTTGAAAAACGTCGTGAAGCCATTTTAAAAAGTATTAACGAACAAGGCAAGCTGACACCTGAGTTGCGTAAAAAACTCGAAAGTACCTACGTACTTCAAACGCTGGAAGATATTTATTTGCCTTACAAGCCCAAGCGCAAAACCCGCGCGACGATGGCCATCGAAAAAGGGTTAGAGCCGTTGGCTCAATTGATTTTTTCGGGAAAAGAAGCCAACCCCGAACGCAAAGCCGAACAGTTTTTAAATGAGCAGGTTGGAACCATTGAAGAGGCTCTCCAAGGGGCGCGCGACATCATGGCCGAATGGGTATCGGAAAACGTAGATGCTCGTAACAAAACCCGCTTTGCTTTTGAGCGTACGGCATTGATTTCTTCCAAAGTCAAGAAAAACAAGCAAGAAGAAGGTGCCAAGTACCGCGACTACTTTGATTTCAGCGAACCGCTCAATAAAATCCCGTCGCACCGCCTGTTGGCCATTCGTCGCGGCGAAGAAGAAGGTTTTTTGAGTATTGACATTTCACCTGATGAAGATATGGCTGTTGAGTTTCTGGACCGTGTGTTTATCAAAGGATTACCTGCCTGCAAAGAACAATTGGAGCAAACGGTTTCCGATGCCTACAAGCGTTTGTTGAAGCCCAGCATCGAAAACGAATTTTCAAACATTTCCAAGGAAAAAGCGGACCGTTACGCTATTCAAGTGTTTACCGAAAACCTGCGGCAGTTGCTTTTGGCTTCTCCCCTTGGGCAAAAGCGCGTATTGGCCATCGACCCCGGCTTCCGTACAGGTTGCAAGGTAGTCTGTTTGGATTCTCAGGGAAATCTCTTGGCCGATACGGTCATTTATCCTTTTGACAAATCCATCGACGCCGAAGCGTCCATCAAGAATTTAGTTCAGAAACACCGTATTGAAGCCATTGCCATCGGAAACGGTACTGCCGGCCGCGAAACGGAAGATTTCATTAAGAAGATAAAACCCGAAGGGAGTTCTTCGACAGCCATAGAGATGTTTATGGTGTCCGAGCAAGGGGCTTCCATCTACTCCGCTTCCGATGTAGCTCGCGAGGAGTTTCCTGACAAAGACGTAACTGTTCGCGGGGCAGTTTCTATCGGTCGCCGATTGATGGACCCTTTGGCCGAATTGGTTAAAATTGACCCAAAATCCATTGGCGTAGGTCAATATCAGCACGACATTAACCAAACCATGCTAAAAACAGCGTTGGACACGGTGGTAGAGAGTTGCGTAAACTCCGTTGGGGTCAATATCAATACCGCCAGTAAGCACCTGTTGCAATACGTGTCGGGTTTAGGGCCTTCTCTGGCCAAGAATATTGTGGAATACCGTGCTCAAAACGGCGATTTCAAATCGCGTCAGCAATTGATGAAAGTCCCGCGTTTGGGTGGAAAAGCGTTTGAACAGGCAGCAGGGTTTTTACGCATCGAAAATGCGCCTAATCCGTTGGACAACAGCGCTGTTCACCCAGAAAGTTATCCCGTCGTAGAAAAAATGGCAAAGGATTTGAACACGAATGTGGCTGAATTGATGAAGAAACCGGAACTGCGTCGCCAAATTACGCCGCAGAAATACGTAAGCGAAACCACGGGTTTATTGACGTTACAGGATATTTTGAAAGAACTGGAAAAACCTTCCCGTGACCCACGCGAGCGCATTACGGCTTTTGAGTTCGACAGCCGTATCCGCAAACCCGAAGATTTGCACGAAGGTATGATTTTGCCGGGCATTGTGACCAACATAACGGCATTTGGCGCTTTTGTGGATATTGGCGTAAAACAGGATGGGCTGGTTCACGTTTCCCAAATGGCTAATCGCTTCATCAAAGACCCTAACGAAGTGGTGAAATTACAACAACATGTTACGGTCAAAGTAGTGGAAGTAGACTTGGCACGGAAACGTATTGCATTGAGTATGAAGATTTGACGAGCGCAAACGTCGGCGAGGGCTGGGCCGCTACGGCGTACCGTGCCCCCGTTCTAAACCTCGCCGACGTTGTTTCCAATGTTTAATTCTTCGGCTGTCCACCCGACAACGAACCTGCTTTGGCATGAGGCGCGGTAGAAGCGTCACCGGCAGTAAGCAGCTTTCCTTCCTTGTCCAGTTCGATGACTTCGTAGCCTAAACGTGATAAGCCCGGCTTGATCAAATTTTTATCACCCACCACGGTTATCACCATTTTGTTGACCGGTAAGCGCTTGCGGGCAATCGACTTAATATCTTCTTTCGTAATTTTCTTCAAAATATCGCTCTGTTGCTCCACAAAGTTGCGAGGCAAGTCATAGTCAATGATTTGGCTCAGAAAAATCGCTTTTTGAAGGGAAGTTTCGTAGCGTAACGCATCCCGTTGCCCAATCGAATTTTTGGTAAAAGCCAGTTCTTCGTCGGTAATTCCATCTTTGCCGTAGTTGGTAATTTCTTTGATGAACTCAACCACCGAGCTATCCGTAGCGGCAGCTTTTACTCCTGCCTGAGCCGTGAAAACGGCGGGTAAACGACTGCCGGTAAAAGAAGAACGGGCTCCGTAGGTGAAACCTTTGTCTTCGCGCAGGTTGAGGTTAATCCGACTGCTGAATGCGCCGCCTAAAATGTAATTGGCCAAGCCGGTGCGGTAATAATCGCCAGTAGCGTCGTAAGGCATATCCGTTACGTACCCAATACGAATTTCCGACTGAGCCGCTTTTCCTTTATCAATCAGATAAATACGTGTTTTGTCAATGGATTTAGCCGCAGTCAGCGTTGGAATCGTGACAGGTTTTACGGCCCATTTACTCAGGAAACCAAGTTTAGGCGTAATATCGGCCTGCTCAACATCGCCCACAATCACCAAATTGGCCATGGAAGGCGACAGGTTTTTCTCGTAAAAAGCTTTGATATCGTCTAATGTAATGCTTTCTACGGTTTTTGAAGTGCCGCTCACGGGAATCGCCCGGATATCGCCTTCGCCAAACAACAGTCGGTTGTAGGCTTTATTGGCAATGACAACCGGTTGAGTACTTTGATTTTGGATATTTTCCAACAACTGTTTTTTCAGGCGGGCAAAGTCTTGAGGCGCAAATTTAGGTCTGAACAATTTTTCTTCAAGCAGCGCAAGGGTAGCATCCAGATTCTTAGTCAGTGACTCCACCGAAATGCTGATTTCGCTCGTGGAAGCACCGATGGAGATGCTGCTTCCCAATTTTTCCAATCGGTTATTGATTTCTTCCGACGTAAAATTTTGAGTGGCTTCGTTCATCATGGAAGCCGTCAGCTGCGCAATACCTGATTTTGACATATCCGTAGCTGACAACAAATGACCGCCTTTAATGGACAACAGCAGCGTTACGGTTGGAATTTCGTCATTGCGAACACCAATCATTTTGATGCCGTTCGGCAGTTTATCGGTCCAGAAAGGGGGCACTTTAGTAGCCGGGTTGGTGCCAGAAGCCGGTTTTCTGCTGCGGTCAAACGAATCTGTCGGTTTTTTATACGTCAGTCCATAATAGCCATAATTGGGGGCTTTGTAACCGTCGGGCGATGCCGTATAATTGTCAGGGTGAATTACAATATCTTTTTTCCCCGTTGGATAAACAGTCAGAACGACTGCGCTTTTGCCTTTGATGTATTGATTATACACCCGCATTATATCTGCTTTTGTCAACTTTTGAAGCTCTTTTAACTCCTGAGGCAGGTAGTTTGCGGTCGGTGCAAATGTCTGATAGGCAGCCAATCGTGACACTTTTCCCGATACGCTCGACAGTCCTTCAATCAGGTTTGTTTCGCGAGTGGCTTTAAATTGAGCAAGGTCATCGTCAGTAACGCCGCGCGATTCAAATTCAGCCAAGGTACGTTGCAGAAGCATTTCCGCGCTATCGAGCCGTGTGGTTGGAAAGGGAAGCACATTTAACGAAAATTCCCCTGCCAATTCGGTCGTCGGGTGACTCGCGTTGGACTGGGTTGCTTTCTCTGACTTAACGAAATTTTTGTACATCAACGAGTTACGGCCCCCTCCGAGAATATCGGCCAGCGCGTCCAGCGCGGTCTCATCCGAATGGTATAGAGGAACAGTCGGGTACGTAAAACGGAGCATTGGAAAACGAATGTTATCCTCGTACGATACATACCGGTTTTTATCCAATATCGCAGGAGGAACGGTTGTTTTTGTGACGGCCGGGCCTTTTGGAATAGTACCAAAATATTTTTCGGCCAATTGCACCACCTGTGCCGCAGTTACATCACCACCCACCGTCAAAACGGCATTGTTAGGACCGTACCAACGTAAAAAAAAGTTCTTTAGATCGTTGACATTCACCCGATTCAAATCTTCAAGGTAACCGATGGTCAGCCACGAATACGGGTGGCCGTACGGATACAGATTTTTGGCAGTTGTTTCGCTGGCCAGTCCATAAGGTCGGTTGTCGTAGTTTTGCCCCCGTTCGTTCTTGACCGTAGCCCGTTGTATTTCAAACTTTTTCTGCGTTACGGCATCCAGCAAAAAACCCATACGGTCAGCTTCGAGCCAAAGCGCGCGCTCCAGCTGATTGCTTGGTACAGTTTCGTAGTAGTTGGTTCGGTCGCGGTTGGTCGAGCCATTTAGCGTACCTCCTGATTCGGTAACGATTTTAAAGTGCTCGTCGTCGGCAACGTGGTCGGAGCCCTGAAACATCATGTGCTCAAAAAAGTGGGCGAATCCGGATTTACCGATTTCTTCGCGGGCCGAGCCAACGTGGTAGGTAACATCCACGTGCACAACCGGGTCAGAGTGGTCTTCGTGGACAATAACGGTTAGCCCATTGGCCAATGCATACTTTTCGTACGGAATGACCAATTCATTGCCTTTACGCGTTACTTTTTCAATGAGTTTAGTTTGTGAGAATGCTCCCTGAGCCATTGACAGACCCAACAGCAGGGAGAGCGAAGCGAAATTACGTATCATGCTCGAAATAAGATTGGTAAAATTCCTGTAATTTAACCGGTAGTGCGCCAATTATGGTGCTGATTTTGTAAGGGGCAATCGGGGTGTTATTTTTGTTTTACCAAGAACCTAAATAACCTACCTGATGTGTAATACACCCGAAAGATGCCCCCGTTG
>NZ_JAIXST010000204.1 GCF_027484545.1 Runella sp. | reverse complement strand
T
Organism: Runella sp.; assembly: GCF_027484545.1. GTDB lineage: Bacteria > Bacteroidota > Bacteroidia > Cytophagales > Spirosomataceae > Runella. The sequence continues at coordinate 34,565 of NZ_JAIXST010000204.1, read as the reverse complement.
TATTAAAGATTTATCACTGCGAAGGTCATAGAAAAAAGTGTCTTTTGTTAAAACCCAACGATGCTTACACCCGTTACAATAGACTTGATTGTTTTTGCGACTTAAAATACACACGTTGCCATGACCTATTTTGTTATGATACTTGCACAATTCATTATTGCAGTATTGTAACTCTTTAAATTTGTCAAAATCTATAACATTCATGACGCAAAGTTAAATATCATAAATTATAAACCCAATACCCATATTTCCATGAAAAACAAATTGTCTTTTAACGGTATTTTTTTGAAATTATTCGCAGTAATACGCACAAAATAGAAAATAATCGAAAACAATACTAAATTTTCACAACTGCTTTACTTCTATAAAGTCAATGGATTCCGAATCGCCGTTCAGAACCCATTGACTTACTGTAGCAGAAGTTTTCCTTTAATTCACCCGCCCTTTTTCATCATCGGCGGCATTGTCATTGTGGCGACGCTTGCGGGCAAAGGTATCTTTTCCAAAACGATAGGTAAACGCTACACCAATCCGTTGGGTATCAGATTCATTGGTTTGAAAAAACTGCGCCTGTTTGATACTGACCGAACGGTTGTGCCGAATCCACGAGTGAAACACATCATCAACGGAGATTCGTAAACTTGCTTTGTCTTTCCAAATTTTCTTTTGCACTGCTCCGCCCACCCGGTACATCATATCCGTATACGCCTGCCCATTAAGGTCTGAACTTGCATAATAACCTGACAAATCGGCACTCCAGCCTTTATTCAATCGAAATTGGTTGTACACTTCAAACCGTGCTACATAAGCCCTTGGATTCAATTTTTCGGTGTAACTCATGCCGTTGAGCCCCATGTGTGATAAACGTATGGTATAAATCAGGTTCCACCATTTGGTCGGCGAGGCAGACAACGTGGTGTTGAGCAACAGCATAAAACCTGAGGCAACGTTGTTGGGGCGTGTAATAAAGATAGTATCAATGGCCTCCGTCGTTTGAAAAATCACGTTGGTGAATCGGTTGTAGCTCAAGCCCATCTGCAACCATTGTTTATGCTGAAATTTCAATTCAATCCGGTTCTGGTATTGCGGAAACAGCAAGGGATTGCCAGCTGTGTAGGAATATTGATCTCTAAAAAACACAAAAGGATTAAGCGACTGATAATCAGGACGATTTATTCTGCGCGTAAAACTCAAATTCAGCGAATTCTTATTCAAACTGTCCAATTTATAATTGATAAACAGACTTGGAAACACCTTTGTATAATTTTTAGTAAAAGTGCTGCCTTGCACGACTTCGTTGCCCAATTGATTCCCTCTCGCTTGGGTAGTTTCCGCCCGCAGTCCCAATTGTATTCCTACCCGTTTCCATTCTTTTCGGGTGTTGAAATAGGCAGCGTTTATGTTTTCATGGTATTTAAAGTGATTGGATTTTCCGTTGTCAATCGTTTGAACAGTCCCTTTTACGTTAAAGTAATTTGAAATGTTGTCGTTGTCAATGACGCTGGATTTGACCCCTGCTTCCCAACTTGTCTTCTTTTTCAACGGGTGAACATAGTCTGCCTTGGCTGTATAGATATTGATAGTACCGGGAACCAAGTACAGAAACTCATCTTGCTCGGCCAAGGCGCCTTCGGGCAAATAACGAAAATTCTGCACCCGCTGATTTCCATTAGATTGGTAGTTAAGATAATTCATATCCACCATCATTTCCTGCCCCGGTTTGTTAAATTTATGCTGAAGATTCAGGTTAGTTCCGAAGTTTGTTCTTTTATCGTTCAGCACAGTATTCCCATTTCCTATCGCATCAAGCAAACGATTGGTATTATAGTTATTACTTTGATAATCAATGATTGCGTTTCGGGTGCCGCCATTCAAATTGAGCATCAATCCGTATGTTGTTTTTGGGGTTGCGGCAAAATCCAGCTCCAGAATGGCATTCAGGCTTTTGTTATCGGAGATATTGTCATTGAGGAGCAACACGTTTGAGGTTTGTTGCCCCCGCGTATCATAAAAGAGTCGGTCAAAAACATCGTTGTTGTAATTTTTTTCTTTGTTTGCTCCCAAATTGGCAAATACATTAAGCTTTTTGTGGTTGTAATTCATGTTCAGGGAGCCGTTGTGTCTTCCATAAACGCCTTGGCTGGAACCCATTGAACTATTGCCCGTAAAACCTCCTACTCTATTCTTTTTCAGACGAATATTGATAATGCCATTGCCGGCCGCATCGTACTTAGCCGAAGGATTGTCCATCAACTCAATCTTATCCAACAATCCCCCCGGCAGTGATTTTAGATACGCGGCCAAATCGGGACCTGACATATAAGTAGCGCGACAGTCAATCAGCACCAAGATACCGCTTCGTCCGTTGAGGCTGATTTCGCCGTTGCTGCCTACGGTCACGCCGGGCGTTTTTTCCAGGACTTCCAGCGTATTGCTCGTCGCACTGCTGATCATCGACTCTACGTTTACGATGGTTTTGTCAATATCCTGCTCAATGAGCGGCCGTTTGGCTTTGACTACCACTTCTTTCAGTTCAATGTTTTTAGCGGGTAACAGCACAATGACGGGCAACACAATGTTGCTGCGCGTATCGTCAATGGTAAGCGCTACACTCGTAAAAGGCTTTTGACCCATGGCCGTGATTGCCAATAAATAGGTTCCGTTTTGGAGATTATTAAACTGAAATTTACCGTTGGCATTGGTAATTTCTCTGGCAAGCATCAACGAGTCGGTGGCTTTTAGTAATTTCACAGTAGCGCCGGGGAGGATTTCGTTCTGCGTGTTTTTGACTGTACCTGAAATAGTTTTTGAGATTGTTTGAGCGAAAATGGAAAACGAAAAAAGGGTTAAAAGTAAAATGGCTGAAGTTTTCATGGGCGTGTTATTTTAAGAGAATGAATCAAGTATCACGGTGCAAATATTGACTCGGTGGTTTACCTCCTAAAAAAAACCTGTTGTATCTTGCCAAATGCCTGACGGAATGCCCATTTTGCCTGTTGAACCGGTTGATGGCCTTCCAAAGGGTTTCCGTCAGGATTTTGGCCGTATTCGTCATCAAAATGGCAGAACTTTTACCCAAATCCTCACCTTTGCTCATTGATTTAGTAAAACACACGTAAACAGTACACTCATGAGTAACTCAAATAGCCATTGGTTAACCTCTTTTTTTGGAAAGAACCTCTATATTTTTTTATCGCTTCTTTTCAGCATCCCCCTTTTTTTGACGATTGAAATGTACGTCAAAGCAATAGGTGTTCACGAAGATGAGGCCGTAGCCGCAACGATTACCTTCTTATTTGTAATTGGTGTATTTGCGGGAAGGTACCTTTCTCAACTTTGGATTTCAACCGCAAAACCGATTTCCAATGAATACATCATTGCAATGGGGGTTCTGATTATCGGTTGCGTAATCGGGCTGTTTGCGCTCCCTTTTCAGGGAAATATGGCCACACGACTTTTGTTTTGGATTCCGTTTGTTATCGTTAGTTTGGCATTGGGGACTTTAATCAAGATGGTTCGCAACAACGTTCAACATCAACTGCGGGAAGCCCAAACAACGGCCGCTAACAGTCAAACGGAACTCCAGCTTTTGCAATCGCAATTGAGCCCGCATTTTTTGTTCAATACCCTCAATAATTTGTACGGTTTATCCATTACCCAACACGAAAAAATCCCCCCGCTGTTGCTGAAACTGGCGGATTTGTTACGGTATTCGGTGTATGATACCAAAGAATTGTTTGTACCTTTAAAAGAGGAATTGACTTATATCAACAATTACATAGATTTTGAGAAAATACGCCTCGGTGAGCGGCTGGTGCTGACAACTTCCATGGAAGAAATCACCAATTCGGAAATCAAAATCGCGCCCATGTTATTGATTGTTTTTATTGAGAATGCCTTTAAACATTCCAAAAACACCGTCGACCAAGAGATTTTCATTGATATTACCCTGAAGACTTGGGCGAATTCGATTTTGTTTTCCATCAAAAATTCCCACAGACCGGCTCCCGAAGAAAGTAACTTGGTCAACAAAAACAGCGGTTTTGGGCTTGCCAGCGTTAGAAAACGATCGGAATTACTTTATGCCGGGGAACATGATTTGAAAGTGGAAGACAAAGGCGGGTTTTATCAGGTCATGTTGCAGTTGAAAATAAAATAATTTATTGCCATATAAGGCATATAAGAAAATATAAGATTCCTCATATTTTCTTATATGCCTTATATGGTTCAAAAATGAATCCAAAATGCCCCAAATCAATTGCCTGATTGTTGATGATGAGCCCATAGCCCGCGAAATCATCAAAGCCTATTGCGATCACTTATCCATGCTCCATATCGTGGCCTCCGTTGGTAATGCTTTGGAAGCCAAAACAATCCTGCAAACCCAAAAAATTGATATTCTTTTTCTGGACATCAACATGCCTGTTCTCAACGGCATTGCCTTTCTGAAAACCCTTAAAAATCAACCTCAGGTCATTTTTACCACGGCCTACAAAGAATACGCCGTCGACGCCTTCGACTTGGCAGCCATTGATTATTTATTAAAACCTTTCTCGCTCGAACGTTTTATTGTGGCCATTGATAAGGCATTGGAACGATTAAACGGGTCGGAACAGGGAGGAATGGAAAACGGAAAAACGGAGAACTATCTGTTCCTGAAATTTGACGGAAAAATTTATAAAATCTTGCACGAAGAGTTGCTGTTTGCCGAAGCACAGGGCAATTACACCAAAATTGTCACAACTCAGAACACCCTACTTCCAAGTATGACCTTTTCGAGTTTTGAGGAGCTTTTGCCTAAATCATTGTTTTTGCGCGTACACCGTTCATTTATCATCAACAAAGCCAAAATCACGCACATTGAAGGCAATCGGGTCTTTGTCCAAAACCACGAAATTCCTATCGGCAGCAGTTATCGGGATGATTTTTTGAAGAGTTTGGGACTTTAACAGCCCATTGCTTTGGCGAAGAAATTTCAAAAAAATGCTCCGTAAAAGCTATTATCTACAAGGGGTCAGATAGGTCTTCTACGGAGCATTAGTAACTTATGTATTAGTAAATACGAAATCGTCACGAATACATTTTACTTTTTCGCATTTATTTCCTTTAATAATTCATCCACTGCCGCTTTTAGTTGGTCATCCCTCAAGCCTTTTCCACGCGTTAAAATCAAGGAACCGTTGGTAGGTACACCCACTAACTTTCGTTAGAATTGTAAAATTAGCTTATTTCCGACCAGAAACGAGATGATTTGTGATTAAGTTGAGATAAAACAACCAAGAAACGGTAAAAGCCTTATTCGCTTGGATTTGTACTGCTCATTCCACTTTTTTCGGTAAGTGATTAAATTTTATTACTCCTTCAAGGAAATTTATAATTTTTCAATCTTTCCTTTAATTTATAGCACAATTTTCCCTTTTTTTACGTAGAATGTCATAAAATTAGTTTTAAAATCAGCTCTTTATGTCCATAAAAGTTGCCATTTCCCACAAAACAAAATACATCTTTGACAGAAGCGTAAGCCTGTCTCCTCATATTTTTCGACTGCGCCCTGCTCCCCATTCCCGGACGCCCATTGAAGGTTATTCTTTTAAAATTTCTCCCAAAAACCATTTCATCAACTGGCAACAGGACCCGTTCGGCAATTATCAGGCGCGGGTTGTTTTTCCCGAAAAAACCACCGAGCTCAGTATTGAGGTTGAAGTGATTGCCCGAATGCAGGTCATCAATCCGTTTGATTTTTTTGTGGAAGAATCGGCCGAAAAATTTCCTTTTCAATACGATGCGCAACTCCAAAAAGAATTGGTACCGTATTTGGAAGCACGGGAAGCCGGCCCCAAATTGATGGCATGGATTGAGCAGAATAAAGTCACCAAAGGCATAAAAACCGTTGATTATTTAGTATATATTAACCAAAAGATTTTCAGCGATTTATTCTACAATGTACGCATGGAGCCGGGCGTACAAAGCTGCGAAGAAACGCTCACTTCTCTAAGCGGTTCTTGCCGTGATTCTGCTTGGCTGTTGGTTCAAATATTACGGCACTCGGGCATTGCTGCGCGGTTTGTTTCGGGCTATTTGGTGCAATTGACCTCTGACATTAAATCCTTGGATGGCCCCTCCGGACCCGAAGCCGATTTCACCGATTTACACGCGTGGGCTGAAGCTTATGTACCGGGTGCGGGTTGGATTGGACTCGACCCGACTTCCGGGCTTTTTGCAAGTGAAGGACACATCCCACTTTGCTGCACTCCGGACCACGCAAGTGCCTCGCCCGTCACCGGTGCCACTGACAGATGCGAAGTGACGTTTGAATTTGATAACCATGTGTATCGCATCCACGAAGACCCACGGGTAACCAAACCCTACACCGAAAAACAATGGGCTAACGTGATGCAGGTAGGCTATGATGTGGAAAAAGACTTGCAGGAAGGAGACGTACGACTCACTATGGGCGGCGAACCTACCTTTGTTTCCATAGATGATTTTGAAGGGGCCGAATGGAATTCTACCGCCGACGGTCTACTCAAACGTAAATTGGCCTATGACCTCGCGCTACGGCTCAAAAACCGCTTTGCCCATGGCGGCTTACTCCATTTTGGACAAGGAAAATGGTACCCGGGCGAATTATTCCCCCGTTGGCAGTATGCACTCTACTGGCGCAAAGACGGATTACCAATGTGGCAAAATGATGCGTTGGTAGCCAAAGAAAATGAAACAAAATATACGTTTCAGGAGGCAAATAGTTTCGCGGAGGAACTCACGAAATACCTTGGAATTAATATCAAAAACCTGATGCCCACGTACGAAGACCCGATTTATTGGGCTTTGGAAGAAGGCAAATTGCCCGTAAATCTCGACCCGCTGGAAGTAAATTTAAAAGATTCAGTGCAGCGGCAAACGATGGCGAAAATCTTTGAAAAGGGCTTAAACAACCCAACAGGCTTTGTTGTGCCACTCAAATGGGACTATAAAACCAAAGCGTGGACGAGTTGTTTGTGGGAGTTCCGTCGGAAACACGTCTTTTTGATTCCGGGGAATTCTCCCGCTGGTTTACGTTTGCCTTTAGAATCTTTACCTAAGGTGGCGAAAGAGAAAAAAGAACCCATCGTTGAACGCAGTCCGTTTGAAGAACTGGGAACCCTTGGCGCCTATCAGGCAACTGCCCAAAAAAGATACGGTACCATCGCTCCTGATTATCAATTGCCCGTTCTTCCCAAAAATGCATCAGAAGAAGAGAAAGACAAATCTCTGCTTTTTGAATTAAGTACGTTCACCACGGCCCTATCGGTGGAAGAAAGAGACGGCATTGTTTACGTGTTTTTACCCCCCGTAGATTACTTAGAGCATTATCTTGACTTAGTAGCCTGCGTGGAAGCCACCGCCGAGAAGCTGCAAATGCCCGTACGTATTGAAGGTTACACGCCGCCGTCTGATTACCGAATTCAAAAACTCATGGTCACGCCTGACCCGGGCGTGATTGAGGTCAATGTTCATCCTGCGGCAAGTTGGCAGGAGTTGGTGGACAACATCAGTGCTTTGTACGAAGAAGCTTTTTATTCCCGGCTCGGTACTGACAAGTTTATGGTGGACGGCCGTCATACGGGCACAGGCGGAGGCAACCACGTCACCATTGGCGGCGCTAAACCTGCCGATAGTCCAGTGCTTCGCCGTCCCGATTTGTTGCGCAGTTTGATCACTTACTGGCAACATCACCCTGCGTTAAGCTATCTGTTTGCCGGGCCTTTCATTGGCCCAACCAGTCAGGCACCCCGCATTGACGAAGGGCGCGACGATCGCCTGTACGAAGTAGAAATTGCTTTTGACCAAATTCCTGACGATGAAGAAGTGCCTTTCTGGATGGTCGACCGGATTTTTAGAAACCTATTGGTTGATATTACGGGAAATACGCACCGCACTGAGTTTTGCATTGACAAACTCTATTCGCCCGATTCTTCCACGGGGCGATTGGGTATCCTCGAATTCAGGGCGTTTGACATGCCACCTCACAAACACATGAATCTCGTACAAACCCTGTTGGTGAGAGCGTTGATTGCTAAGTTTTGGAAACAACCGTACAAGAAAAAATTGATTCGCTGGGGCACCGAACTTCACGATCGGTTCCTGTTGCCGCATTTTGTTTATTTGGACATGGTCGACATCGTCAATGACCTCAAAGACGCTGGTTACCATTTTGATATTTCATGGTTTGACCCCTTCTTTGAGTTCCGTTTCCCGCATTACGGCACCGTTACGGTCGATAACATCCAAATGGAATTACGTTTGGGTATCGAGCCCTGGCACGTACTGGGCGAAGAATTGTCCAACTCAGGAACAGCACGCTTTGTGGATTCTTCCTTAGAGCGACTTCAGGTAAAAGTAAGCGGCTTTGTGCCAGAACGACACATATTAGTCTGTAATGGATGCCGAGTCCCCTTACGAAGTACGGGCATAAAAGGAGAATTCGTAGCAGGTATACGCTACAAAGCCTGGAATCCGCCTTCGGCCCTTCACCCTACCGTGGGCGCGGATGCTCCCCTTGTTTTAGACATTGTAGATACCTGGAACGACCGCGTGTTGGGCGGCTGTACGTATTTTGTAACGCACCCGGGCGGGCGAAGTTTTGATACCTATCCAATCAACAGCTACGAAGCCGAATCTCGACAAATCAGTCGTTTCTGGGATTTTGGTCATACTCCTTCGGCTACTATAGAATCAACAGCTCCGGTACAGTTTAGTCCTGCGGTTTCGCGATTTGTGGCTGAAAACAAAAAATCCCTCAAAATTGATACTCCTATTGAATTGATTAATCCCGAATATCCAAATACCTTGGATTTAAGGCGTTTTTGGAAATCGAAGTAGAAATGCTTACTACTCCGACTTTCGAATAATTCAGAAAATAGCAAGAAAAAAATGAAAGACGGTATTGCTAAAACCCTGACAGGCAGTCAGGGTTTTAGCTTTTTAACAGGCAAAACTACCGGTATGTCTTTCTTGAAAATTGGGATTTCTATTCAATTTTTATCGCAAAACACTTATATTTAGTGAATTTTCAACGATTTGCGTACCTATCGATTCACCAATGCTTACCGAAACCACCAGCAATTTACTTCAGGCTTATCAACAGGAAATCAGCTCATACGACGAAACAATTGCAGCAAACGGTCTTGTTAAGCCACATTGGCACAAATTATTTGCCTCGCTTGGTAAATTGGGAATCAAAGAACTGGAAGTAAGAAACCAAGAGATTATCAATCGGTTGCGGGAAAATGGAGTAACCTATAATGTATACGAAAGTTCGGATGGACTTAACCGTCCGTGGCTGCTGGACCCCATCCCTTTTTTAATAGATCAAAAAGAGTGGCAACATATTACAAAGGGCCTGAAACAGCGGGCATTTTTGCTGGATTTAATGGTCAAAGACATTTATGGTCCACAACGACTCATCAAAGACGCCATCATTCCTCCAGAGTTGGTATTTGGCAATACTGGTTTTTTGAGATCCTGCTATGATGTCAAATTACCATCTCAAAATCAGCTCATCCTCTACGCTGCCGATATGGCTCGCGGCCCTGACGGACGCATGTGGCTCGTTGACAACCGCACGCAGGCGCCATCGGGTTCAGGTTATGCCCTCGAAAATCGCCGGATTATGAGTAAGCTCCTCCCTGAGCTCACCGACGGCATGTTTGTGGATCGACTTTCGCCCTTTTTTAACAACGTTCACCAAACGGTTTCGAGACTTGCCACCCACGAAAAAGAAAACCCCAATGTGGTTTATCTAACGCCGGGACAAAACAACGAGACCTATTTTGAACACGCTTATTTGGCCTCCTATTTAGGATATACCTTGGCGCAGGGAGCCGACTTGTTAGTGAGAAATGGCCACGTATGGTTAAAATCCATTGATGGTCTGGAAAAAGTGGATGTCATTATCCGCCGCGTGGACGATGATTGGTGTGACCCTCTTGAACTTCGTGAAGATTCCCGGCTAGGAGTGCCGGGATTGTTACACGCTATCCGTTCCGGCAATGTATCGGTTATCAATTCTCCCGGTTCAGGTGTTCTGGAAAACAGCGCCTTCCCGGCATTTATGCACAACATTTCCCGCTATTTTTTGGGGGAAGAACTCATTATGCCTTCCATTGCGACCTGGTGGTGCGGTCAAAAAAAGGAATTGAATTTTGTATTGGAAAACCTTCACAGACTCATTATTAAGAAAGCCAATCGGAAGCAAAAATTCAGATCGGTGTATGGTCGATTATTGAGCAGGGAGGAGCTAACTGATTTAAAACATGCCATTTTACGAACCCCGCACGAATACGTTGCTCAGGAAGAAGTAAGCCTCTCGACTACTCCCTCCCTGATTAACGGAAAAATAGAACCTCGCTTGGCTTCGCTCCGGGCTTTCTTGGTTTCGGATGGCAATGAATATCATGCGATGCAGGGTGGTCTTACCCGAAGTTCTGCCGAAAGAGACCGCTACGTTATTTCGAACCAATACGGAGGTGTTTCAAAAGATACCTGGATTGTGTCAGACACACTGAAGGAAGTAGGTGAAAAAAACGTAGTCATTAACAAAACTGCCTTTACCCATCACAGTTCGTTGCCCAGTCGAAGTGCCGAAAATCTTTTTTGGGTAGGACGCTACTGCGAGCGTACCATGGCGGTGACGAAATTCCTCAAAATTGTCATTAATGCGCTCAACGAAAACGTGGATTTCAGAGGCTCTTTCAAATCTGAGTATATTGACATTTTATTGAAATCCATTACCCATCTAACGCTTACCTATCCTGGTTTTACGGATGAGAATAATGATTCTTTACGAGAAAATCCGTATTTGGAAATCGGTGCGCTTGTTCATAATACTCAAAAAGTAGGTTCGGTAGCCTCCAATGTCGGTTCCTTTCTAAACAGTGTACTTTCAGTGAGTGACAAATGGAATCATGATACGCGACGGGTCATTAATTTGGTGGAGAACAGTCATAAAAAAATTCAGAGTATTGACATAAGTAATCCCAACAGTATTCAAAAAATACTGGACAAACTGCACGTTCGGCTTTTTACTTTTTTCGGCGTTCTCTCCGAATCTATGCCTCGCGACAGCGGTTATTATCTGTTGGAAGCCGGCAAACTCACCGAACGAATCATATCAAAAATCAGAATTTTTCGTTCTTTTTTCAGTTTTAAGAATGAAGAAAACGTTGAAAATGAGCTCATTGAAGCGGCCTTAAATAACCATTATTTAATGGAATATTACCGACAATTGTACAAAACAAATTTTAGCCTCGAAACCATGCTGGACATGGTACTGCTGGACGAAAAACTCCCCTACTCGCTTGCTTATCAGCTGGATGCGTTGGCGTATTGTCTTGCCCAACTACCCAAAACCGACCCCTTGAACCGCTTAAATCAAGCAGAAAAAGCCGTATTGGCCGCTTCCACTAAAATAAAACTCGCCGATATTTCAAAATTGACTATTTCAAAATCAAACGTTTCGTTCCGCAGAAATTTAGACCGTTTGCTGGCGGATGTTTCCGATTCAATTTCGTCAGTCACCATCAGTCTGACGAATGCTTATTTTGCACACACTGTTATTCAGCATGTTTTAATGGAAAATCCCGAAAATAGCGATGCCCATGAGATATAAACTGACGCATCGAACAAAATATAGCTATTTAGGTTCCGTAAGTACCTATCACAGCTTGGTGTGTTTACAGCCGCGTACACTACCGGGGCAGACTTGCCACGCCTTTTCACTTCATATCACCCCACACCCTGTTGAGTTGGTTGCCCGGACAGATTTTTTCGGCAATACGATTCACTATTTTTCTTTAGACGTTTCGCATCGGGAACTTACGGTAGTAGCCCAAAGCGACGTAGAAAGTTTACCGAAAGAAACGGTCATGACCAACCTTTCCATGTCATGTGCAGAAGCTCATTCGTACATTTGGAATACCCGCTCCGTAAAAACGGAATTGCTCCAATATCTTTTACCCAGCCCATTTATTGCGTGGGACGACGATATCAAACATTTTGCAGAAGGCTGTTTTCCCGAAAATCTGTGTTTATATGAAGGGGTAAAAAGTTTATGCCATAAAATTTTTAAAGAGTTTGACTTTGTTTCCAATTTCACCAACGTTCATACTCCACTCAAAACCGTTTTAAAAGAACGTAAAGGCGTTTGTCAGGATTTTTCCCATTTGGCCATTGCCTGTTTGCGCAGCCTTGGGTTTCCGGCGCGTTACGTAAGCGGATACATCGAAACGTTGCCGCCTCCCGGTAAAAAAAAATTACAGGGTTCCGATGCGTCTCACGCCTGGATTTCGGCCTTTATTCCGTCCATCGGCTGGTGCGAATTTGACCCTACTAACAATATGGTTCCCGGAGAACGACACATAATTACGGCCTATGGTCGTGATTATGGAGATATTGCCCCGTTGAAAGGAATTATCTTCAGTTCCGGCAAGCACACTCTTTCGGTAGAAGTAGATGTTATTCCCCGTCCAAAATAAGGCAGTTTTTCAGGAGCAGGAAACTATAAAAATGGTCAGTCTTCCTACTACATTTTTTGATTTCTTCCAATAACCCTATCTTTGACGCTAAAACTCATTCAGTATTCAGTCATGCAGGAATTTTTGGAGAAATTGAGAAGTATTTGGAAAAAGGCAGGCATTCCTTTCAGGATAGTTGGCAGCCGATTATCCGGTCTCCTATACAAAACACTCAGCGTACTATTCGGGGAAGAACGGCTCAAAGGATGGGTCGAAGCGTATCGTCGTCAAAAGGCATCTATTCAGCAAAAATTTTACCAAAAAGTTGATACTCAATCGCGTTATTACCACCCGGTCATTACGGCCTGGAAGGTATTGATGTACGGAATAGGGGCCTTTGTCTTTTACATTTTTTGCGTAGAAACAAATTTTCTGTGGCTCTGCGGCAGTATGCCAAGCGTGGAGGATTTACAAAACCCTAAAGTTGCTCAAGCTTCTGAGATTTACTCTGCTGATGGGCAGCTTATTGGAAAACTGTACACCGAAAACCGTACCCCTATTGAATTCGACAGCCTGTCACCGTACCTCATTAAGGCGCTGATAGCTACCGAAGATGCCCGTTTTTATGAACACTCAGGCATTGACTCACGGGCATTGATGGGGGTAGCTGTTGGAATTCTAAAAGGAGGCGAACGCGGCGGTGGCAGTACCATTACGCAGCAGTTGGCAAAAAAACTTTTTAAAACCCGTAAACGCTCCGCAAGAGGTTTGCTTGGATACGTTCCACTCGTGCGGACGGTCGTCTATAAAACCAAAGAATGGCTGACAGCCATTCGCTTGGAACGAAATTTTTCGAAAGAAGAAATTCTGACCATGTATTTCAATACGGTGGATTACGCCAACAACACCTACGGTATCAAAACGGCGGCACGATTTTATTTCAACAAATCGCCTTACGAACTTACTGTTCAGGAAGCGGCAGTACTGGTAGGATTGCAAAAAGCGACCAATACGTACAATCCAACCAAAAATTACGACAAATCGCTCGTCCGCCGCAATACGGTGTTGTCGCAAATGGTCAAATACAATTATTTGAAACAAAGCCAGGTCGATTCACTCGAAAAACTTCCCATCGAACTACACATTACTCCCGAACGAGTAAACGATGAAGACTTTGAATACGCTATTTACCAGTATTTTAACGGAAGTGTGGAAGAATTTATGGAAAAATGGGCCGAAGAAAATGATTACGACCCTTATACCGGCGGTTTTAAAATTCATACGACCATTGATTCCCGAATGCAGAAACATGCCGTGGCAGCGATGTTTGAACGGATGAAAATGCTTCAGCAGACTTTTGACAACCACTGGCGCGGTGAAAACCCTTGGCGAGACGAAAAAGGAGTGGAAATTCCTAACTTCCTGACGGACGTAGCCAAACGTACAGACCGCTACAAAGCACTTAACCGACAGTTTGCTAAGTTGGATTCGACCGTCCGTCAGGATTCGATATGGTATTACATGAATAAAAAAGATACCATGATGATCTACGATTGGAAAACCGGTCGGGAGAAAAAAGTCCTCATGAGTTCGATAGATTCGCTCAATTATTACAAGCGCATTCTCCGAGCCGGAATGATGGCCATGGATCCGTATACGGGTCAGGTGAAAGCATGGGTAGGTGGCTTGAATTATAAGTTTTTCAAATACGATGCCGTAGAGCAGGGAAAACGTCAACCGGGTTCGACATTTAAACCCTTTGTTTATTGTGCCGCCATCGACAGTTCCGCTTTCAACTTAGGGCCCTGCGACAAAATGAAAGACGAGCCCTTCGAAATCTCCATCCGAGAAAAAGTAAGAGGCCGCGACACGACCCGTACTTGGCGTCCCAAAAACTCTACCGGTGGGTTTACCTATCAGGAATTGACCTTACGGAGAGCTTTGGCACGTTCTATCAACTCCGTTACTGCGCATTTGACCAACCGAATCGGTGCCCAATCGGTTGTCAATTATGCTCACAAATTGGGAATTACAACGCCATTAAAAGCCGTGGCTTCCATCGGATTAGGTCCTTTTGATGTTTCTCTTTATGACATGGTGGCGGCCTATTCGGTATTTCCAAACCACGGTCGCCATACAGATCCCATTGTAGTAACCCGTATTGATGACGCTAATGGCAGCGAAGTAGAAACTTTTGCCCCGCAAAGCAAACAGGTTATCAGCGAAGAATCTGCGTTTTTGATGGTTCACATGCTCAAAGGAGGGATTGAAGAACCCGGAGGTACTTCGCAAAACATCTGGACTTTTGGCAGTTTATTTAAAAATGGATTTGAGATCGGCGGTAAAACGGGGACAACTTCCAACAACTCCGACGGCTGGTTTATGGGTGTGACCAAAGACCTCGTGGTCGGTGCGTGGGTTGGCGGCGATGACCGAAGTATCCACTTCCGCAGTACTAACTTGGGCGAAGGAGCCAAAACAGCCTTGCCTTTGGTAGGGCGTTTTCTGGAAAAAGTCTATGATGATGCTTCCATTAGGTATCAACGCGGCCCGTTCCCCAAACCCACTATTAAAATCATTAAGAGTTATCGCGATTGTGCGCCTTCTTCTCCCATTGAGCGCCAATCCGACTCCACCAATGTAAATAATGACTCCTTGTTTATGTTGCCACCTTCGTTTGACGAAGATATTGAGTCTCCTGATGTGCCATTGGATACGACCAATTCGAGATAAATGAGCGCTTTCTCTATTTGTTTAAATAGCGTTTTTTAAAGGATAACGGGTTTTCGCCCGTTATTTTTTTGAACGTTCGGTTAAAATAGGAAAGACTTTCAAAACCACATTCAAAGCAGGTCTCGGTGACATTTTTATCAAGCAACAGCCCTTTTTTCGCTTGGTTGATTCGATAATGATTCAGGAATTCGGTAAAAGTCAGCCGTGTCATCTTTTTGAAATAACGACAAAAAGCAGGAACTGTAAAGTAAGAAAGGCTTGCTGCTTCTTCAATATCTATCTTCCGTTGAAAATTTTCGTCAATAAAACGATACAGGCGTTTAAGTCGCTCCTGGTCTTTTTTAGTGTATTGATTTTCAACGGGTTTAGAATGCAACAATTCAATATCAGTGGCATTTGCCAAGAGTTGAAAAATACTCAACACTTCCAAAAACCGGTCAAATTGAGGCAATAGGTAAAGTTTTTTCAGACGTTTACCTATTTTTTGTTTGGTCTCACTGCCAAATCCTATCCCTAATTGAGCTTTCTCAAAAAGTTGAAACACGCTTGTCAGTTCAGGAATGGCAGGAAATGATTCGCCCAAAAAATCGGGTCTCAGGTGAATCACTATTTTTTCATATTCTTCCTTTACGCCGTAGTCAAAATTAAGGTGTGGAATGTTGGAGCCAATAAATACCAAATCACTCCCTTCGTAGCGAGAAATATGCTCCCCCACGTGCCGATTTCCGTTTACTCCCTCGATATAGACCAGCTCAAATTCGGGATGGAAATGCCAAAAAAAGAAGTCATTCATTCTCGGGTTGTACATCATCTTGAAAGAGGTGTCGGACGCTATATTTAGTTCTTCAAATTGTATTTTCATACCTTTATTCTTTATTCGACAGATTCCCGGAAGAGAGCCTTAAATAGGTATATTTTTACAAAGTAAGCACATATTGATGGTTAAATAATCAATACAGTTCAAATTTAGGCAATTACAAGAGTAGAATTAAGCCTTCGCAACTCGCTATCTTTGTATCATTATTCCAATCTAAAATAAAACATAAAATGGAAACCCAAACAATGGTGCCAACGATGGCTCCCACAATGATACCCAACCAAAACCACAAAGAAATTCCGGGAAACCCTTCTACGGCTACCAGTAGCCAAATCAAACTCAGCGACCGTTCCGGTGGACAACCTTTGCGTGTACTGAGCGAAGAAGATTGGCAGTTTTGGATTCAAAATGGCTACGTCGTGATCAAAAATGCCGTACCGAGCGAGCAAGCCCAACGCACGGCTGAGTTTTTGTGGGAATTTGAAGAAAAAGACGCCAATGACCCCGAAACGTGGTACGCACCGCCTCGCGCTGAAATGAAAATGAAAGAACTCACTAACACTGGCATGGTAGAAGTGTATAACAATCAGCACCTGTGGAACAACCGCCAAATGCAACGCGTGTATGACGCCTTCGTGGATATTTGGGGAACCGAAAAATTGTGGGTTACGATTGACCGTGCTAACCTTAACTTTCCCATTCGCCCTGGATTTGAATACAAGGGCTTCATTCACTGGGATTATGACCCCGAAACAAAACCTCAAAATGTGCAGGGAGTGTTGGCGCTGGCCGACCAAACCGACGAAAATATGGGTGGTTTCCAATGCATTCCTGAGCTTTTCCGTACGTATGATACTTGGAAACTCACTCAACCCGAAGACCGAAATCGCTTTCAGCCTGACATTACAGGATTTGAAGATAAATTGGTAAAAGTAAAGTTGGAAGCAGGTGATTTGTTGATATTTAACAGCAGTCAACCACACGGTATTCGTCCCAATCGCTCAGGCGACAAAGTCCGGATTGCTCAATACATTTCGATGATGCCCGCTGAAGAAGACAACGATGCCATGCGTCAATGGAGAGTTAATTCGTGGAAAAACCGCATTTCTCCCGAAGGTTATGCCTTCCCGGGTGACCCACGCAATTGGGAACAAACCAAGTATGAAGCCGCCGAGCTAAATGAGTTAGGCAAAAAGCTTTTAGGACTCGAAAAGTGGTAATTCAAAATCTCGGCAAGGTTTGGAGGCCCCTGTTCCAAACCTTGTCGAGGTTGGCTTATTCGATCTTAAATCGTCCCGCTCCTACCCCCAAAGCACCCGTCGATGTCATTCCTTCGACCCGTATATTTACTTCTGTTTGTGCATCGGAATTAAAAAACGTCACTTTAGCTTTCCCATCTTTATCGGTTTGAACCATCGGTGCCCAAAATAAGGTAGGACGAAAATCGGGGCGAACGTGGTCGGCTTCAGGTCTGTCGTATTTTGGAACATAAAACTCCCGTACCGGATTGTACCCCATCACTTTAGCCACGAGTGTTCCTTCCGGAGATTCTTTCGACCAATCATAATTACTTCCTCCCCGCTTGGTAAGCACGGCTATCACTCCTCCACTCGCCTGACTGCCATAAATAGCTGCCGCAGCCCCCTTCAATATATCAACGGCCTCCACATCATTGGGTGGAATATTCATAATCGCATCTTTACTGATGGCCATTCCGTCCAACACAAACAAGGGTTCAATCACTCCGCTAAAATTGGCAGCCCCCCGAATCTGCACGGTACGATTCTGCCCGCTTCCTGAGATTTGTACACCCGGTACACGCCCCTGAATCACGTCAAAAATAGACTGTGCCCCGGCCGTGTTCATATTGTCAAACTTAACGGTATTGCTGGGAGTACCATACATCATACGTCGGGTATCTTCTTTGACAAAAGTTGATTTTCTCGCTTTTATGACCACTTCCTTCAATTGTTGCTCTCGGCTTGCCCTGATTTGTCGCTCAATACGCAGATATTCTTCCGTGCGCTTTAGGTATTCTGCCAAATCATTGGCATCAAATTCCATTGGATTGTAAGGTACTTTGGTAAGCGTAACTTTAGCCGGTTGAAAAGGATTAAAGGTGAGATTTAGGTTGCGATTGCCCCGTTCGGTAATGGCTTGTACAAGAACCGTGGTCGTATCCCGCAAATCAAGGTCATACACCAAAAACTCCCCCGTTTCGGCACTTTCTCCCGACATAACAGCCCGAGAACTGTCTTTCTGCGTTATCATGTAGGTCAGTTTTACTTTACCGGGCAATTTCTTGTTAAAACGGGCCACTTTTCCAGAAAATGAAATTCCCTGTTCTATAAAAAAAGAAGGGTGTGCAAGGGAATCTTTCAGTACCTCTTGCCAATCAAACCGCCGCCAACCTTGGGTCATCATCAAAATATCCAAACGCGAAGAAGCATTAGTATTCTGCTTATCAAAATAATAAGAGGGTTGTTCTACCGTGCCTTTCAAATCCGAAGTTAACAGCAGGTAAGAATGGATATTCGCAGCATAAGGTTCTTTTTCCGATACCTGTTTCGCGTCAGTGGCCGCCAACGAAAAATTGCCGCTGATTGGTTTTCCTTCCGCATTTTTAACGGTGAGTTCCAATTCCACTTTTTCGCGAGGCTTGTATGTGGCTTTGTCCGAAGCGATTTGTACATCCAATGGTTGAGTCCGATTCACAAAAACCAACCGTTCCGCGGCCGGTTTTCCATTCTCGTCAAACAATGTAATGTCAGTAATCCCGTCTCCTAAATCGGCGCGGGGAATGTTAAAAAGTAAGGTTTTCTTTACTAAAGAAGCTTTGGCCGCATAGGCCACTTCTCCGCGTGTATGAGCAAACAGAGCTAACTCTCCTTTTGTACCCTCCGGTTTATTATGACGCACAATGACCCGGACATTGTCTTTGTTGGAAAGATTATCCACCGTCAGGACATATCCTTCTTTTCGAACCGTGGGAATGGGGTATTTCACGTATTGGCCATTGGGTTTACGCACTTCGATTCGGTATTGTTGTCCGGTTTCCGGTTTGAAACTAAAAAAACCCATTCCCAGATGATAAGACGTAAACCCGGAAAGCGTATCATTGGCCTGATTAATAATCGCTCCGGTTACTTCTATTCCTTTTCCCAAGGCATTGACCGCTTTAAATGCAATTCTACCTTCAATGTCCATCACCATATCTCCACCTTCGGGCATAAATTGGACGTCAATAGCGTCAGGATCTGGAGGAAGGGTTGTTGCGGGCATATCGGGACGAAATACCCGCACATCGCGACGAAAAAAGAAGTCTTCGGAGAAATTACGCATCCAATTGGTATAGGCACGTACCTGATACTCACCTGCCTGTAAAGAATCTCCTAACGAAAGTTCTCCCTGTCCCAGCCCACCGATAAGCTCTGCTTTTTTCAGCAAAATAATTTTACCGGTTTGTTTGTCTATCAAATCCACGTACAACACCCGACTCACTGAATCGGCCGCATTATTGACACTATTGGCCAAATAAGCCTTAAACCAAATGGTTTCCCCAACGGAATAGTAAGGACGGTCTAAGTGAAGATACGCTTTTTCCAGGGGATAAACGCGGTAATACTTTTCAAATTTGGCGACAAGTTTGTCCAGCCAACTGTCTTCAAAACGGAACGCACTGGTTCCTAAAACAAGAGTAGTAAGGGCAATAAACAGGCTGTTACGATACATGGCTAAAAATTCTTATAATAGAAGTAATTTCAATTCTGCAATTATAAAAAACAAAAAAGTTATTTCTATAAAAATTATATAGGTTACCGAACAACTATTACTTTTTGGCTCATTTGATAGTTGTATGCCTGTATTTTCAGGATGTACATACCCGCAGAAAGCTGACTCACCGGAAGCTCCCGTGTTTGAATCCCCGGTTTTACCGTAAAATTCTCCTGAGCCAGTATTCTTCCGGCCAAATCGGTAAGATGAACGACACCTGCCATAGAAGAAGCGCTTTCAAACCGATACGTAATTTTTTCACTCACCGGATTGGGGGCTACAATCAAGTTCGTTAAAGCCGAAACGGAGACTATCGAAGCAAGGGTATTGTAATCAAACTTACACAAAAAAACCTCTCTTCCTTTTAAAGTGATGGTTTTCTGCCAATTCTGATAGGTAAGTTTTAGCTCCGTCACCTGCGTATCGGAAGTTGCATAGGGATTTTGAGCAGCAATCAGGATTTTATTCCCTTTGATGGAACCTCGCCAAATAGCGGATTTGGTTTTGGCCGACTCAACGGCCGGTTGGGGAATGACCAATTCATAATTTCCTTCAAAAAAAGACTTGAATTGCGATAGCCGATGCAAAGCCGCAATAAAATATTCGTAGGTGGAATAATTATCCTGACGCGTATTTTCGACGGGCGCTTCCCACAGCCAAAGCCCCTTTGCCCCTGAAAAAAACGGAAAAATAGCCGTAGCTTCGGCTACAAAGCTGGGTACAAACGGGATGGTCGGATTGAAGGCGTCGTGGTAACGCAACCAAATAAAGGGAATGATCGGCTTATCAGACCAGGCTCGATTGGCTTCAATCACAAACAGAATATAAGCAAGATAATCTTTACCAAAAGGCGAAGTTGAATAATCGTAGTAATAATAGCAGGAAGGTGTCAGGAAATTAAGTTGATTGTAAAACGGCCCTCCTACCTTTCCGGTCAAGGTATCGCGCATGACGTGAAGCAATAAAGTAGGATCTGTAGTCCAATCAGCCCACGGTACGAGGGTCATTCCCAGCCAATTGTTAAAACTTCCGCGTATCAAAACGTCACTATAACTACCTAATTTCAGAGTAGGGCCTGAACGTGCCCGCAAAAAATCCACGGGAGCTGCATACAAGCGCTGCATATCGCGCTTGTAGCGTTCGGTAAACTGAGCATCGGAAAGATTTCGGTAATTCTCAGGGACCCTTGAGTTGGTTTTAATTCCCAAAATCTCGCGGTCGATATCGTGAATTCGCTCAATATCAAGGGCTATGATGTCGTAATTAGGAACACCGTTTCCCTGAGAATCAGTAAAGGTATTGGCATAATTTTTTAATTGACTGTCCCAAGTAGCTCGATATGCGTTTAGGTCATTGGCCCAAGGGCTTTCCAAATTACGCTCCGCCCATGGCTGTGTATTGGCATCAGTAGCTACGTGATACCACGTAACGGCGCGTTTTCCAACGGGTAATGTTGCATTTTCGTTGCCCGAAAAAGTAGCTAAATGGCTGAATCCGTGCTTCAAAGGTTGCGATTGTGCATCCCCAAAACGAGGCCCTTCGTAAACAATAGTGAAAGGAAGCGAGAATTCGGGAAATTTTTCCCACTCGATAGCGTTATTTCTTTGAACAGGCGTCCACTGCAAAGGTGGCAAACACTCCTGAGCAAATACAGTAGAAACACACAATACACACAGTCCTATCCACCGGCACAAATGAAGTCGCATATCAAACATTTTTTGGTTAGAAGTTTGGGATTAAACGCTAAAAAAGGCAATGTCAAATCCCCTTCGTTAACTCAATAACCTTTAACTTTTACATCACAAATTAGGCAATAATAAGAGAAAAACGCTAATTTTGACTACAAATTTAACCCGATATCGAAAGCTATGAAAAAAATAATGTTCATTGGTTCACTCTTACTCAGTCTATTTCTGGTAAGTTGTAAGACTGGCAATAACGGTACTACACCAACCCCCGAACAGACCGTCAACATTCTGATTACGAATCCGTGGAAAGTAGAAAAAATTACCGATTTAAACGGCAATGTGATTAATAAAGAGCTGCTGCCGACTTCTGCTAAAGCTTTTTTTGGAACCAATATTCAATTCTTTGAAGATAAAACCGTGAAGGCGCTTGACCCTGTTGCAAGAACGGTACTGAATGGGGGCTCGTGGAATTTGTTAAATAACGAAAAAACACTGGATATAGACATCAAAGATTTTAAAGGTACTTATCCAATCAATAAACTCGAACGCTCACGCATGAGTCTCCGCTATAGCAGTGTTTTTCAGGGCCTTAGCTTTGATGTTTATCTCGAATTAGTTCCTGCTCTATAAATGCAATCTCAAACACTTCGTTTTGAAACGGAACCCGATTTTTATATTCATGGTCAAGGGTGGGGCAATCCAACAGCTCCACCCATTATTTTGTTACACGGCGGCGGACAAACCCATCATTCGTGGGGAGACACGGCCCGCAAACTGGCCGAACAAGGTTGGTACGCCGTTAGTTACGACGCGCGCGGTCATGGAGCCAGCAGTTGGTCGGCCGACGGCAACTACCTTACTGACGCTTTGGTGAGTGATTTAAAAGCAATTATCCGTCAAATAGGCGGCAAGCCTGCCCTTATCGGCGCTTCTATGGGCGGCATTACATCGTTGGTACTAGATGGAGAATCAGTTGAATCTTTGGTTTCGGCAGTTGTGTTGGTAGACATCGCCCCCAAAGCCGAACAAAAAGGCATTGAGCGAATTTTTGCTTTTATGAGCTCTCATTTGGAAAATGGATTTGGCTCTTTAGAAGAGGCCGCAGCTGCCGTTGCCGCCTATCTGCCGCAACGGGCAAAAAGCTACGACCATTCGCGTTTGGAAAAGAATTTGCGCTTTCAGGAGGGACGGTATTACTGGCACTGGGATCCAAAGATGTTAAAGGTCTGGAAAAATGCTACACCCAACCAGCAAATTGAGTATGAAGAACGCCTTTTTAGTGCTGCCCAACACCTAAAATCTCCTACATTGATTATTCGTGGAGGCATCAGCGACGTAGTGAGCGAACGGGTAATGGCAGAATTTTTGGATGCCGTTCCTCACATACGAAGTATGACCGTATCCGGAGCCGGACACATGGTAGCTGGCGATTCCAATCACGCATTTACAAACGCGGTAATCTCTTTTTTGGAAGAAGTATATTCGGTGTAAAATACAGTAGTTAATGATTTACGGTTTTGAGTTTACAGTTTAGGGTTTAAGATTAAAATGACAGTTGCAGGAAAAATTAACATTCCCTTATCCGTAAATAATCAACCTAAGGCTGAACTTCCTACTCTAAACAGTCAACCATAAACCTCCTAACTGGAAACCGAAAACACGTTAATCTTTCACTTTTCCCCAACCCAACGTCGCTACCATCCAATCAGGTAAGTGAGTTTGTTTTTTGCGTTTTTTAAGATTAAGATAAATCCCTAACTTCTTGACAATAGGCACTTTGTGGGTTTCTACAAACTCAATCAGTGTTCCGTCTGGGTCTTCCACGTACGAAAAACGTCCGGCAGCTTCTCCCATATCAAAGGAATCGGCACTATCTACCGTGAACGGAAATCCATTGGCTTGGCAGCGGTTTTTGAGCGCGTTCATGTTTAGCGCATCAAAACATAGGTGGATAAATCCGGCATCGCCCCAATCGCGGTCTTCAAATATTTTACGCGGAGTTCGGTCCAATGCCTGCACCAATTCTATTTCCACTCCGCCAAGAAGTTTACCGAATGCACCCGCTTTCCCTAACGTTTTGCGAAGCAATACCCGACGAAACTTCTCTTTATCAGCACCTAAAAATTTAAAGTCTTCAAACGTACCCGTTTTGTCATAAACAACTTCATCAATCTCCAGCGTATCGGCATAAAAACGAATTGACTTTTCGATATCGCTCACTCCAATGACCGCGCCGCAAACGCCACCCGTTAAAAAACCATTGGGGCGAAACCAAGACTCGTTGGAAACAATTTGTAACAAATTAGTACGACAGTCTCTCAGCCAGAAATGCGAACGTTTTTCGGGAGATGTACCTAAGGATGACTTTTGTTCTTCGGACGACAATTGACCATAAAACTTGGGCACATCCAGGCATTTTATTTTAATGGACAAAATTCCCAAATCACCTAATTTCGGTTCAAAGGCAGGCTCAACGGGAATACGATTTTTATACTGCCAAATCTCAACACCACCTCCACCGGCCATATTAAGCGCCATAATAGCATGACGACGACGCACCTCGCCAGAAGTATAGCTAACCATCAACTTTGCATCTGCTTCATCGTTGAAAATGGGCACATTCAATCCCAGCGTCCTTCTATACCATTTCCATACTTCGTTGGCGTTTGGAACGCCAATGCCTACTTGTTGAATACCGCTAATCAGTTCGTTCATACAGCTAAAAAAGAGGGATGAATTGATGGGGCTAAGATACGGCTTTTTTTAAAACTTGAGAAAAGCCCGTTCGTTATCCGTTAAGTATTATTTGTCTATTATTGAAAGAGAGAAGACAACTCAGCGGCGTTCTTCCCCCATTCTTTGTTAGGCTTTGGCCCCATTTTTAACAAAAGTTCTCTTCCTATGCGGGAGCAAATTGCCCAAGCAACTCGCTGTGATAACGCTCACTTTCGGTCCCCGCAAGGCTGGGGCTGAACCAGCTATAGGATCATCGTACTGAGCAGGGGATTTTTGAGAAAAACAAGAAATTGACAACAAACAACAAAGGAGAGTTCGGTTCTTGCTAAAGGGGCTTTATTTAGAGTAAAAAATCGAAAATATGTTTTTTTACTCTAAATAAAGCCAACCTAAATCAAATCAAAGGAGGCACTGGAGAGCCCTCTCGAAAATAGATAAGGATTTTACTCCACACTTTTTGGTACAAATTTGGCAGCGGTCTCCTATCCATTCGTCATCCATTGACTCTACATAAACGTTTCCTTCCTGTTTCCCTATAATGTGAGTATGGGCATTGAACGCTTGCTCATACGTCAAGCGATCTTTGCATTTTACGCAAACGTATTCCATGCTTCTAACAGTAATGGTATGTGACGCTATTCCTTAGAACGCCAAACAGGCAAAAAGATTAAAATAGGCTATCATCTTATATGTCAAACCGCAGTTTGTAGCGACGATTCATCCATAATAAGAGAGCAAATCCTTTATCCTTCCCCAATCGCTTTCATAAATTCCTCTACGTACTGCTCTCCAACGGGGATAATTGCTTCTCCTATGTGAATTTTGAGATTACGAACGGACTGGATTTTATCTAAGGAAACAATGTAGGATTTGTGAATTCGCATAAAGGCCTGCGTCGGCAATTTTTGCTCAATCCCTTTTAACGTCATGCGGGTAATGACAGGATGCCGGGCAGAAGTAATGTATATTTTAACGTAATCTTTCAGACCTTCGATGTACATGATTTCATCGTAACGAATTTTAACGAGGGCATAATTGGCATTAACAAAAAAATGTGTAGCCGAAATTTCGGGCGGGGAGTGTTGCCGCAGTTTAAACAGTTCGTATGCCTTATTGGCAGATTTCAGAAAACGTTCAAAAGCCACGGGCTTTAACAGATAATCAACTACATCCAAATCAAATCCTTCCAACGCATATTGCTCATAAGCCGTAATAAACACCACCATCGGCGACGAACTTTGCCCTTGCAGAGATTTCAAAAACTGTACGCCTGAAATACCCGGCATTTGAATGTCTAAAAAAAGCAAATCTGCATCCTGTTCATGCAACACATCCATTGCTTCAAATGCATTTTGGCAGCTTGCCACTAATTCTAAAAAGGGAACCTGACGAATATTATCTTCCAATAATTCAAGCGCAAGAGGCTCATCATCCACCGCTATACAACGAAGTTTTGACATAGTATTTATTTCAGCGTAATTTCTAATTCAGTAATAAACAAATCTTTATCTTTCGTTATCTTCAAGGTATGCGTATCCGGATAAAGTAATTCCAAGCGCCGCTTTACATTAGCCAATCCAATTCCTGAATTATTGTCTTTAGCTTCCACAAAATCACTGTTATAACGATTTTGTACTCTAAAATGTATTTTTTTAGGGGCAGTAGCCAACGCAATTTGAATGGAAGGCTCCCGGATAAGGCCTGTTCCGTGTTTGAAGGCATTTTCTACAAAAGGAATCAGCAACATCGGTTCTAAAGCAATCCCGTTAATCGGTGCCTCAAAATTCATATCTACCTTCACTTTATTGCCAAAACGCATGTGCTGAAGTTCGACATAACTCTTCAAATAATTGATTTCTTTATCCAGCGGAATTCTTGAATCGTCGGAGTCATACAACATATACCGCAGTAAATCCGACATCTTCACAATCATCGGTTCCAGCATATCTGACTTTTTACGCGCCAAAGCCGCCAAGCTGTTCATCAGGTTGAACATAAAATGCGGGCTGATCTGCGACCGTAAAAACGACAATTCCGACTGTAAACGTACCTTCTCCTGTTCGTTTTGCAGGCGATGTTCCCGTTGATAATCTCCCAATAAGCGAAAACAGGTACTGATCCCAAAAGCGGAAATAAGTGAATAAAAAGTAGTGTAACTAAACCAAGTATAAGGCCGTATTCCCCACAACCAATACCGAAAAAAGTAGGTAATGGTAAAAACCATCACCAGCATAAGCACAATTACCAGAACGTAAACACCTAATCCTCGTTTTTTGAAAACTCGGGGAAGCAGTATTTCAGAGTTGGTATAGAACAACAGCACCGAAAAAAATTGACTGAAATAAAAGGACAATTGCCAATTTCGATCTTTTTGTTGCTGAGTTAATTTCAGCAAGTCACTTGCTCCGGCCGTTGCCTGTTGTTGGGATTGAATCAATAAAAAAGGTAGAAAAATAAAGCAAGCCCAAAAGAAAATATGGGTAACAATGACCAAAATCTGTCGCCACCTAATTTTTTGGGCAGGTGGCGCAACGGGTAAAGAAATTGATTGGGTCGTCATAACTGGTTTAAGAACGATTGGTAAATGTCAAGGGTAATGTATATTTTTTTGACTCTACAATTGAAAGTTACTAAAAGATTAAACAGTTACCGCCTACGAAGCGACGTTTCGCGGTAATTATTAGACGAACTTACATCAACTCACTCCCAAATCTATCAATTTTCGCTGATTGGGCTGTTTCATTTTATCAGGAATGACAGCTAAAATCTCGGCTTTCATTGCCTCGATTGGTCCGCGTTTGAGATGATGCCTCAACGTCACCAAACTTACCTCCCGGATGGGCGTAGGTGCCTGAAAACGCCGTATCTGTTGCCGCTGCTTGGTGGATAAGTCTCGCAGGGAAAGTTCGGGCAAAATAGTCACGCCGCCGTAGTGTTCGACCATTCGTTTGAGGGTCTCAATACTGCCCGATTCATACTCAAAATTACGCTGATGAGCATTTTGCTTTCGTAACTCGCATATATTTAAAATTTGCCCACGGATACAATGCCCTTCTTCCAACAGCCACAACCGATCAAAATCAATATCTTCCGAAAGTATGTAGTCTTTTTTATAAGCAACCTCCGATTCTGATACGTACGCTACAAACTCTTCATAAAACAGCGGCTGTTCAAAAATTCGTTCATCCTGCAACGGAGTCACCACAATTCCCACATCAATTAAATCTTTATTCAATTTATAGATTAAATTCGCGGTCGTCAATTCAACGATTTTCAACTTGACCTGTGGGTATTTATTGATAAAATTTTCCAAAAATAAAGGCAACAAATAAGGTGCTAACGTCGGAATGATACCTACCCGCATCTCTCCTGCCACCGTTCCTTTATGCTCTTCCACCATTTCTTTGGTTTTGAGCGCCTCCCGCAACAAAACCCGCGCCTGTCGAATCACGGCCTCCCCGATTTCTGTGGGGACAACGGGTTGTTTACTGCGATCAAAAATTTTAACCCCTAATTCGTCTTCCAATTTTTGCACCTGCATACTGAGCGTAGGCTGCGTTACGAAGCAGTTTTCGGCAGCAGTGGCAAAATGTCGATAAGTATCCAAAGCTACTACATATTCAAGCTGAGTGAAGGTCATAGATTTTATTTATGAAAATACAAATTACATTGATATGATTCACAAATGAAGGTGTCAATAGGATTGTGAAGGTGGGTTCGAGTAGTTAAACTTGCGGTATAATTAGCTGTATTACGCTTTGTACGTGTATTTTAAACTAAATCAGGAAAATTGCAGCGAACCATGAGGGAGAATTGGTGACCCTTACGACTGATTTTTTTGAAATACTTTTTGGCTTCTATATTTCCTTGACGAGCCTCTTTAGCTAAAATTTTAAGGACGCTAAATAAAGTAAAACGTTCTTTTAACAGTTCAGAATTATTTAAACCTACCAACTTTATCGTATTCTTTCCTTTAAATGAGCCAGCTTTAGGTTTAGCTACTTCAGCTAAAAACTCAATGTGGTCAGCTGGATTATCAAATTCAAGGTGAATAATTAGTGCCTCTTCGAGCATCCAATTACCCTGATGTGAGCGTGCACGCAGTGTTTCATCGGCGATAGGAAAAAAGTTCTTCTTATATTCCTGATTGCAAACTTTGCATGCGTAAAAAAGATTGCTGAAATCGTAGGCAAGCCAATAATAGCCAGGTTTAATCAAAGCACTTTTGCTTTTTATCCTAAATCCAGTTTTAGGCCGAAAATGCTCTACATCGCCCTCTCGGGCGTGTGGACGCTTCCGTTCGCAAAAGCAGCATTTTTTACTCTGTACTTTCATTAAAAGTGATTTCACAGTTTTATGACCATAAATCTCGGAAGCAAAATCAGTGCTTTTGAAATCTCGTTTTCCTGCCTCATAATGTTGAATTAACTCCTGAGTTGCGCTCTCTCCTTTACCTCCCTCCCCTAAAATCGCCGGAATTCCAACCTTGCTTTTATCAATCCTAACCATTTTTTTGAACTTTGCTCAAAATTTTGAGAGCTTGAAGATATTCAGGAGATTCAGTCACAGAAAGGTTATCCAATGAATCATCTAACTTTGACAATTCGACCTTTTCTCTTTTTGAAGGTTTGTCTTTGAGTAAAATAGCCCGTCTTTTGTTAACTTTCTGCTCAATGGTAGGCGAATAACTACTTGTATTTTCAAACAAATCACTGTCCAGAATTTGGTCAATTCGCCAGTTTTTTGCGTCGTCTACGTCATTTACGACTTCCACTTCATCTCCTTTCCGGCGCAACAAAATGATATTGGCATCTTCTCCCGATTGAACAATTAAAGGACTGTGAGCCGTGCATATAAATTGTGTTTTCGGAAATGTTTCCCGCAAAAATTTCATCACATTCCGCTGCATTTGCGGGTGCATGTGCAAGTCAATTTCATCTACCAGACAAATGGCAGGTTCGGCTAAAGGGTTTTCGCTTATGAAATAACTGTCAATTAATCCACTTGCCAAATCGGTTACCCAAGCAATTAGTGTTTTATAGCCTAAGCTTAACTCATGCAATCGGACTTCGCCATAATGAGTCTTAAAATAGACTTTAGCAACGTTATTCTCCGTCTTTATTTCAAAACCCGACACTTCTGCTTTCAGCAGTTTCTGTAATGTACTTTTGACCAATTCATACCTTTTCTGATGTTGTGGTTCTCCTTTCAACGCTAAATATTCGGCATCAATTAACCATTTCTCAGCATTTAAAAGTGCCGCCTGTTCGTCAAATAGGGATAATGTATAATCAGGCAAATCCTCTGAAATACCTAATGTTCCTATTTTTCGAGCAGCGCCATAAGCAAAAAGAGGTGCTTTATTTCTGTCTCTATCATTCGGTTCTTCTTTAATAAAACCTGCTAACGTTACATTAAGGCTAAAGTTATTTAAAACATATCGGTAACCGTTAAAGTCGTTAAGAATCATTCCCATTCGCCCGTATTCTTCACTTTTTTTCACTGAAAAGTATGATCCATACTTTAGCCATTGAACATTTTTTTGATCATAAAATACCACATGCAATCCCGATATACCTTTAAGAATCGTCGTCTTTCCCGTCCCATTATTTCCTAATATCACATTCCACATAGCAATTTCGCCATCCGATTGGTTATTTTGGGTAAAGTAAAGCGTTTGTTTACTGCCAAAACAACGGACATTTTCGAGCGAAATACTCCGAATGTAATTAGGTTGATTTTCCATGAGATTGATACTTCAAGAGCAAATTTACGCAAATACGGTCTTCATTCTCCTCAAAACTTCTTCTAAATTAGCACGGGTACAGGCGAAATTGAGGCGGATAAAACCGGGCTGTCCAAAGATAGAGCCATCATTGATGCCTACCCCCGCTTCTTCCAAACGTTTGGCTACGTCGGTCAAGCCCGTATCACGCACATCAATCCACGCCAAATAGGTAGCTTCCAACGGTCTCATTTTCACGCCTTTCATTTGATTCACCGATTTCAGCAATAAGTCATGGTTCCCTTTTAGATAAGTTAACAACTCCGCGTGCCATTCAGCCCCGTCGCGGTAAGCCGCCAACGCAGCTTCATAAGCATAAGCCGAAAGCAAAGGCATCAAACCCGCTTTGGTATGCACAAATTTTGCACGGAGTTTGTCATTCGGAATTACGACCAATGAACAGCCCAAACCTGCCAAATTGAAGGTTTTGCTGGGAGCCAACAAGGTCAGGCTGTTTTGAGCGGCTTCGGGATTGAGCGTGGCATACGTAACATGTTCTTTGGCAGAGTCCAAAACCAAATCGCAATGAATTTCATCAGAACAAACAATAATCCCGTGACGTTGGCAAATATCATGCAATTGTTGCAGTTCTTCCCGAGTGAACATCGTTCCAACGGGGTTATGAGGATTGCACAACAAAAACAGCTTGGTATTGTGAGTAATGGCCGCTTCTATTGCTTCAAAATCAAGTGTCCAACGCTCGCCCTCCAATCGCAATGGTACTTTTTGCAATTCACGGTCGGCCATTTCAATTTCAATCATAAACGGGTGATACACTGGCGTAGCCGTCATCACTGCTTCTCTTACTTGAGTGATAGCTCTAATTGTAAGACCAATGGCAGGAACCAATCCTCCGAGCCAAATCATCCAATTTTTCTCAATGTCCCAATGATGGCGCGTAGCCAATCGCTTAATAATAACTTCATATAATTCGTCAGGGCAACGCGCATAGCCAAAAATACCATGTTGAGTTACTTTGTCCAGCGCCTCAAGAATGGGAGGTGCTACCCGAAAATCCATGTCCGCAACCCATACGGGCAATACTGTTTCAGGGAATTTGTCCCACTTGTAACTATTGGTGTGGCGACGGTCAATAATTTGGTCGAAATTGGTCATTTAGGAGATGTTATCCGTTGTTGGTTATCTGTTATCCGTCTTTACGTCAAAATATCAATGTGACATTTGTTTATTTTCACATTAGCTATTCCTGTTAACCGTTAACGAATAACCTAGTTTTAATCAGTGTGTTGGTTTATCTTTTGCGGGAGCGGAGGCGTGGTAATCGTGACGAATCATTTCGGCGTATTTATCCATCAATTCCATCACACGTTCTCTGCTTGTAGATTGTACGATCAAGCCTAAGTGGTATTCTTCGTTCATTCGCCAAACAATTTCGGGGTCATTAAAAGGAGAAATATCCGGCCATTCCTGTCTTGCTAACGAAATGATGATTCCCGAATACTCTTTCCGAACGGCGGGTAACGTATATTCTTCTCCTTTGGCAATGGCAGTTTCGATTTTAGCCCATTCCCACCACAAATTAATGCCCGAAGAGAAATCTACCATTTCGGCCAAGTGCGCCCCTCCTACTCGGGAGGCAGTTTCCAAAAAATAAAATTCGCCGTCTTCATAGCATTTAATGACTTCGGTATGCGAAGCGCTGTAATTCAAATTAAACGCTTTCAATACTTGTTCATTCACTTTTTTGAGGGCTTTGGCATCTTTTGAGTTAAACTCTACCGTTACCGAGCGAAAAATACCGCCACCGTAGGCCACTTCAAAAGGTGTATTGAGGTATTGGCTGCTGCGTTCAAAAATCACTTTGTGGTCGAGCGTCAGCGCATCTACGTGATACACATCCCCGGGCTTAAACTGCTCAATCAAGAACATGTGGCGTTCTTCTCCTAAGCTGTGTACTGTTTGCCAAGCTTCATCAAAACTGTATACTTTCCTGATTCCTGCCGCCGAAGCTTCCGAGCGCGGTTTAATGACCCACGGTGCCGAAGTCGCCTGAAGATACTCCGTGATTTCCACATCGTTAAACAAACCCGTAAAAGGCGGGACTTTGATTCCCGCATCCCGTGCCTGAACACGCATCGCGAGTTTATCCCGAAAATAACGGGCCGTCGTTTGCCCCATGCCCGGAATACGGAAATGTTCGCGAACGAGTGCGGCTTTTTCTACGTCAAAATCATCCAATGCCACTACCCGATCAATCTTACGGGTACGCATCACATACGCCAGCCCCTTGAGCATATTTTCAAAACTCGGGAGCGTATTGGAATCGTCTTCCAAATAGAAAATTTCGTCAATAGACTCGTAAGGCCAAGCTTTCCCCTCGGTTCTTTTGGCCGTGAGCAGATAAACCATGTTGCCGGCTTCTTTACAAGCCCGTAAAAAATCACCTCCTTTGAAGTAACAGGTAATGCAGAGAAAAGTAAGACCCATAATGAGTGTCAAGTTTAGAGTGTAAAAGAAAAAAGGCAAAAGACAAAGGGCAAAAAGTAAAAATTCACGCATTCGCTCATTGACTCATTCATCATCAGTACTTAAAAAGCATTACTATTGCAGTAACTTTCCAAACATACAAAGGAACAAACTTTCAAACAAACGCAGATTGTGAATTTCCCTATTTTCATTGCCCGTCGTATTCGCAAACCCCAGCAGACCACCTTTTCTGCTACGGTGTCCCGCGTTGGAGTCGCGACCATTTCCTTGGGCGTTGCTGTTGGTATTGTCGCTTTAGCGGTGTTGTTTGGATTTAAAAACACCATTTATCAAAAAGTGTTTTTGTTTGGTTCTCATATTCAAGTCTCAAAATTATCACTGAATCAATCTTTTGAAGAAACCCCGCTTCCCTTACATACCCGTCCCTACGACGATTGGCAAAAGATACCCGGCATTCGTCATCGCCAAGCCGTTGCGCACAAAACCGGTATTCTCAAAACACCCGACGAATTGCAGGGAATCGTACTGAAAGGCGTGGGTCGTGATTACGATTGGAAACTGTTATCGGAAAGTTTAGTGGAAGGTCGCGCTATTCAGTTTTCAGGCACCACTTATTCCAACGAATTGATTATCAGTCGAATTATTGCCCGAAAATTAAACCTGAAAATTGGAGAGAATGTCACCCTGTACTTTGTACAAAACCCTCCTCGCGTACGCAAGCTAAACATCGTGGGGATTTATGAAACTAACCTCGAAGAGTTTGACAATCAATTGGTTTTGGGCGACATTGGCCTTATCCAACGCCTCAATGGCTGGGGAGCCGATTCGGTAGGTGCTTACGAATATTTTGTCAAAGACTTTGAACAACTGAACGTCACAGCCAAAGCGCTTTACAACCAACTTCCAAGCGATATGCGCATGGAACGCGTTACGGAACGATTTCGTCCGTTGTTTGAATGGCTCCAATTGTTGGATCAAAATACCTTAGTGCTGCTGGTTTTAGTCTTGTTTGTGACCGGCTTTAATATTGCCTCCGTTTTGCTGGTTATGATGCTGGAACGTACCCCGATGATAGGGCTTTTAAAAATCCTCGGCAGTCCCAACACGCAGATTCGGCGTATTTTCTTTTTTGTAGGCATTCAATTGGCAGTCAAAGGTTTACTTATCGGAAATATCGTAGGATTGGGGCTTTGTTGGATACAATACCAATTCAAAATCATTCCGCTCGACCCAGTCAATTACTTCATGAATACCGTACCGATTGTCTTTGATTGGCTTCTATTTGCCCTTCTGAATATGGGCATTTTGATTCTTATCGCTCTCATTTTATTTATTCCCACCTTCATTATCAGCCGCATACGGCCGGTGCAGGCATTGGTGTTTAAGAAGTAAAAAATCAAAACTTCAAATTAGAGATGAGAAAAATATCGTTTTTTTGGATGATTCTTTTGCTTTCCGCATTTAC
Source organism: Runella sp. (assembly GCF_027484545.1). Lineage (GTDB taxonomy): Bacteria > Bacteroidota > Bacteroidia > Cytophagales > Spirosomataceae > Runella. The sequence goes on along the minus strand of NZ_JAIXST010000204.1, from coordinate 625 downwards.
CGGAGCGTTAGGACAAATCAGTTTGTTTAAAAATATAAACCTTGAAGAAGCAGGTTCTACACCTTCCAATTTTGTGGAAATGAATGGAGAAATCTATTTTGCCGCACAAGGTAGTGACGGGCCAGGTTGGTGGAAAACGAATGGAAGTGAAATAGGAACTGTAAAAATTTCCGATCAATATCTTTATACATATCGTTCTTCTCTTCAAAAACCCATTTTTTTTGTTTTAAACAATCAACTATACTATTACGTATTTAACTTTGAAAAGTTCGGTTACGAACTTTTCAAAACAGATGGCCAAGCCCAAACTTTTGTAGAAGATTCCAGTTATAATAAACACCTAAGAACGAGAATTAAATAAGTTGAACATTTAATAATTAATTCTATAATTTAAATCAGGGATTTTAGGGTGCCTTTGGATTCTAATATCATCACTTACAGATTTATCAACTTTGATACCTTTTTGGTATTCGACAAGATTTAATCTAACTACAACGGTTAATCCCGTTGTAGTTGCTTCGATACGCTCTTTGACGACATTATAGTCGGTAAAAACCACTCCGCTCATGGCATAATGAACATGGCAAAAGAGTCGATGCTCTATGGGATTCCATTTTGAAGCGTA
>NZ_JAIXST010000256.1 GCF_027484545.1 Runella sp. | reverse complement strand
TTAAGGAATCTCCATGTATTTGTGCGTTTGCAATGAGACGCGCCATTTTGGATGCTGTTTTACATATTCAACGATGAGAGGAGTCATTTCTTGTATTCGACTCCATTCAGGTTGAAGTAACAGCACACAATCTTCATTGACTAAAGCAGCATGCTGTTCCGCAAAGTCAAAATCAGATTTATGATAAATAATAACTTTCAGTTCATTGGCACGAGCATAAATGCTTTCGTGAGGGGCCTTAAACTTTTTAGGAGAAAAACACACCCAATCCCAAGAGCCTGTCACCGGGTAAACTCCTGAAGTTTCTATATTCGTATGAAAGTTTTTCTGCTTGAGCGTCTGGGTCAATGCAGATAAATCATACATTAACGGTTCACCGCCGGTAATGACGGCCATTCGTGCCGGATAAGCCAAAGCATCCTCCACAATTTGGTCAATAGTTACTTTAGGGTGTGCTTCGGCATTCCACGATTCTTTTACATCGCACCATACGCAGCCCACATCACAGCCCCCCAAGCGGATAAAATACGCCGCTTTACCACTATGATAGCCCTCGCCTTGGAGGGTATAAAAGGCTTCCATTAATGGCAGTGTATTTTGCATAATTTGAAATGTGGCTGATGAGAGCACCATCCACCGTAAATTATTCATTAATTGTTATCTGTTAACAGTAAACGGTTCGCCGTTATGACGAACCGTTTGCTATTTGGCAGTAGTATCTATAAAATTGTCACGGCAAGCCAGAACAATTTTTTTTTATTTCAAATCTTGGATGTCCAGCATTCCAACCGGTTTTCCACCGTCAGTTACTAAAATTGTATCTACGCTGGTCTTTTTAAATAACGCAGCCGCAGCACCTAAAAGCGCATCTGCTTCAATGGAAACAGGCATTTTGTATTCAAACTCACCGATTTTTTTACTTAAAACATCCCGACCTTCTTCCGAAAGTTTGCGACGTAAATCACCATCGGTAAATACGCCTTTTACACTGCCGTCTGTATTCGTAACTGTAATACAGCCAAATCCAAATTCGGTCATTTTTACAATGGCATCTGCCAAAGTAGTATCTGCCGAAACCAACGGATTGATACCGTTAATGGCTTCTCCCACCGACACGGTAATCAAACGGGTATGTTCTACAAACTGTTGAGTACCGATGGCAGTGAAATTATTTTCGGTCAATGCTTTCATAATTTTCCAAGGTACCGTAATGGTCTGGCAACCTAAGTCAATCGCATTGCGAACGTGTTCAACGTTACGTACCGATGAAAACATTACTTTAGAATCAGAACCGTAAAAATTAACCATTTCAACGCACTCTCCGATAAGCTTGATAGCGTCGTAACCTTGATCCTGCATACGTCCTGCCAATACGCAGATATAGCTCGCACCGGCGGCCATTGCCATATACGCCTGCTGAATTGTATACACCAAGTGCACATTGACCATCATTCCGCGGTCACGCAGCATCTTGCAGGCGCGTACACCTTCGAGTGACACGGGTACTTTAAAAACTGTTTTGGAAGGGTCAAGACCCAATGCCAATTGGCGCTCAGCATCTTTTACAATTTCTTCGGCATTATCACCCAATGCTTCAATTTGAAGAACGGGTACTATTTTTGAAAGTTTGACAATCATTCCGTCCAAATCTGTCACGCCTTCACGGTGCATAAAAGTTGGGGTGGTGGTCAAACCGGCTAAAAATCCAAGTTGGAAAGCGGTTTCTATTTCTTTAAAATCGGCTGAATCCAGGTATAATTCCATTTTTGGTTGGTTATTCGTAGTTAATTATCCGTTTTTCGGAACAAAATTTCGGCAAAGGTCGCAAAAAAAAAGCAGGAAAAAGAGGGATTTTATAAAAGAGCAAGGCAAAAGCACGTTTTCAACGATAATCCAACATTTTTTTATAGGTACGGGCAATGCGTATCGGATTGGTTCCTAATCGAAACAGCGTCATCGCGACTAAATTGGCGAATTGAACCCGTGCCCAACTATTTCTTTCATATTTTCGTGCGGATACCAACACATCTTTAGGAATCAGTTTAAAGGCCGAACGTTTTTTTTTCCATAACCGACGCAACAAGTCATATTCTTCCATAATTACGTAGTACTCATCAAAACCCCTGAGATCCGTAAATAAGTCACGAGTTATAAACAATGTTTGATCTCCGCCTCGGGCAGTCAGGATATTTAAGTGAGTTAGGTAATTATTGATTTTCAGCATAGTTTTATCGGAATCAAACCGAAAGCGGTAGCAACCTGACTCATAGCCTTCCTGAATGGCCTGTTGAATATCTGACACAAAAGTCACAGGTACACGTGTATCGGCATGAACGAAGTACAAAATATCACCCGTCGCAAACTTAACCCCATAGTTCATCTGCACAGCACGACCACGAACGGGAGACTTTATTACCTTTGCTCCTGCTTTTTGAGCTACTGTTTCTGTTTGGTCACTGCTTCCTGCATCAACGACAATAATTTCAGCCAACGCTTCTCCTCCGCTGTATTGCAGAGATTCAATCAGCGCCGGAATATTCATTTGCTCGTTTAAAGTGGGAATAATTACTGAAATCCGCATGGTAAATCAATTCTGCTTTTTTGTAGACCATTTACACAACTCAAAAAGCTTCTCCTATAGTAAAATAAAAATTACCTCCGTCTTTGCCCACTGCATAATCAAAACGAAGATTAAGATGGTCCCGACGGTTGGCCGTAAATCGCAATCCAGTACCATAAGAGTACTTAGGATCATTGAATCTCAAAATATCTTTTTGATTCCCCAATACAGCCGCCGCCCCGAATACCGCGCCTCCCAATCGTTTGAAAATGTTAAACCGAGTTTCTGCCTGTAGTATCAATGCATTATCATCGCGAAAACGTCCCTGATAATATCCACGCATCCGTTTACCGCCCCCCAATTCTGACAACATATTGAAAGGGGCATTTCCCCAAGTAAAGCTGCCAAATACATTTCCGACCAAGATAGTTTTGGGAAACACAGTCCGGTACGTAGAAATATCAGCATAAAAGCGGTCAAATCGGACATTGCCACCCCACACACGAGCATTGTAAAAATAGGCCAAGTCGGCTACAACACCTTTGGCAGGAAAAAAAATCACATCACGAGTATCATAAAATACTCCTAAACCGATTCCAGAAGTACGTCCCCGCGGCGTACCCGGAACATCCCCATTAGCAAAAGCTCCGTTTGGCTCTGTTTGAGTAATACGATAATCTTCGTATTGATAACGTAATCCGGCGTAGAGATGCGGAAATACTTTTTTCAAAAGGTTCAGTTTGACTCGAGGAAAATCTACACCGTATAATTCTTTCGGAATGGATTGATTACCTATTCCGAAATAAAAGTAGTTGTAGCGATAAAACCCCATCTCTCCATAAAGATAATACCTGGCGTTTTTTAGAAAAACTTGGAACGGTAAATAGTAGAGCGATTGTTTCTGTTGGGTAAACACAATTCCCAAACTGATTTGAGAAGGGCGGGCATTGGCAGAATCACCGCTGAAACGAAAAGTGGATGTGAGGGCTACTCCGTAAGCCCAGCGAGTCTCAGGAGTATAATACACCGCAGGAAAGGGTAGAATACTGAAACGTTTCTTTTGGGCAAAGGCCTGATAACCATTTAAAAGTGCCAATACTATTAAAATAACGTTTCTAAATTTTTGCATTTGAATTTCGGCTGTTAATTATGAGCAAATCTAATAAAAATGCACTTATCTCCGTTTTGTAATTTTTCCATGAATGCTATCTACTATTTCCACATCAGAAGCTATTGAATGCATCAATGAGTACGGGCGCCAGCGCACACCGTTTTTGTTTGTCATTGACTTTTTGGCTGAAAAACCCGTAGTAATTCCTCTTTCTGAAGTCAATAATGAGGAGTTGTTATATGATTTTAATGGCCAAACTAACTACCTTACTACTAACCAAAAATTGCTTCCACAGTTTCAATTTAATAAACATCCACTTCCTTTTTCTGATTATCAATCGAAGTTTGGCTACGTAGTCAATCAAATAAAATTGGGTAATTCGTTTCTAACCAATCTTTCAGTATATACGAAAGTTGAAACAGATTTAGATTTGAAATCAATTTTTGCTCATAGTTTCGCCAAATACCGGTTGTGGTGGCGGGATAGATTTGTGTGTGTTTCGCCCGAAATTTTTGTACAGGTACGGGGCAATCGTATCGCATCGTTTCCTATGAAGGGCACAATTGATGCGGCTTTGCCCAATGCCGCTCAGATTATTTTAAACGATGTTAAAGAAGCAGCCGAACACGCTACCATTGTAGATTTGATTCGTAATGACCTCAGTATGGTTGCCGATAAAGTATGGGTTGAAAGCTATCGTTACTTGGATACCTTAAGCACAAATCAAAAAACCTTGCTTCAGGTAAGTTCCGAAGTAGCAGGTCTAATGCCTAAAGATTGGCGCGAAACGTTAGGGACTTGGCTATTTAAGCTTTTACCAGCAGGGTCAATCAGTGGCGCTCCCAAGCCCCGCACACTCGATATTATTCAACAGGCCGAGGGGTATGAGCGCGGCTACTACACAGGAATTACCGGAATTTTTGACGGTAAAAATTTAGACAGCGGTGTCTTGATTCGATTTATTGAAAAGAAGGATAATCATCTCTTATTTAAAAGTGGAGGCGGTATTACTGCCCGCAGTGAAGTTAATTCTGAGTATCAAGAAGTTATTGATAAAGTTTATTTACCTATACCGCATGAATCAGCCTCTTTTCATAGAAACCATCCGACTTACCGACGGACAACTGTTTAATCTTCGTTTTCACAACAAACGCCTTAATGACACACGCTATTCCCATTTTGGAGGAAAATCGGAGTGGGATTTAACGCAACTCATTACTGTTCCCGAGGATTTTAAGGAAGGTTTATTTAAGTGTCGCATGACGTACGGTGAGCAAATTGAAAAAATCGAATTTGAACCGTATCAGCCTCGACTTGTTCAACGTCTTCGATTAATAAACAGTAACGGCATCGAATATGGCTCCAAATATCAAAACCGAGCATCACTTAATGAGCTTTTTGCCCAACGCGGCGATGCCGATGATGTATTGATTATCAAAAATGGCTTCGTTACCGATACTTCTTACGCAAATATTGTTTTTTGGAACGGACAGCAATGGATTACACCCGATACGTTTTTATTGGCAGGAACTCAACGCGCTCGGCTGTTGGAAGAAGGAATAATTGTTGAACAAAAAATTCGGGCGCAGGATATACCGAAGTATTCCCACGCCCGACTTATTAATTCGATGTTAGATTTTGAATCAACTCCTCCTATCCTCTTGGATTCAAGTTTGAAGTGCAATTTGGTGTTTTAGAGCAAACTGGATGGGAGATAAATACCCAAGAGTTTTTCGGGGTCGGTTGTTTAGTTGATTTTCAATCCAATTTACGTCACT
>NZ_JAIXST010000003.1 GCF_027484545.1 Runella sp. | reverse complement strand
TAAGTACCGCCGAAGCCTTGGCGTTCCTAAGCCGGAATGTGGTTGATGTATTATTTCTGGATGTTCAAATGCCCGATATGCTCGGAACAGATTTTGCGCGATTAATCAAAACTACCCAAACACATATCGTTTTTGTGACCGCATATCCCGACTACGCCGTGGAAGGTTTTGCGTTACAAGCACTTGATTATCTGCTCAAACCAGTGGAATTTGGACGTTTTTTACAAGCCTGCAATCGGGCGTTGGGACAACTTCCCAAGAAAGCAGGCGAGCCGTCAAGTATTTTTGTAAAAGATGGCTATGATTGGGTCCGGGTCAACCTTGACGAAATTCTTTATATTCAGTCAGACTCCAATCTGCTGTTTATCTACGAACGTTCTCGCAAAATTACAACCCGAATGACGCTTAACGAGATGTTGACCCAACTACCGGCTGCTCAATTTTTGCGGGTGCATAAATCGTATTTAGTGGCATTGAAAGCGATTCAGAAAATGGAACGCCATCAAGTGACCGTTGGTAATGTGACCATTCCGCTGGCAGGCAGTTACAAAGCAGAATTAGAAGAACGGCTATTGAGGTAAAAACCTATCCCTTCAACGCCTTCTGATACACCTTCAAACACCGTTCCCGCGCAAAAGCATGATCTACAATAGGTTCCAGGTAGCCAAAATGGCTGACTTCAGGGACCCATTTCTTAATATAAATGAGTTGGGGGTCAAATTTTTGGGTTTGAGAAGTAGGGTTAAAAATCCGAAAATAAGGCGCGGCATCTGTTCCCGACCCTGATGCCCACTGCCAACCGCCGTTGTTGGCCGACAAGTCAAAATCTAGCAATTTTTGGGCAAAATAAGCTTCTCCCCAACGCCAGTCAATGAGCAAATGTTTGGTTAAAAAACTCGCCACAATCATTCGGACGCGGTTGTGCATAAAGCCCGTAGCATTTAATTCTCGCATTCCTGCATCCACAATCGGATAACCCGTTCGCCCTTCACACCACGCCTGAAACTGCGCCTCGTCATGCCGCCATTCAATTTTATCATAATCGGCTCGAAAGGCTTTGCCCTGACCTATGTGCGGACAATGCCAGAGGATTTGCATGTAAAAATCCCGCCAAATCAGCTCATTCAAAAACGTTTCGTTTAGCTTTTGAGCTTCACGAACCAATTCACGAATCGAAATCGTCCCAAAACGTAAATGAACACTCAACCGAGATGTACCGGGAATGGATGGAATATCGCGTCGCTCTTTGTAGTTTTCCAGAAGTTCTTTCCGTACTTCCTTCGACGGAAACGGTTGCCCCATCGCTTCAAATCCCATGCTTTCGAGCGAAATAATCTCTGAGGGTTGTGTTTTCAAAAAGGCATCGAAATAAGCCTCAGTCGGATAAGAACGCAGGTAAAATTCATTTACCTTTTCTTTCCATTTACGGCTGTAGGGCGTAAAAACGGTATAGGGTGTACCTGCGCCGCTCAGCACTTCGCTTTTCTCAAAAATGCACTGGTCTTTGTGCGTGTAAAAAGCAATGCCTTTTGAATTGAGAAATTCTCCAATTGTCTTGTCACGGACAATAGCGTAGGGTTCATAATCGTGGTTGGTATGTACTTCTGCAATCTCAAATTTTTCCGTGAGTTGTTGCCAAATGTCAAGCGGTTTTCCGTAGTTAACAGCAATTGTGCTGCCCATTTCCACCAACTTCGTCTGTAACTCACCCATGGCTTGGTGAATAAACTCTACGCGGCGGTCTCGTTTATCATCAAGTTGGTCTAAGATTTCTGAATCAAAAATAAAAATAGGCAAAACAGGATTGCCTGATCTGAGGGCGTGATATAGGCCTGCGTTATCGTGTAAACGCAAATCGCGGCGATACCAAAAAAGTGTAATCGGTTGATTCATAAAAACAACGTAATCTGTTTTTAGAAAACTGCGCCGATGGAAAGAATGTTTCAAAACAGACCCTGTCTGAAGGAAACACGAAAGGGTGCCCAAGATTTAGAAGTAAAAAAAGAGGGTCTGATGCTTATTGGTAAAAACGTCATTTCCAAAACCATGAATCTTTCCAACTCACGCCGCGATTTCGTCAAAACTGCCGCTGCTACCTTGCTTGCGCCCTCCATTATCACTTCCGTTAAAGCTCAGCCTGCCGATGGCGACATCATTGGTCACGGCTCGCACCGTTATAAAATTCAGGCCAATTGGGGCAAGCTGGATGCTTCCCAATTTCCCGTCAAAAACTGTCACGAAATGGTGATGGACAGCAAAGGGCGGCTGATCATGGTAACGGACGAAACCAAAAACAATATTTTGGTGTATGACAAATCGGGTAAACTTCTGAACAGTTGGGGACACGAATATCCGGGTGGACACGGTCTGACACTTTGGAATGCCAACGGAGAAGAGTTTTTGTTTATCTGTGACCCTAATTCAGGTAAAGTAACCAAAACCGACATCAACGGCAAGCCGCTTTATACCATTGAACATCCATCAAAAGTAGGTGCTTACAAACCCGAAGACAAGTTTCTTCCCACCGAAACTGCCATTGGACCCAACGGTGACATTTACGTAGCCGATGGATATGGTTCACAGTGGATTTTACAATATACTTCCAAAGGAGAGTTTATCCGTAAGTTCGGCGGTCCCGGTGATGGAGATGAGCAATTCGCTACGGCACACGGCATCACGGTTGACTATCGCAATAAAGCCAATCCAACGCTGCTTATTACTTCGCGCGTCCATAACGCCTTCAAACGCTTTACCTTAGACGGCAAATACCTTTCGACTATCTTCTTGCCCGGAGCCTTTGTGTGCCGCCCTGTCATTCACGGCGACCATTTATTTGCCGGGGTGTGTTGGTCGCGTTTACGCTATTTGAATCAAACCAACAATTCTGGTTTTGTAACGATTTTGGACAAAAACGACAAAGTAGTTTCCAATCCTGGCGGAACAAAACCCGAATACCGCAATGGCCAGCTTCAGCTGATGGTTCAGGACAAACCAACTGTTGACGGCATTCTGATGCACTGCCATGACGTGTGCATTGACAATGACGAAAACATCTATATCTGCCAATGGAATGCCAAACAGACTTATCCAGTGAAGTTAGCAAGGGTGTAAGTGGAGCAAAGCCTATAGGAGTTTGTACAATCTCATCAATGTAATTGTACTGAAATTTCTGATTTTCAGTACAATTACATTGACAGTATGGGACAATCAGGCTAACGAGCCATTAAATAGATTTTGGGGAAATAGTTCTACAAAAATGGATTAGCATGATTTTTTTACGTTAAATTTACGTTGAGGCTCTTCAAATTATCAAAATACCCTACTCAACACAGGTAAGAAAACCAGTACTGCTATGAAATTCATCCTGACTGCACTATTTATCACCCTTACATTGGGAATACAGGCACAATGTCGCCCCGCTACGGAAACAGAAAACCAAGCGTACGAGCGAGTTGTCAAGGAACTTCAACGGCAATTCACGGCTAAAACTCCCGAAGGCAATTGGAAAGTATTTGACGAAAAACACTCCATGGGCAGCTTAGAAGTTACTTCAGAATGGGGTGGATTTGTTCACTTGTGCAGCGATCGGTACGACCTTTTGATGGAACGTGCTGACGTAACCGCCGCCCGAAAAGCCGAAACGGATACTTCAAAATCAGTCAACAAACCACAAACTTCCCTCTATGTTCCGCGTGATACTATGTATCGCGAAAATCCCAACGCTATTGCCCAACGCTCCAATGATACCTATTCTGTAAGTGTAGAGATGAATTTGGGTAACTACCGCCTGCAAGACACCGAAAGTGCCCGTATCATTGAAAACTCCCAAACCATTCCCGTAACAGGTGCTCCATTGGCCTTGGAAGTGCGTCTCAAGCCTGATCTTGAAGGAGCGGTTGGCCGTCAGGAAACAGTAGTTTTACTGGGCGGTTGGAATACCAAACCCGTTCAAAGAGGACAAGATACCCGCTATCAGCCTCATTTCAAAAAAGGAGGAAATTTGGTTGAAAACGTAGTAGTAACTATCACCGCACCTTTCGAACTCGCCCGCCAAATTGTGAAACAGATAGACTGGAAAGCCATTAATGCTGTTTTGTTGAAGTAGGACAATCTGATTTTCTCTTAGATTTTAAACAGCGAATACGCCAAATTTCGGGTCGACGATAAATCAAAGGTATAAGTTGCCGAAGAATTAGGGACTTTCACTCTTACTTTGTAGTTGAGGGTACCCGCAGGTAATTTTCCTGCCAGATGCGTAAACAAAAATGTCTGCTGCTGCGCATTATACGAGCCAAAAACCATCGGATACGACTGGTTGTTTTGAAAAAACCCTCCCATCCACCAGCCATTATAGTGAGCCTCAAAAGGGGTTTGAGGGTAGCCTCCCGTAATCCATGTTTGCCCTCCGTCGGTACTTACATCCGTAAAAATCAAGGTCTGGTTTTCAATATGTGTTTTGTAAGGGGCTATTTTCTTCTGAGCCAAAATAATGCTTTCCCGCACCATCGTATTGACTTTCCCAATCGTATTGGCCTCCCAATTGACTACACCATAATTCTGTAAATTGGTAAAGCCAACAATCGCATCATAGATTCGCTGTTCAAAAATATCCGTTGTCGCTAACGAATAAGGACTGTAATTGTAGGTACGTGGCGTCGGCTCCCAGTTGATAAAACCTAATTTGGTAGGTTCATGATAACGAGCACAATAAATCGTACTCCAAATCAGTAATAAAAAGTGATCATCGGTTTGCCAAACAAGTTCGGGTGAACTGGTGGTCAACTCAATCGTATGCGTACCCACAGGGAACGTAACTTCGGCAAAACCCCGCCAATGTTGGAAAGTAACGCGATATTCACGGTCAGCCAACCGAAGGCTTCCATCCTGTGCATGGAGAGTAATCCGAGCGCGACGATTGCCAGTAGCTGCATCAGCACCAATATCCACCACATGATAACGCGTCGGCGGACCCGTAGTGACGTTGGTTTTAGGGGTATTTTTCAAGCGGATAATGTCAGTATTGCCCCAATAATTGTTTTCTGAATCATACTTTAAAATAGCCCACATGGCAAATTGCTGCACAAAATCCCAGCTTTCCATGTAGTTCAATTCTTCATTGACCGCCCGATTATTAATGTTATTACGGAGTTTCCAAATTGGGTTATTGGGTACCCCCCAATTGGAATTTATATTACCGTTGTCATCAAATTGCTGAAAAATAAAGGGGTCCATCTGGTTGATGGGGCCCGCCCCATATTGCCACAGTTTCGCATTTTTACTGTACAACTTTGTTTTGTAAAACAACTCCGTAAATACATAACTCCAACGATGCTGCACATAATTAAAAAATTGTTCATCATCTAAATTTTTAAAATTAGGGTCGGTCCCACCGTTTAAATAATGACGATACTTACCGTTTTCCCATACCTGCCTGCCTCGAAGAATTGATAGCCATTCAGCATTGGAAAAAGTTTCGATATCCCAACGTAAAAAACCCATGCGGGAATCTCCCGCGTATTTTCCACGCCGGTCTAATTCATGGGGAGTGAGTAAAAACGGATTCCATTTACCAGCTTCATCTACGTTGTCAATGGTAACTGATAAAAAAGGAGCATTGAAACACCTGAATCGCTGACCCTGAGCAGATAATGTTCGATTAGGGTCGGGGGAATAAATAGGATTTTTTCCAAACGACTCTCCGTCCACCGTAAAGGCATCTCTAAATGCACCCTCATTAATATCTGAATAGCGATTTTCTTTGGGTTTTCCTTCGCCTGTCCCACCAAAAAATGCCTTAAAGCCGAAATCTCTAAAATCAGTAATGTCGTCCCAGACCACTTTTTGGGGTTCAAACAACTTGAGTAAATGTCGAAAAGGTTCGTTAGAAGCAGTACTCGACAAATCAAATATCCCCAACTTAAACGCCGGTGTATAACCTTGAGGATAGCCACCCTCATCAGGTTCGTATACTACCACATCGGGAATGCCTTGTGCAAACAAAGCTCCTGCCAACAGTTGTATCAATAGAACGATATAAAGTTTGTTCTTCATCTTTTTATCCTTTCAACATCAGAATCTCACTCCCGAAAATAACCCATTGTTTACGGCCCAAAGAATCTTATCCAGTGCGTTCACTTCACCATCCATGTTGGCATCACTTGACAAATAGCGGGCAAACAGCCCATTATCGCGTTGCCAAACCGAAATATCATTGGCATTTACTTCATTTCCAGTCGTAACTTTTTGAAAGTCTCCCGCATACATCATATAGCGATTTTCAGTAACTTTCTGACCAATTGCTGGCATATTGGACGGAATGTAGGACTGATTAATGGTGAAATCATAAAAGAAACCTCCATTGATAAACAAGGTAGGAGTAGATGAAACGATTCCAACATGATTTCGATGCTCTACAGCGACATAATAGTTCGTAAATTCCCTCAAACGGCTCGGGCAGCCCGTAACGACGGAAACCCCGTCGCTCTGTAATTGTGCCGCCGCTTTAAAGACGGTAGTTACGGGGTCAGCCCGGTCAGTTCGGAGTGATACTAACACCCAATCCGTAATATTTGATTCATAAGTACTTATGGCTTCGTTGCCATTATAATACCACGGGAAGCCAGAGTAAGGCTGTTTGGAAGGAGTTTTTAATCCCAATGGACTCGTAGGAGTTTGTCCCGGCAAAAGTCCCTGCTCATTTAATTTAGTTGTCATTGTTCCAATGCCATACCGATAAGCCCCTTCCAATAAAACCCGAATGCTTCCTACACTTTCAGGAAGAGAAATAGTCCGTACCGTTAGTTGAGCCGAACTTATACATCCGGTACTTAACTGGGCAGTTACGTAAAAATCTGTTTTAGTGGCGTCCAGAATTACATTGGTTGGGGTAGATAGAATAGGCCCGTCAAAGCTGCCTTTCCTCCAAATTGGATTTACAAAACTGCTGTAATTGGCAACCATCAGGGGAAGTGAAATAGGCCCGGTATGGCAAATGGTTGTATCTGATGGGACTTTTAGAGGTAAACACGACTCCAATTTCCAAATTTCAGCCCCTTTTTTGCCGTCGTCAGCCGTGAAATAAATCGTATCCACTACCGAAATCATATTGCTGATGGCACTTCCGTCTCCGCCTGCTTTAAGTTCAAGCACAGGGGTTGTACCCGTCTCTTTTCCGTCCGATTTCCAAAGTTCCTGCCCGCTTGTACCATCATTTGCCACGAAATAGACATTTCCTTTTAGGTCATTGAACATAAATGGAGCACTGTTGGAGCCTTCCCCTCCGGGACGAATATTTTTTACCATTACTGTCCCTGCCACCGTTCCGTCTGATTTCCAGAGCTCCTGCCCCGTTATTCCATTGGTAGCTGAAAAGTATAAGGTACCTTTTATATTTTTCAAAAAACGCGGGTCTCCGCTTGCGCTGCCGATCTGTGTTTCGGCAACCAATGAGGTTCCCGCAGCGACACCGGTTGATTTCCAAAGTTCAATACCCCTTACGCCGTCGTTTGCTGAAAAATACAGTATCCCATTTACGTTCGTCAAAAAATGAGGCATTGAATTAAAACTTCCTGACCAAATATCTCTCACTAATACAGTACCGTTCGTCGTCCCATCCGATTTCCAAAGTTCATATCCATTGACGCCATTATCTGCCGTAAAATAAAGTACGCCATTCATGTTGGTCAGTGATTGTGGAGAACTGCTTGCCGGCCCTGAGTTAATGTCCTTCACAAGTACTGTTCCCGCCGCTGTCCCGTTAGATTTCCAAAGTTCATAGCCGTTGGTACCATCGTTGGCAACAAAATACAGTGTTCCGTTAATGTTGGTAAGATTTTGCGGATTACTTTCCGCCGTCCCCACGATAATGTCTTTAACTATGACTGTTCCGGCATCCGTCCCATTTGATTTCCACAGTTCACTGCCGCGAGTGGCGTCTGTAGCTACAAAATACAGCGTTCCATTGACGTTGGTAAGCCCACCGGGCGCACTTCCAACGCTACCCGGATAAATATCTTTGACACGAACAGTTCCTGCCGCAGTTCCGTCCGATTTCCATAGTTCAAAACCATAACTAGACTGGTCAGCAGTGAAATACAGCAAATTGCCCGCACTTGTTAATCCGTAAGCCGTTCCCGGCAAATCTGCAATTTTAACTGTTCCCGCTGATTTTCCCGTTGATTTCCAAAGGCCAACTGTCGTCCCGTTCTGTTTTGCCGTAAAATATAAAACTCCGTTATGATTGGTCAAAAACCGAGGATCGCTCCCTGATGAAGTGGTCAATAGACCTGCGGGATCGGCTTGGACATTAATATCTTCTAAAAGGAGCGGAAATTGCGCCTTTGCAGCAGAAATAGCTAAAAATGAAATGAAGAATAAAAAACAGGCGACAACTGACTGAGCATGAGCTTTCCGTCCTGTATTCAGGGAGAATAGGCCAATAAAAAATGTACGGAAAAGTTGTTCCACTAGCACCGAGTTTTCTGTGTATCAAGAAAAGCGATACCCCTTTTTCACTAAGAAATGGGTAAAGTCAATTCTTATACAACAAAAAAAGTGCCAAAATGCCTAAGAAGCAGGGGATTTCATCCAAACAGCCATTCTACAGCCCGGGGAAATTCCTTTCCCCAACGTACTTCTGTATGCTCACCTTTAGGGTCAACTGAAAGTTTAAACTGTAAGCGGCTCGGCGACCAACCCTGGCGCTCAACTGCCTCTTTAAGGCGTTTCACGCTGGGTACCATATATCGGCCTTCTTTCCCACCTGCGTACATATACACCTTGGTTTCTAGCGGGTTAAAGAATTCTATGGAGTCAAAATAAATCTTATCAGAAACCCAAAGTGAAGGTGAAAAAACCAATAACCGACCAAGAGTCTCGGGGTACATCAGACCTGCATAAATACTGATAAGCCCTCCCATCGAACTCCCGCCGATTCCCGTAAACTGACGTTCGGGGCGAGTACGGTAATTTTTATCAATATAAGGTTTTAATGTTCTGACAATAAAGTTGGCATACTTTTTACCGGAACCTTTTCCAAATTTAGGATGGGTATAAGGGGCAAATTCATGCAATCGGTCTTCATCAGCATGGTCAATAGCCACAATGATAATATCTCCTTTTCCCTGCCCAGCCAGGATTGCCATTTTTTTATCAATCTCCCAATTGCCATACACCGACCCATCGCCGAAGAGGTTTTGACCATCTTGTAAATACAATACAGGATACGATTTGGTTGAAGTATGATAATCGTAAGGCAATAAAATCTGTATTCGACGTTTCCGATTTAGTTGAGGAATTTCAAACGCTTCTGAAACGGTTTCAATTGTTGGTGCAAATTTGGCATCAAACACTTGGCCATTTTTGCGCCAATGCGGCACAAAATCCCGTTGCATAATGCTTCTCGTGCGAATTTTCCGATTCTGAGGGGTTTCCCCAAAAGCGTCTAACTCCACTTGATCCCAACCGCCGCGCGTATATTTGTATTCAAGAGGTTGTTCAAACAAAAAATCAGAAGGGAATTGAAAATGGTATTTACCGATCTCAATTTTTTGCATCCGAAAACGCTCAATATCAGGATACCACTCACAAAAATTGCCAGAAATAAACACAGGCCGCTCATCATCGACTGGTGTAGTCAATTCAAGCGCCAAAGACGCATAACGATTACTCATTCCTCACAGGTTAATTGTGTCAGGTTAACACGTACAAAGATACGAATGTTTCAAAAAAACTTAAAAAGTCTATACGTAACTTATTTATTTGAAGATTGTCGGTACCAATACCGAATCACCACTTTTTGAAGCTCACGTTTAATAATCAATTCAGTTAAAAGTCCTAGATTAGAATATAAGGCACTGGGAATATTCTTTTTTATTTGTTTTTCAGTCAAATCTACCCGAATAAGCAGGTTTTTCAGAGTTCCTGCCTTTTTTATGTGTTCTTCAAGTACTGATTCAATGAATCCACAAATTCCCTCAAAAGAATAATTCTCTTCCGGATTTAAAGCTAACGGTATTTGTGCCGTTTGAAAATCTTTTAGTAATTGAAGAAGCAAATCCCGCAACAAGTTGGGCATCTTGAGATAGTTCTCAATCCCCTCTGTTGCCATTTGTGTTAAATCATCGGTTTTCTGCGACATGACCTGTCTAGTTTAAGATTTGCAAAATAAAACTTTTCTCCGATACCTTCCGTTATTTATAAGCCACATTAATCATGATTTTGTTATGCAATTTAAGTTGTTGAATCATAGAATATTTCTCTGCCTTTTCTTTTCACTTTTTTCTTTACCCTTTAGCCTCGTTTTGGCGCAACCCAAAGTCAATGTAGCTCAGTTGAAAGCCAAGTTCCCCAATGACGAAATGGCCTATGTGAATCGGTCTGAACAGGTCAACGTAGAAATAGTTAACGGGACTTTGCAAATTGATGTGCTTCATCAGGAAGATCGGGTGTTTTTGGACGAACGTGCCAGTGTATGGGCCGATGAACGCATTTACTTTTCCGATGCTTTTCAGGAAATCAAAGACTTGGAAGCTATTTCTTACGTTCCCGAAAAAGCAGGCTTCAAGCGAACAGTCGTTACAGATTTCAAGACGGAACGTCCCAGTCCGGGCGGAGGAATATTCTTTGACGATATGCAGGTCAAAAAATTTACGTTTCCTGGTGCTAAACAGGGAGGAATTGGAACGGTATCCTATAAAGAACGCATCAAGAATCCTTACATGCTTTCCGGGTTTGTATTTGGCAACTATGTTCCTGTTCTGAACAGCGATTTTTCCGTTACTTTTCCTACTTCCGTCAAAGTTTCTTATAAAACATACGGAGACATGAAAGGAATCATTTTCAAGCAAACTACTCAAAACGGTAAAACAACCTACGCTTGGAAAGCTCAAAACCTGAAAGCATCACCACTCGAAACCGAATCACCTTCCCTGCGCCATTATGTCCCGCAAGTGCTGCTGTTTATCGAAAGTTACACGGTAGATGGAAAAACGACTGAGGTGTTAGGAGATGTTCAAAAACTGTTTAATTACTATAAAAGTTTAGTCAAAGACCTTAATAAAAAACCCAACGCTCACTTGCAAGCCCTGACCGACTCTCTGACCCGTGGAAAAACGGAAGTGGAAAAAATCAGGTCTATTTACTATTGGGTACAGGACAATGTCAAGTACATTGCTTTTGAAGAAGGATTAGGCGGTTTTGTGCCTCGACAGGCAGCAGATGTATGCTTAAAACGCTACGGCGACTGCAAAGACATGGCAAGTTTAACTTCTACCATGCTCAATTTGGCAGGCATCCCGGCACACTTAGTTTGGATTGGAACGCGAGACATTCCTTATCGCTATGTAGAAAACCCTTCCATGAGTGTGGATAATCACATGATTGCGGCCATCAAACGCAACGGACAGTGGCAATTTCTGGATGCGACCGACGACCGCATTGATTTTGGGTTGCCTACTTCACACATTCAAGGGAAAGAAGCGATGATAATGACCTCCGAAGACAAGTATGAAATTGTTCCGGTGCCTATTGTTCCTGCTTCTCAAAATTTCAAACGAGATTCCATTGTGCTCTCTCTGGACGGAAAAACTCTGAAAGGCAAAGGGACATTGACCTTTAAAGGGTTGTGGAAAACATCCATAAAATCAGCCGTACAGTATCGCTCAGAACCTCAACGTGAAGAATATTATAAAGGACTTCTCAGCCGCGGCTCCAACAAATCGACATTGGAACAAAAAACTGTATCGGGCACCAATCAGCGTGACGTACCCGTCCGGTTTGACTATGCGTTCAAAGTGCCGGATTATGTTCAGGAAGCCGCCGGAGAGTTGTTTATCAATCCCCACCTAACGCGCCCATGGGCTGATAAACGCCAGGAAAGCAGTCGTAAAAACGATTGGAAGCATGAGTTTGCGCACAGCGAAGAAGATATTACTATTTTGCCGATTCCAGCCGGTTATGAGGTAACCAACTTACCGACCAATGCTTCTTTTACAAATCCTGATTTTGGATTTAAGTTGAGTTACGAACAAAAAAACGGACAAATCATTGTCCGCAGTCACTTGACTTTAAATACTTTGTTGGTTAAAAAATCCAGTTTTCCTGAATGGAACAAAATGGTAGCTGCACTTAGTGAAGCCTATAGCGAGGTGATTTCGTTGAAAAAGAAATAACAGAAAAATAGGAAGTTCGCGATTTATCATCACTCTTGATAAATCGCGAACTCTGGGTTATTTTTTCTTTTTTGCCAGTAATCTATCTGCCAAGTCAGGGCGTTTGAGTTTATTCAGGCGGCTCCGTATCAAATCCCTGAATTCAGGTTTGTACCAAAAGAAAAAGCGATTCTGATTCTGTTTTTCTTCCTTTGTTTTGGCCGTATAAATAGGCTTCAACGTGTAAGGATGAACCCCGGAATAATAAATTACCTCCGCTACCGTCATGGGGGTAGGTGTAAAATCCTGCACTTGCTCCAACCGAAAGCCTAAATCCTTGGTCTCTGCTGCCAAATTGGCCATATCAGCTTCTTCACAGCCTGGATGAGACGAAATAAAGTAAGGAATCAGCGGCTGATTCAGATTATGCTTATCCGAAATTTTATCGTATTTCTCTTTGAAAAGCTTGAAATATTTAAACGATGGCTTACGCATCACCCGCAACGTATCATCGGAAGTGTGTTCGGGAGCTACTTTCAATCGTCCCGATACGTGGCGCGTAATCAACTGCTCCATGTACTCATCGTGATTGTTGTCTTTGTTGTTCTTATTAAAATCATCCACTAACAAATCATACCGAATTCCCGAACCGACAAACGCCTTTTTGACTTTGGGATGTTCATCTACTTTTCGATAAATCTCCGTAATGGGCTTGTGCGAAGTATCTAAGTTGGAACAAATCACCGGATGAATACAACTTGGGCTGGTACAACGCGCACAAATAGCTTCATCTTTCCCCTTCATGCGATACATATTGGCCGAAGGACCGCCCAAGTCAGAAATATAGCCTTTGAATTCAGGGTGTTTTGTTACTTCTTCCACTTCCTTCATGATAGACTTCTCACTACGCGAAGCGATAAACTTACCCTGATGCGCCGAAATTGTACAAAAACTGCAACCGCCAAAACAGCCTCGGTGCATGTTAATGGAAAACTTGATCATTTCATAGGCAGGAATCGTACCGCGATTTTTGTATTTGGGATGCGGCAAACGCGTATAAGGCAAATCAAAGGAGGCGTCAATTTCCTGTTCATCCATGATTTTGAAAGGTGGATTGATAACCAAGGTTTGCTCACCCACCTTCTGAATGATTCGATTGGCCTGCCACTTATTGGACTCTACTTCTACGATTTTGAAATTGGCAGCGTACTTGATTTTATCTTCCAAACACACCTCATGGCTCGACAACTCTACCGTTTCCCAGTTTTTATGATTGGAAAGTTCAGTGGCGTTACTCTGCAAATAAGCTACTTGATTAATGTCGTGCAACGACGAAAAATCCTCTCCGTTTTTCAACCGTTTCAGCATTTCACGCAAGGGCTGTTCTCCCATACCATAGACCAAAAGGTCAGCTTTGGAGTCAGCCAAAATAGTTGGCATCAATTTATCCTGCCAATAGTCATAATGTGTTACGCGTCGAAGCGAAGCTTCAATTCCCCCAATCAATACGGGCACATCAGGGTATACGTCTTTTAAGATATTGGTATAAACAGTGGTCGCATAATCAGGTCGAAAACCCGCTTCTCCGCCTGGTGTGTACGAATCATTGGAGCGCAGGCGCTTATTAGCGGTATAATGATTCACCATGGAATCCATGCAACCTGCCGTAACGCCGAAGAAATACTTGGGCTTACCGAATTTCTTAAAATCCCGTAAATCGTCTTTCCAGTTGGGCTGAGCTACAATCGCTACCCGAAACCCTTCACTTTCCATGATTCTGCCAATGACGGCAGTTCCGAAAGCAGGATGATCGACGTAAGCATCACCAGAAATCAGCACAACATCCACTTCGTCCCAACCTCTTTTTTCAACCTCTTTTTTGGTAAGTGGTAACCAGTCAGTGATGGGTCTTTCTATCATGATACATGTATTTTGTCTTGCGAAATGGAATTGATAAATGGTAATCTTAAACCAAAAATAAGCTGAAATAGTTTTAATTACCCCGCAACTAAAACAGTTCACAATCTACAATACATAACATACTGTAAACTGTGAACTGCATATTGTAAACTGCTAACTATCGTGCTACTTCGATATTGACTGTTTTACCTTTAATGGTATTACCCGTCATAGCTTCTACCACTTTACGAGCATCGCGTTCCGGTACATCCACAAACGAATAGGCATCGAAAATGTCGATTGAACCAATTACCCGACCCGGAATACCTGCTTCACCAGCGATGGCACCTACGATGTCACGCGGTTGAACGCGGTCTTTACGACCTACACTCACAAATAAACGTACCATACCAGGATCGTTGCGTTTAGGACGATCTCCGTCACGTTCACGACTCTCACGACTCGGACCTCTATCGCCTCCTCTGTCACCAAATCTTCCTGAACTGCGCTCATCGCCTCTGCCACCGCGGTCTTCAAATCTACCACGTTTTTCAAAACCTCTCTCTGCCGGACGACGATCCGCATCCCATGCCAAATCGTGATCGGCAAATTCGCTTTTCTGAAGGCCCATGTTGATTTTAACCAATGCTGCTACAATTTGTTCCGTAGTGAAACCAGTCGTATGGTGCAACATACCCAACATGTCTTCATACAAATCCAAATCGCCTGATGAAACGGCTTCTTCTACCTGCGCAATAAAACGAGCTTTACGCACACCTACGATATCTTCAAAAGTTGGAATAACTCCTTTGTCAATTTTCACCTTAGTATAGGTTTCGATTTGACGCAAACGAAATTTTTCATCTTTAGCTACCAACGTCAATGCTTTACCAGTTAAACCCGCCCGACCTGTACGACCAATACGGTGAACGTAATACTCTTCGTCCAAAGGTAAATCGAAGTTAATAACCGCATCAATACCCGACACGTCAATACCACGAGCGGCTACGTCAGTAGCTACCAAGATATTGGCTGCTGCCGAACGGAATTTCGCCATTACCTGATTCCGTTGCGTTTGACGCAAATCACCGTGCAAACTCTCCACTGAATATCCTTTCGCCGAAAGTTCTTCGGTTACTTCATCCACTTTACGTTTGGTATTACAGAAAATAATGACCTGTTTCAAATCATACGCATCCAACAAACGGCAGGTTACTTCAATTTTGGCGCGTTGTTTTACTTCAAAATAAGTTTGCTCAATATTTTCGTTGGTTACTTCCTTCCGCGTGATTTTAATCATCACCGGATCTTCCTGGAATTTTTGAGCTATGGCCATGATAGGCTTCGACATAGTTGCCGAAAACAATACCGTTTGGCGATTATCAGGAACGCTCTCCAGAATAGTGTCAATATCTTCCCGGAAGCCCATATCAAGCATTTCGTCGGCTTCGTCCAACACTACATAATTGACAAAATCCAATTTAAGCGCCTTACGCTCAATCAAATCCATGACACGACCGGGTGTACCTACTACGATTTGAGCTCCGATTTTCAAGGAACGAATCTGACGCTCAATCGAATCTCCACCATAAACGGTTTCTAATTTTAACCCTTTTTTGTATTTGGCAATACGACGCAACTCTTCAGTTACCTGCACAGCCAGCTCACGGGTAGGACAAAGCATCAATACCTGTGTACGCTTATCCGAAATATCTACTTTTTCAAGCGCAGGAATGCCGAATGCTGCTGTTTTGCCCGTTCCTGTCTGGGCTTGTCCCAATACATCACGGCCTTCCAAAAGGGACGGGATAGCTTCTGCCTGAATGGGTGAGGGTTTTGTAAAACCCATTTCTGTTACTGCTTTCAGGATTTCTTCCGAAAGTTCTAATGATTCAAAAAGTACTTCCATTGATTTTTTTGCGTGCTTACGCACAAGTTAAACGGTTATTAATATCCCGTTAATTGTTCGCGCGGTAAGCACAGCGTTGGCACCGAATGAGGTTTCGCCAGCGAAAACCATTCGACGATTACCTCCACTCGACGAGTTATGTAACTCGGCCCATCGGTGGATTACGATCAACAACAGGATTTTTAAAAATTGCCCATGCACGGAACACTCATGAAATCTCAGTGAGCCGGTGCCAAATAATTCGAAGCGTGATTTTCTAACAGACAAAAACGGGGAGTCCAATACCCCATAAGGAGAAAAAAACGCAGAGACGTTACGAAGCGCTCGGTGCAGTTATTTTTTTTGCAAAAGTAAGAAGAATATTCGATTTTTCCCAATAGACGCGATAAATTTTGTATTTTTTTAATATCACTTACACCTCACTTACACTTCCTGTTTCGCATTTCAGAACCCGTGCCGGATATTTTTTCAAGAAGTCATAATTATGAGTAGCCATCAAAATTGCGGTACCGGCCGTATTAATGGTTTGAAATACCTGCATAATCTGTTCTCCCACTTCAGGGTCCAGATTTCCGGTCGGTTCATCGGCCAACAGTATTTGAGGTTCATTTAACATGGCTCGGGCAATCACAACCCGCTGTTGTTCTCCTCCCGAAAGCTGATGCGGCATTTTTTTCTGCAACGTTCCCAATCCCACTTGCATCAGCACTTCAGAAATACGATTCTTAATCGTTGATTTATCTGTCCAACCGGTTGCTTTCAATACAAATTCCAGATTTTCTTCGACATTACGGTCAAAAAACAATTGAAAATCCTGAAATACAATCCCTATTTTTCGACGAAGGAAAGGAATATCGGCCCGTTTGAGCTTCTCAAGTTGATAGCCAACCGCCTTTCCTTTACCTGATTCAAGCCATAAATCTCCGTACAGTGTTTTCAGGAGCGAACTTTTTCCACTTCCGGTGCGGCCAATCAGAAATACAAAATCGCCTTTAATGATTTCAAAATTAACATCTGCCAAAACAAGCTTATTTCCGTTTTGGTAAATATCAACGTCTTCAAGTTGAATAATGGGTTCGGAAGAAAATGCGGTCATAATTTAGTAGTGAGAAGTGAGAAGTGAGAAGTGAGAAGTGAGAAGCAAATTTATATTTTATTACTGGCTACCCACTCCTGACTACTCACTCCCATTTTTATTGATTCCCTTTTTTATAATCGGCCAAAAACTTCTCCAGACCGCTATCGGTTAGGGGATGCTTAAGAAGTGATGTAATTACATTGAGCGGGCAGGTCACTACATCGGCACCCAATTCAGCACATTTAAGCAAGTGAATAGAGTGACGTACAGAAGCAGCTAACACTTCGGTAGTAAAGCCATAATTCTGATAAATGGTAATGATCTGCTCAATCAATTCCATACCATCCATGGAAATATCATCCAAACGACCGATGAAAGGCGACACATACGTAGCGCCGGCTTTAGCGGCCAACAAAGCCTGACCTGCCGAGAAAACGAGCGTACAATTGGTTCGGATACCCCGGTCAGACAAGCTTTTAATGGCTTTAATCCCGTCTTTAATCATAGGGACTTTCACCACTATTTTATCGTCAATTTCGATGAGTTCATTGGCTTCTCTGATCATTCCCTCATAATCGGTGGAAATAACTTCCGCACTCACATCTCCGTCCACTATATTACAGATTGCTTTATAATGCGCCATCACGTAGGCTTTGCCCGTGATTCCTTCCTTGGCCATCAGCGATGGATTGGTCGTTACTCCGTCTAACACGCCTAAATCATAGGCTTCCTGAATTTCTTTGAGATTGGCAGTATCAATGAAAAATTTCATAATGAGCGTTTTAAGTTATCTGTCGCAAAGTTAGGTAAAGGTCTCGTTCCGTGAAATGTTTGAGATAAAAATGGTGTAAATAAGTCATTTACAAAGGCATTAAAATGCTCTTTAGATGTAATACGCTAATCCATTTTAATATTGAAAATTTGTATTATAAAAATTTATTATTGTAATTTGCTGTCTGGTTAAGGCGTTTGTGGACAACAAATACTTGGAACAATCCAAAAACCGTAGTAGGGAGTCTGTTACAAATTGCTTTTGCCAATAGGTAATCATTCACAAAAACAATTATCAACCTATGATGAACAGTTTCCCCTTAGTGGGCCGTGTATCTACTACACGACCTTGGGCCGTTGCAAGCAAGTATGTGCTGGCGGTTTTGCTATCGGTGGTGTCTTTAGGCGTATGGGCCCAAGACAGACAGGTGACCGGTAAAGTAAAAGATGCGAGCGGCACGGGCATGCCCGGCGTAAGTATCGCCGTAAAAGGCACCCAACGCGGTGCTAACACCGACGTAGACGGCAACTACAAAATCGCCGTTACCGACAATGCTACTCTCGTTTTCAGTTTTGTAGGCTACAAGTCGCAAGAAGTTGCGGTAGGCGGCCGCAGTGTAGTTGATGTAAGCTTGGCTGAAGACAACCAAGTGCTTAATGAAGTCGTTGTGGTAGGTTATGGTACCCAAAAGCGCCAGGAAATCTCGGGTACGGTATCCAGCATCAGTAACAAAGAATTTAACGCTGGTGTGATTGCCAACCCTCTTTCTGCCATTCAGGGTAAAGTAGCTGGTTTGACCATCAACCAAACGGGCTCTGACCCTAACTCACGTCCAACAGTACGTTTGCGCGGGGTAGGTTCATTGGCAGCGGGTTCTGACCCTCTTTACGTTATTGATGGTGTACCAGGTGTACCCATTCAAAACATTGACCCTAATGACATTGCTTCATTTGATGTATTGCGGGATGCTTCTTCGGCCGCCATCTATGGTGCGCGTGCCTCTAACGGGGTTATCTTAATTACTACCAAACGTGGTAAAGCAGGTCGGGCTTCTGTTGACTACAATGCTTACGTAGGTGTGGACATGGTGGCGAAAGCTCCAGATTACATGAATGGATCTGAGTATCGTGATGCCGTGAAGAAATTCGGTTTCACACTTGTTAACGATCAGGGTGCGAATACGAATTGGTTCGAAAAAATTACGCGTAAAGCTCCTGTAACCAGCCACAACATTGCTTTCTCAGGTGGTACAGAAAACTTTAGCTACCGTGCTTCTATCGGTTATTTGAACCAACAGGGCTTAGTTTTGAAATCAGGTTTTGAGCGCGTAAGTGCTCGTATTAACCTGGATCAAACCGCTTTAAACGGTAAGTTAAAAATCGCGACAAGCCTGTCATTGATTAATGGTAAGCGTGATTATGTAAACTACGACGCGTTCACTTATTCTATCACTAACTTACCTACAGATCCTGTTTATACTACTGATAAGAATTTCCAAACTCCGGGCAGCATTGCAGCAGGAACAGGTTATTTTGAGCGTTTAGGTGAATTTGGCGCATTCAACCCGGTATCTCTTTTGGAGCAAACCACCAACTATTCTAAATCAATTGAATACTTAGGTAATGTAAATATGAAATACAGCATTACCAAAGACTTAGTGTTTGGGGTGAATGGCGCAATGAAAGGTTCTAATCAACAAGGGTATTACTATATTTCCCGCATTCCCAAATCTGCTCAAGCCGGTTTAGGTACTGCGAGCCGTTCTTCCGGCCCGGTTGACGCAGGCCCAAGTGCAGATAAATTGTTAGAGTTTACTTTAAACTATAACAAAACCTTTGGTGGATTGAATTTTGGAGCATTAGGGGGGTATTCATACCAAGATGTTGATTATGAAGGATTTAATGCTGTAAACAACAATTTTATCTCTGATGGCTTATCGTTTAACAACTTAGGTGCAGGGGCTGGTGTATCGCTTGGCCAACGTGCCAACGACGCAGTAGGTTCATTTCATAGTAATTACAAACTCGTCTCCTTCTTTGGTCGTGCCACTGCTGCTTTGAACAATAAGTATTTTGCTACGTTGACGGTTCGTCGCGATGGTTCAACTAAATTTGGTCAAAACAATAAATGGGGACTTTTCCCATCGTTGTCAGTGGGTTGGACATTATCCGAGGAATCCTTCTTAAAAGGAAATCCAACGGTTAACAATTTGAAATTCCGCCTAAACTACGGTCAAACCGGAAACTCAGAAGGTATTGCTCCTTACCGTTCATTGGCTTTGGTGGGTGCCAGCAACAAGTATTATGACAATGGTAACTGGTTACCAACCTACAAGCCTTCACAAAACCCTAATCCTGATTTGAAATGGGAAGTGAACGAAAACTACGGTGCCGGTATTGATTTTGCGTTGTGGAATTACCGCATTACCGGTTCATTAGATTACTACATTCGTAATACAAAAGATTTGTTGTACGAAATCACTGCCCCACTTTCCATCAAACCATTGTACCCAACTATTTTGGCCAACGTAGGTTCAATGCGAAACCAAGGTTTGGAATTGTCTTTGAATGCAGGGATTATTGACAAAGGTGACTTCCGTTATGATGTAACTTTCGCCGGTGCAACATTGAAAAATGAAGTAACTGCACTCAGCAAAGGTGAGTTTGTAGGATCGGATAAAATCTTTCTGTTCTCAGGGTTAGGTGCTGCCACTCGCGGTACTTCCGCAGTACCCTTCTCATTGATTAAAGTTGGCTTACCCGTAGGTTCTTTCTACGGTGGTATTGTTGAGAAATTGGATGATAAAGGACAATTTGTATTCAAAGATATTGACGGTGACGGTAAAATCAGTGAAAACGATGCTGACCGTGATTACCAGGGAAGTCCACTTCCTAAAGTTACCGCTTCTTTGACCAATAACTTTAGCTACAAAGCATTCTCTTTTAGCTTCCTGTTGAACGGTCAGTTTGGCAATAAAATCTTCAATGCAGAGCGTATGATGTATTCCAACCCCAACAACCGCCTTCCGGCTGAAAACACCATTCGTGAAGCTTTGACTTCACCCGTACGTGATACACGCACAGGTGCATTCAGCTACTTCGTAGAAGATGGCAGTTTTGTACGTATGGCTAATATGCGTTTAGGCTATACTATTCCTGCAAAAGGAGTATTGAGCCGTGCGCAAGTCTATATTTCCGGAAACAATTTGTTTGTCCTAACCAAATTCAAAGGGGTTGATCCTGAAATGAATACAGGTTTTGCTACTGCGGGTATTTATACCAAACAGCAGTTCCCTAAAGCCCGTGGTTTCCAAGTTGGATTTAACTTGTCATTCTAAAAAAATACGATGTTTAGACGCATCCTAAAAGTTCAAAACATCGTATATAAACATACTGTTACTGTTTTGTAGCAAATAAAATTTAACATACTCAAAATGAAAAAAACATTCTCTTACCTTGCATTGGCTGGAGTGCTTACCATAGCCTCTTGTACCAATTTGGATGAGTCGGTTTATGGAGTTATCCCAAAAGATGGTTTTGGTAAGACTCCCGAACAATTGGCAGCTTTATTAGGTCCTGCATACTCCGGTTTGCGCGATTATGCCTGGAATGTACACAACGCCGAAGTAACTACTGACGTAGGTTTGGTTCCTACTCGCGGTAAAGACTGGTACGATGGTGGAAACTGGTTGAACTACAATCGTCACACTTGGACTACTACTCACGGTCCTATCAATGATATGTGGGGATGGATTTACGAAAGCGGTATCAATACCATCAATAACCTGATTCCACAAGTAGCTGGTAATACAGCGGCGATTGCAGAATTAAGAGCCGTTCGTGCTTTTTATTACTATTTGGCGATGGACTTTTTCGGTAACATACCTTTGATTACCGAAACTACCTCAGGAACTGTTACCACAACTCCACGTGCTCAAATCTATGCATTTATAGAAAAAGAGTTAACAGAAGCTCTTCCTAACCTGTCTGACAACGTAGGCGGTTCTTACTACGGACGTATCAATAAATTGGTAGCCCAAACTTTATTGGCAAAACTGTATTTGAACGCAGGCGTTTATACCGGCACTCCACAGTGGCAAAAGGCAATCGATGCCGCTAATGTGGTTATCAATTCAGGTAAATACAAATTAGAAGCCAACTTCCTTTCTAACTTCGCGGTACAAAACGAAGGCTCCGGTGAAAACATTTGGGCAATTCCTTTCGATCGTTTCCAAGCCGGTGGTCTGAATATTGCTTATCGTACACTTCACTACCAAAGCCAAAGCACGTACAATTTGAGCGGTCAGCCTTGGAATGGTTTTTGTACAATCGCTGAGTTCTACAATTCGTTCTCAGATACTGACTTACGTAAAAAAATGTGGATTTCAGGCGTTCAGTTAGGTGCCGATGGAAAAGCGTTGAAAGATGATAACGGTAAAGATTTGGACTTCAATCCAAAGATGGACAAAGACGAAATGACTTCGGCTGATCCTGAATTTCAGGGGGCTGGTGTACGTTTGGGTAAATACGAAATTCAGCGTGGTAACACAGTTTCTGACCAAGATAATGACTGGGCAATGTTCCGTTTGGCTGACGTTTATTTGATGCGCGGCGAAGCTTTGTTCCGTTTAGGTAAAGCAACTGAATCTCTTCCTGATTTCAATATCGTACGTGCTCGTGCCGGTGTAACCGCTTGGACTGCAGCTCAGTTGACACTTGACAACATCTTAGCAGAACGTGGTCGTGAGTTGGCATGGGAAGCATGGCGTCGTAACGACTTAATTCGTTTCGGCGAGTTCAACAAAGTCGGTGGCAAATTCACATCTAAGTTCATGAAAGAACCTGCTGCTAAAACATTGTTGTTCCCAATTCCTCAACAACGTCGTGATGCGAACCCAGGCTTGTCGCAAAACCCAGGTTATTAATAGCAACTACTTAGTAGGTGTAAAAACTTACCAAGCCTAATACTAAAAGCGAGTGGGTGTAAAAACTCACTCGCTTTTGTTTCTTAGTGGTATTCCGTTTTTACTCCCCATAATAGATAATGAGGCATTTCCTGAGCATTCAAAATCGGTTGCGGTTAGATTTTTAGCTAATTTTGTGAAAAAGATACGTTGCTGACGGAGAATAAAAAAACCTATGATGAAGAACTTAAAATCTAAATCCATTCTTCTTGTATTATTTACCCCATTCTTCCTTTTAACCAGTTGTGACCGTGCTGCCGATGACAATTTATTTGAAACTCTTTCGGCCTCCCGCACAGGCATCAATTTTGCCAATCGAATCCTTGATAAAAAAGAACTGAACATTTTCAATTATCGTAATTTTTATAACGGGGGCGGCGTAGCTATAGGCGACGTTAACAATGATGGATGGGCTGACATTTATGTAACTTCCAACTTTGAAGAAAATCACCTGTATCTTAACAAAGGCAAAAATACAACTGAACTTTGGCAGTTTGACGATGTCACAATTCGGGCCGGTGTAGGCGGAACTAAAGCATGGTCAACGGGAGCTACCTTTGCGGATGTGAATGGTGACGGACTCATGGATATTTACGTTTGCAATGCAGGAAATATTAAGGGAGACCGACGGGGAAATGAGCTTTTTATCAATCAGGGAATTGGTCCTGACGGTGTTCCTAAATTTATAGATAAAGCTACTGAATACGGCTTGTTAGACGGTGGGTTTTCTACCCATGCCGCTTTTTTTGATTACGACCGCGACGGAGACTTAGACATGTATTTGCTTAATAACAGTTTTACTCCCGTTGATAAACTTCAATACCAAAATTTTAGAAAATACCGTGACGCACTGGGAGGACATAAGTTGTTTCGGAATGATGGCCCCCCCGCCCCCAATGGGGGAGTAAAAAATAGCTCCCCATTGGGGCGGGGGGGCTTCACCGATGTTAGTGAAGAAGCGGGAATTTTTGGGAGTTTGATTGCCTTTGGATTAGGGATTACCATTGGCGATGTCAATGAAGATAATTGGCTGGATATTTATATTTCCAACGATTTCTACGAGCGCGATTACTTATACATCAATCAGCGCGACGGTACATTCAAAGAATCACTAGAAGAAAGTATGAATCACATTAGTCTGTCTTCGATGGGGGCCGATATTGCTGACATTAACAACGATGGGCTGTTGGATATTTTTGTAACCGATATGTTGCCCCGCGATGATAAACGACTTAAAACGACGTCTGTCTTTGAAGGCTATGAACTTACTGAGTTTAAATTAAAGCAGGATTATTGGCATCAATACATGCGTAATATGCTCCATTTGAATCAGGGAAGCCCCGCGCGGCGTACCGTCCCAACCGCTTCGGCGGGCCGCCCCAATGGGGGAGTAAAAACAACTTCTTCTACTGCACAGGCAGGCAAGGGGGAGGTGACCACCCCTGTTTTTAAAGAGGTGGGGCAGATGGCGGGTGTTCATGCAACAGACTGGAGCTGGGGTGCATTGATTTTTGACATGGACAACGACGGCCAAAAGGACTTATTTATTGCCAATGGCATTGTTCGCAATTTAACAGATCAGGATTACGTCGCTTTTTTGTCCGATCAGGGTAATATTCAGGCCATGATTGAAGGGCGAATGCAGTTTGATTATCGAAAATTTGTAGAAATGATTTCTACTACACCGATTCCTAATTTTGCGTTCCGTAACAAAGGCAATCTTCAATTTGAAGACAAAGCCGCTAATTGGGGACTGGGAGAACCCGGTTTTTCAAATGGGGCAGCCTACGGAGATTTAGACAATGACGGCGATTTGGATTTAGTGGTTAACAACAATAATGCGGCTTTGGGTGTCTATCGGAATCAATCCGTTGAAAAGTTAAAAACTCATTTTCTGCGGGTAAAACTCAAAGGAGTAGGCGCAAATCCACACGCAATTGGAGCCAAAGTTTACGTACACCAAAAAGGCCAAACTCAGTATTTGCAGCAAATGCCCAATCGAGGGTTTCAATCTTCAAGCGATTTGAATTTGGTATTTGGATTTGGGCAAACTTCACAAATTGACTCCTTAACAGTCATTTGGCCCGATGACAAAAAGCAAACTCTGAAAACCGTCAAGGTTGATACCGAAATCACCCTTGACTACAAAGCGGCCAAAGAGCTCTGGAAAATACCTATTCCAAAAGCAACAGTTGCGCCTTTTAGAGATATAACCGGCCCTTCGGGATTGGAGTTCTTACATCAGGAAAACGACTTTGTAGATTATAACCGAGATGGATTGCTCAAACAAATGTATTCGACTCAAGGACCGGCTCTGGCGGTAGGGGATATTAACAATGACGGCTTGGATGATGCTTACATTGGAGGCGGAGCAGGAAAACCAAGCGCGCTTTTTATTCAAAATACCACTGGTACTTTTTCCAAAGCCAATCAACCCTCGTTTGCAAACCCAGCTGTTGCCGACGAAACTGCAGCCTTATTCTTTGACGCTGATGGCGATAAAGATGTTGATTTGTACGTCGTAACGGGGGGGAATGAATTCCTGTCTGACGATGAAGTATTGGCCGATGCGCTTTATTTAAACGATGGTAAAGGGAATTTTACAGTTTCCACCGGTTTACCGAATATAAGAGCAAACGGCTCGTGCGTCACTGCGGCTGATTATGACCGTGATGGCGACCAAGATTTATTTGTAGGCACCCGAATGATTTCGGGACAATATGGCTACAATCCGCAAAGCTATTTGCTTCAAAACGATGGGGCCGGACATTTCAGCGACGTCACTAAGCAAGTCATGACCAACAATCAATTAGGAATGGTAACGGATGCCCGTTGGGTGGATTTAGACAAAGACAGCTATCCGGAATTAATAGCCGTAGGTGATTGGATGCCGATTATGATTTTACAAAACCAAAAAGGCAAATTTCCGCAATCCCTCAACCGCACAATTCCCAATTCAAATGGGTGGTGGAATGTGCTCGAACCCGCTGATATTGACGGCGATGGAGACATGGATTTCGTAATAGGAAATTTGGGTCGCAATACTAAGTTGCAATGCTCGGAGAAAGAGCCCGCTCAGCTTTACGTGAATGACTTTGACCATAACGGAAGTGTCGAACAAATCATCGTTTGCTATAATCCTGACGGCAAAGCCTATCCCATGGTTTTAAAACCTGATTTACAGAAAGTTTTACCGGTTATTAAAAAACGGTTTGTGAAACACGCTGACTATGCCGGGCAATCCATAGAGGCCGTTTTTACGAACGAGCAACTATCAGGTGTTCAGAAAAGAACTGCTTCACAACCCAACAGCTCGTTGCTTATCAATACCGGCAAAGGCAATTTTGAATTACGTGCCTTGCCTTGGGAAGCTCAATTAGCCCCTATTTTTGGAATTACAACGACAGATTATGACCACGACGGCAAACTTGACATTCTGCTAACCGGCAACTTTTTTGATGTATTACCTGAACTCGGTCGTTACGACGCCAACGACGGCCTGATATTAAAAGGAACCGGGAAAGGCTCAAACGGTGAACCTCAATTTGTTGCCGTCAAACCGGCTCAATCGGGCTTTTCCGTTACAGGGCAAGTGCGCAGGATGCGCAAAGCTCGAACTTCCAACCGAAAAGAATTAATCATTTTGGCCAAAAACAAAGACAAAGCACAAGTGTTTGAATTGAATATAGGCAAATAAGTACGTAATTTTGACTTAAATGTTCACAACAAGATGGTACAGAAAGCAAGTAAACCCAGACGTATAAAAACTATTTCTCCTGATGAGATACTCAATGCGGGAGGAGTGGAAGCCTATGCCGAAACAAAAGGAGTGAAACCCGTTAAAATCCTTTCAAAAAAAGGGATACAAATGAGTGACAAAGAGTTTTTAGAAATTCTACAACAACTCAAAACCTCTAAATAATACGAAGGACAAGAATGGCGATTTTGTACGATACGAATATTTTATTAGCACTGATTAGAAAAAGCAATTTTGATTTTGTTCATCAAACGGTAAATCCAAGGAAGATGAATATATTTCGTATGTCAGCTACGCTGAAATTAAATCCATTGCTTTTCAAAATCAATGGGGTGAGCGTAAATTAGAGCAATTGGATGAAATTATTTCAAAATTCAATATTCACTCTGAATCGCTACTCGAAAGATATGTTGAAATAGATGCTTTTAGCCAAGGGAAGCACCCAAATTTTACCTTAGAGGTCACCTCCCGAAATATGGGTAAACATGATTTATGGATATCAGCAACAGCTTCTCTTTTGGGATTGAATCTTGTCACTACAGATGCTGATTTTGATCATTTGGCACACGATTTTGTGCAACTGCATAAATTTACTCCTCAAGAATTAATTTTAAAAAATAACCTGTGATGATGAAAGTAAGCACATTGAGTGTTTTAAGTATTAGTCTGTTTGTTCTTACCAATTGCTCAAAAAATCAACAAGATAGCTCCAACGAAGACGCACTTTTTACCCAACTTACTCCCGAAAAAAGTGGGGTAACTTTT
Organism: Runella sp.; assembly: GCF_027484545.1. Classification (GTDB taxonomy): domain Bacteria; phylum Bacteroidota; class Bacteroidia; order Cytophagales; family Spirosomataceae; genus Runella. Next base: position 8,287 of record NZ_JAIXST010000003.1, on the reverse strand, counting down.
GTCAATACGGTTAAAGACGGCAAAGACCTAAATATCTTAGATTACCTCTATTTCTACAACGGGGGTGGTGTAGCGGTAGGGGATGTCAACAATGATGGCCTATCTGACTTATTCTTTGTGTCCAATCAAGGCAAAAACCGCCTTTACCTCAATAAAACAGAAAAAGAGACGGGAATTACCTTTGAAGATGCTTCTGAAAAAGCCCAAATCGGTGGCAGTGCCAATTGGAAAACAGGCGTAACCATGGCCGATGTAAACGGAGATGGATGGCTTGATATTTATGTGTGTGCCGTGAGCAATTACAAATCCTTCAAGGGTCATAACGAACTGTTTATCAATAACCAAGACGGTACTTTTTCGGAAAAATCAAAAGAATACGGGCTCGATTTTCAAGGATTTTCCACTCAGGCAGCCTTTTTTGATTATGACCACGACGGTGATTTGGACATGTATTTGCTCAACCACGCCGTGCATACCTCCATTTCCTACGACCGCGTCAACGTACGTGCACTTGACCGCGATGAACTGGCAGGCGACTATTTTTTCCGAAACGATGGAAAACATTTCTCCAACGTAAGCATCAAAGCAGGAATCTATGCCGCACCGCAGGGATACGGTTTGGGTATTTCAGTCGGTGATTTGAACAACGACGGATGGGAAGATATTTACGTGGCCAACGATTTTCACGAGGACGATTATTACTACATCAACCAAAAAGACGGTACATTCAAAGAAGCAATGCGGGAGCATTTTATGCACACCAGTAAGTTTTCGATGGGCAATGATATGGCCGATGTCAATAACGATGGTTTGCTTGATGTAGTAACAATGGATATGTACCCGCAAGACCCCAAAATAGAAAAAGCATCCATGGGAGAAGATCCGTTGGATGTGTTTTTGTATAAACTGCAATTTGGTTATTACAACCAATATACCCGCAACACATTACAGATAAACCTTGGCGGTGAGCGCTTTAGCGACATTGGTGCTATGGCTGGCATCTCCGCTACCGACTGGAGTTGGTCTCCCCTTTTGGCTGATTATGACAATGACGGAATCAAAGATCTTTTTATCACCAATGGAATAGAGCGTCGGCCCAACGACCTTGAATACATCAAGTACGTATCTAATCCAATGATAGAAATGATGCTTGACAAAGGCAAAAAAAGCGACAAAGAAGCGCTTTCTAAAATGCCGGACGGTCGCTGGCACAACTACCTTTATAAAGGCACGGATAGTTTATTGTTTGAAGACAAATCGCTCGCGTGGGGATTTAAAGAATTTAATTGTGCCAACGGTGCCGCTTATGCTGATTTGGACAACGATGGAGATTTAGAATTGATTACCAATAACTTAAACTCTCCCGCAGGAATTTATGAGAATAAAGCCAACGAACTTTTCAAGAATAATTTTCTAAAAGTTAAGCTACAGGGACAAAAAGGAAATGGATTTGGAGTAGGGGCAAAAGTCTATCTCAAAACCAATAATAAGTGGCTATATCAGCAAAACATGCCGACCCGAGGCTTTATGTCGTCGGTAGAACCTTGGCTTACTTTTGGATTGGGAAAAGCCAACAAAATTGATTCATTGATAGTAGTGTGGCCTACTCAAAAAGCGCAGATTTTTACTAACGTGCAATCCAATCAAACTCTGACCCTTCGGCAAGAAGGTGCCATTGAAAAATGGGCATTTACAATAGAAAAAAAGCCTTTGTTTGAGAATGTTTCAGCACAATATCCCATTGATTTTACGCACAAAGAAAACGACTATTACGATTTTACCCGCGAACCACTAATGCCTTTCAAAATATCTACTGAGGGCCCTAAAATGGCTGTAGGAGATGTAAATGGCGACAAATTGGAGGATTTTTACGTGGGTGGGCCAAAATATCAGGCAGGAAAACTCTTTTTACAAAAACCGGATGGGCAATTTGCTGAAAGTAAACAGGCTGCTTTTCTCAGCGATACTCTTTGTGAAGATACCGATGCGGCCTTCTTTGATGCCGACGGAGACAACGATTTAGATTTATACGTAGTGAGTGGTGGCAACGAGTTTTTCGGCGAAAGTGCCCCCCTACTCGACCGCTTATATCTCAACGACGGAAAAGGCAATTTTAGCCGTAATCAAACTTCATTGCCTAAATTATACGGTAATAAGTCGTGCGTTAAGCCGATTGATTTTGACAAAGACGGCGACATGGATTTGTTTGTTGGCGGACGTGTGGTGGCTTATCATTATGGATATGTACCTGATTCTTATTTGCTCATTAACAACGGGAAAGGTATTTATACGGACGAAACGGATAAGCTTGCCCCAAAACTTCGTAAAGCCGGAATGGTGACCGACGCAACTTGGGCCGATATTGACAACGACAGAGATGCTGATTTGGTAGTGGTTGGTGATTGGATGGGCATTACTGTTTTTGAAAATGATAATAAGAAACTTAACATTCTGAATACAACACTCGACACTAAAACAGGCTTTTGGCAAGCCATCAAATCGGCCGATTTGGATGGCGATGGCGATATTGACTTTGTAGTAGGAAATTTGGGAGAAAATACAAAGTTCCGGAGAGCCGAAAACGCAGTTTTACGCATGTACGCAGGTGATTTTCTGAATACAAGTCTCAAGACCGACCAAATTTTGGCCTATAGTGAAGGTGATGAATTTTATCCGGTGGCGTCGAAAGACGAATTGGGGAAAACCCTTCCTTTTCTGAACAAGCGCTTTTCCAATTACAAGGATTTTTCGGGTAAAGCCATTGAAAAAATCTTTAAATCTGCGGAATTGGATGCTGCAAAACTCCTGGAAGTCAACACGTTTGAGAGTGTTTGGCTGGAAAATTCAGGCAAAGGTGAATTCATTATTCACCGATTACCAAGTGAAGCGCAGGTTTCTAAAACCTTTGCCATTTCCATCGCCGATATTACCAATGATGGTAAACCCGATATTCTGTTAGGAGGAAATTTTTACAATGTCAGCACGTATCAGGGTCGCTACGATGCAAGTTATGGGTTGATTTTGCAAAACAACTTTTCTAAATCAGGTAAAATATTCAAGCCTTTACTTCCTACCTCTACCAACTTTTTGCTAACGGGTGAAGTGCGTGATATTCAGCCAATTCGGAGCGGTGCGGAGACACTTTTTCTGGTTTCTCGCAACAAGGATAAGTTGATGATTTTCAAACCTAAAAAGTAAGCTAAATTCAGGGCTACCTTCTTACTAAAATCTCTTTTAGTGAGAAGGTAGCCCTGAATGAACACCCTTACCAAATCTTCACGCGGGTATTGTCTGGACGAAACATTTTATCGCCGGGTTGAATGCCAAAAGCTTTGTAAAAGGGTTCAAAATTGGACAAAGGACCATTACTCCGAAATTCACCCGGAGAGTGCGGATCGGTATTGACCCGAAGGCGGAGGGATTCATCCCGACTTTTATTACGCCAAATCTGGCCGAAAGCCAAAAACAAACGCTGGTCAGGCGTAAATCCATCTGTTTTTTCGTTACTCTTTCCCTGTTTAGTGTAAGTTTTGAATGCCTCATAAGCTACTGACAATCCGCCAATATCAGCGATGTTTTCGCCGAGAGTTAATTGTCCTTTCACGTGTAAACCATCCAAAACAGTAAAGCTATCATATTGATCGATGACGACTTGGGCGCGCTGTTTAAACTGGTCATTATCCTCTTTTTTCCACCAATTTTTAAGCATTCCCATGTAATTGTACTGACGGCCTTGATCGTCGAAACCATGCGTCATTTCGTGGCCAATCACGGCACCAATTGCGCCATAATTAAAAGCATCGTCGGCTTCGGCATCAAAAAATGGCCATTGCAGAATTCCTGCCGGAAAAGTAATGGCGTTGCTCAACGGACTGTAAGAAGCGTTGACCGTCGGGGCAGTCATTCCCCACTCCGATTTATCAACGGCTTTTCCCAAACGTTTGAGCATTTCTTCATAGCGCCATTTGCCAAAAGCCCGAACATTTCCATAATAATCATCGCGTTTTACGACTACTCCATCGTAGTTTTTCCACTTAGATGGATAACCTATTTTGGGCGTAAATGCTTTGAGTTTTTTGAGTGCTTCGGCCTTCGTTTCGGCCGTCATCCAATCAAGGGCATTGATACGGGTTTCAAATACTTTTTGCAGATTTGCCACCAATTCATCCATGCGTTTTTTGGCTTCGGGTTTAAAATGTTTTGCCACATAGAGTTGTCCCAACAAATCGCTCATCAAACCATCCGTTTGGCTCGAAATACGTTTCCAACGGTCTTGCTGTTCTTTCTGACCACTGAGAGCTTTACCCGAGTATTCAAAACTTGCCTCTACAAAAGGCTTACTCAATAGGTTTGCCGCGCCACTGATAACCGAAAACTTCATTTTGGCCTTCAAAATTTCTATCGGAGTTTTGGGGAGAAGTTCATTAAGCGATTCATAGTATTTGGGTTGTACCACGATGATGGAATCGGTTTTCATCCTAAGCGTGACAATCATGTTTTCCAAATCTAAATTGGGTACTTTTACCGCAAAGTCCTTCACGGCAAACTTGTTATACAACGCATTTGGGTTACGCATTTCGATGCGTCCCATGTGGGAAGTGGCAATTTGCGTTTCCAAAGACAAAATATCTTCCGCCAATTGAGCCGCTTTGGTTGGTTCAGTTCCAGTAAGGGTAAAAAGTGTCGTGATGTATTTTTTGTAAGCAGTTCGGATTTTTACCGTGGACTCGTCGGTTTTGGTGTAATAATCTTTCTCAGGCAAACCCGTACCTGTCTGACGCAGGCTCACCACATACGCATCCGGATTTTTAGCATCGGTTCCAATGCCTATTCCAACATACGTATTTCCTCCTTCTAAAGGATGCGTAGCAGAATACTGAAGCAACCCTTTGTAATCTTTGATTTTGTCAATTTCAGCCAAGGTTGGCTTAATGGGAGTATAACCCCGCTTTTCAATGATAAGCGTATCCATCCCGGATACAAAAAAATCGCCTACACGTTGTTGAACACTTCCTGCGGGAGATTTGCTTTTGGCTGCGTCTTCCAAAATGTCTTTGATATTTCTCTGATTGTCGCTGCGCAGGATATTGAACGAACCCCAGCTTGTTTCGGAAGCGGGAATTTCAGTTTTCTTGAGCCAAGCTCCGTTGGCGTACAAAAAGAAGTCTTCGCGCGGGCTCACCGTCAAATCCATACCCGACAAATCAAGTCCCTTGCTGCGTTTGGGGTCATCAGTCTTAATAAATGCCGCAGACATCATCCCTACTACCGATAGGCTTAGAATAAATCGTAACTTTCTCATTTAGTTTGTTTTAGGTAAAAAGTAAAGACAAAATTCTCTAATAAAAGCAATAGTTAATGCCTTTGGTTTAAAGAAACAGTACGAAACTTGAATTTTTGTCGTCCAATGTAGTAATTTAGACGTGATTTGTTATAAAAGGAAATACCTCCTAATAAGATTTATCAGGAGGTATTGATAAAGTACTAAAAAATTCTACCTTTTTCTGAAATCTTGCGGTAAATCCGTATTTTCGGCTAAATCATACTCTAATTGCGTACCATCTTCCAATTCTGCCCCGATAGTGAAAGCACCCCAAGCTATTTTGGACATTAATGCCACTCCATTCACCACTTTTACCTTTTCTACATCCGGTCTGAAAGTAGGGTGAAGGTAAAAAGTAACGTTGCCTTCGAGCGGTTTTTTAGAAGGATTTAATGCACGTACTTTGAAAGTCAAGTTATACCAGCCTTTCACAGAACTTTCAGTAAAATCTGCCAACAATAACTCAAAATTCTCATTTTCATCCTTTGGTTTCCCACCAAATTGTCCCTTTATTGGGTCATTAGTATCAATGCTGCTCAAACTTTTGGTGGCAGACAACAATCTTTTTGTAGTTCCAGGCAGCGTTTTAGTCCCGCCCCGTTGTTCAATCGCTGTGATGGTAACGTCTGCTTTTTGTTTAGCTTCTTTGGCTTCTTCTTTAGCTATCTTGGCTTCTTCTTTAGTATCTTTAACTTCCTTTGTAAGGCGACTTATGACTGAATCAGAAACAGACGAAATAAATCGCGTAGAGGAAATAGCTGCCAACACGCAGAAACTGACCAAAAGAACTACCTGATTAAGTTCGTTATTGATAACGCCTTGAAGTACTTTACTTTGGGTAACTTCCAGAAAAATGGGTACAATGATTGCTGCGCCAACACCAATAATAAGTGAACGCCCTATTGTATGCACTTCGTTTTCGTCAGGCGTCTTTTTGAGGTTGTAGTAATAGTTGACCAATCCACCCAAAATACCTGATACCAATACGATGGCAACGATAATCCAAAAATCTGCCCAATCAACGGATTTGTTGATTTCTGAATATTTTTTTGCAGTAGCCAAGAGTCTGTTTAAAGAATCTTGGGCGATGGTGACAGAGTCTTTCATGGTTAAGGTAAGGTTTAATAAGCAATTAAAGGTATAAAGTTAATTTTCGTAACAATTCCGAAACTCCATCTTTCCCCCAATCTAATCGGATCGTTGCCTTCTATTACTCGTTGACTATCCGTAATGTCAGCGATACCCGCATAAATACCACCCATAAAAACTCCTCGATTTTTAAAGATATAAGCACTGATACCCAAGTCAGTAGAAGCTCTTGCTATTGACAAATGTTTCTTAAAAGGCATTTTATGTCTTACCCATGGATTTAAAGTAACAAAGTATTCGTCATTGAACTTTAAAAACTTGATAAGGTCTAAATTAAAGTTTATACGGTCATAGGGTTGATAATTTCCACGATAGGCTTCGGTTTTATCGGTTCGTGTGATTTCCTACCCTATTTTATCTTTACCTTTTTGGGTAATAACTACATCTTGTTTTCGTAAATCAGAAAAATTATCCACTACTTGGTAGCCCAAACTTGTCCCTAAAATAAACCTACCTCCATTGTGATAATTATAACCGACTTCACTAAAGAAACCTGAAAAACTTTTACGGGAAAAACTTTTGTAAACATTAGTAGTATCAATTGCAGTACCCCACAATCGAAAACGATTCCCTTCTACACCACTTCTTAAATAGAATGTTCCACGCCTACGCCAAAAGGTTTTAATTTCATCCAATCTTGCTTGCTCTTCCCTTAACTTATTTTCTACAATATCAAGTTCTTCCTTAATTGATGTAACATTTTTCATGGCATCATCAAACGATTTCTTAAGATGTGCGTATAAAAAAGAAGATTCTACTGAAAGAAACTGAAAATACTCTTTTTGTCCTGTTATGTCTTCTAAGCTTTGTTGGTATTGTGAAAAGTATTTTAAAGATACTGAGCGCAGCTTTTCAGGGATTTTTATTAACATACCTGTATTTAAAGCGGCATTGTTCGGATTCTCAAAAACCTCTTTAATTATAATGTCTGGAAGCGTTGCTTCTGAGTTACTATCAAGATTATATTGCTTTAATAATGTATCAAAATATGGTTTGTCGTGTATTTTTTTAAAAAGATCTGACAACTTCCCTTTCACGTTATTAGGCTTTGAAGGGTCTAAAAATTCCGAAAGTGCCTTTTTGACCTCAGTTGTGCATTGTCTTGTTCGTGCTTCAAGTATCAATCCCAAATCCTCACTCAATGATTGGGCTTTCAAAATTGTCTTTTCTGTTTCTTTTTCCTGAAAATTTTTAACTTGAACTTTGAATTCTTCAGTTGTTTTAAAATTAATTGATCTCCCCCTGTGGTCTGACTGTAAATCGCTGTCTGCTTTTACTTTTCCATAAAATTGCGAAAGTCCTATGAATCCGTTAAGCCTACTTTTTGAACCTACTATTCCTCCTTGTATTATATCTAAAACACTACCATCCGCTTCAGCACGTGCGTTTACCCCCCAAGTCAATTTTCTGAAATTTTCGCGAGCAAAGTAATTAGCAAATTGAGTGTAATTTATTTCAGCAGCTCCTGCCGCTACGTTTATTCCAATATTGCCGCCTTCTACCAATACAGTACTTTTACCCGTAGCGTCTCCGCTTAGTACCTGGCCTATTGAGGTTGATTCTGTAAAAAACAAAACCATTAATAAGCAAAACGACTTAATTTGATTTGAGTTTTTCATTTCTGTATAATTTAAGATTAACTGATATCAACCACAAATCCTAAGGAAGGATTTTCTGGATTAGGAACATTTCTAAAAGTATGCAGCTTAGGATTAGGCGAAAAAGTAACATCGTCCATTTCAAAAAAAATAGCCCAATTCCAAAACTGTACAATTGTGAGATGTCCATCTAAGCGAACGTTGAAAGAATTACCGG
>NZ_JAIXST010000312.1 GCF_027484545.1 Runella sp. | reverse complement strand
TGTACCTCTTGTAATTCAAAGGGATATCCTATCGGTAACAACTCACTTAGGTCGTCTATTAGTGACATAGCGTTTTTGATACAAAATTACATCATGCAAGTAAATTCATAAAGTACCGATTTTTTCTATTCTCCAAAATGTTTTCGAACTTTTACAAGCGCCGAACCAATCACTTGATGCATGTCGTAATAACGATATTCAGCCAGGCGTCCACCAAAAATTACATCAGACTCTGCTTCGGCCAATTTGCGGTATTCACGAAGTAATTTGTCATTTTTATCATCGTTTACGGGATAATAAGGCTCTTGTCCCGGTGTCCATTCCTGTGGATACTCGTGGGTAATCACCGTTTTGTCCTGTGTGCCAAACTCAAAATGTTTGTGCTCAATGATACGTGTAAATGGCGTTTCTCCGTCTGTATAGTTAACAACCGCATTTCCCTGGTGATTAGGCGTATCAAGAGTTTGATGTTCAAAGCGTAAACTGCGGTATTCAAGATAGCCCAACTTAAAGCCAAAATATTCGTCCAATTGGCCCGTGTAAACAATCTGTTTGGCCAAGGCATCCAATTCCGTTTTATTTGCAAAATAATCTACTCCCAAACGCACATCACTGCCTTCCAATAGCTTTTCATTAAGCTTGTTATATCCACCAATCGGAATGCCCTGATAACGGTCGTTAAAATAGTTATTATCGAATGTAAACCGCACCGGCAGGCGTTTGATAATAAAGGCTGGCAAATCCACGCATTTACGCCCCCATTGTTTCTCGGTGTAGCTTTTGATGAGTGTCTGGTAGATATCAGTCCCCACTAAAGAGATGGCTTGTTCTTCTAGATTCTTGGGGTCTTTGATATTAGCGGCGTCAATTTGTTCCTGAATTTTTGCTTTAGCTTCTTCGGGAGTGCGTACTTTCCACATTTGGTAGAAAGTATTCATGTTGAACGGCAAATTATACAACTCTCCATAGTAATTGGCTACGGGAGAGTTAGTATAGCGATTAAACTCTACGAATGAGTTTACATAATCCCAAATTTCTTTGTCGTTGGTATGGAAAATGTGAGCTCCGTAGTAGTGCACATTAATACCCTCTACATTTTCGCAGTAGGTATTTCCTCCAATGTGGTTACGGCGGTCAATAACCAAGCATTTTTTCACTCTTTGAGTGGCTTCATGCGCCCATACATTCCCAAAAAGTCCTGCGCCTACAATTAGATAATCGTACATTTAAAGTTTGCAGTTGACAGTCAACAGTTGGCAGTCAACAGTCAACAGTCGGTAGGCAACAGAAAATTACCGTTGACTATGAACTATAAACTATGGACTGTAAACTGTAAACTGAAGTTAAAGTCTCCAGTAAGTTATTTTTTCGTCTGTATTTTTATACATTCCTTTTAAATCCATCAGAACAGGTTGACTATTCATAATAGAGCTAAAATAGCTAACGTTCAGTAATTTATATGAATCGTGCCCAACTGATACAATCACCGCATCATAATCATTGGAGGGTTTATCCATTAGAGTTAAACCATATTCGTGCGCTACTTCGTTGGGTGAGGCATACGGGTCAACAATATGAACATTGATGGAAAAACTCATCAATTCTTTCACCAAATCAGCCACTTTTGAATTACGAATATCAGATACATTTTCTTTAAAAGTAATCCCCATCACCAATACTTTGGCGTTTTGAGGGCTTTTTCCTTTTTGAATCAGCATCTGTACCAACCGCTTGGCAATGAAAGCCGGCATACCGTCATTAATACGGCGTCCACTATGAATTACTTGCGGGTCATACCCCAGTTTTTTAGCTTTATATAACAAATAATATGGATCAACACCGATGCAATGTCCTCCCACCAGTCCCGGATAAAGCTTAATAAAATTCCACTTTGTTCCGGCAGCGTCAATAACATCTTTGGTATCAATCCCCATCCGATCAAAAATAATCGCCAACTCGTTCATGAGCGAAATATTAAGGTCGCGTTGAGTATTTTCAATTACTTTAGCCGCTTCAGCTACTTTAATAGTTGGCGCTTTGTAGATGCCTGCGGTAATAATTTCCCCATAAACCTGAGCAATTTCTTCTAATGCTTCAACATCACTGCCTGAAACAATTTTCAAGATTTTATCAATAGTTCGCTCTTTATCGCCTGGATTTATACGTTCGGGCGAATAGCCGATTTTAAAATCCTGCCCTAATTTCAGACCTGATTCCTTTTCAAGTATTGGCAAGCAATCTTCTTCAGTACAACCCGGATAGACCGTTGATTCATAAATAACGTAATCTCCTCTTTTCAATACTTTCCCAATTGTGTGGGAAGCGCTAATCAGTGGTTTTAAGTCAGGTACTTTATAATCATCAACGGGAGTTGGAACTGCGACAATGAAAAAATTAGCTTGTTGTAAATCTTCAGGATTTGACGTAAAGGTGATATCTTTTCCTTCAAAAACTGAAGATTCGAGTTCATGAGAAGGGTCTTCACCGTGTTGCATCATAGCCACCCGCGCTTGGTTAATATCAAAACCAATGACTCGAAAGTACTTGGCGAATTCCAATGCAATCGGTAAACCTACGTAACCTAAGCCGATAATTGCTATCTGATTTTCTTTTTTGAGAAGTTGTTGGAACATTTTAGTTTTTAATCAGGTCGCAAATATAGCAAACGAGTTGGATGAGTACCAAATGAAAAGACCCTGACGTTGGGTGTCAAGGTCTTTTCTAAATATTTATCCTTTGTTACTTAAGGCATCAATTTAAGTTCTACGCGACGGTTTTTCTTCAAACCTTCCACAGTTCCGTTATCTGCGATTGGTTTAAATGAACCATAAGCATCTACCAAAATACGATTTGGATCTTTCAAGCCTGCCTGAGACAAGTATTGCTTCACTGCATTTACACGTCGTTCAGACAAAGCCACGTTGTAGCGGTCAGAAGCGCGGCGGTCAGCATGACCGGCCATTTGCAGGCGGCATTGGGTCTTGTTCATCAATTCTACTACTTTATTAAGCAAGTCATAGAATTCAGGTTTGATGATTGCTTTATCAGTATCAAACAATACGTTGGCAAAAATTTCAGCACAAGCCATACCCGGAAGTGCATCTTTCACGTATTTATCAAAGTCAATTTTCTGACCTGCACCCGTTACGATGCTACCGGCAGGAGTATTAGGCTCCTTATCAAAATAGTCAGATACACCATCGTTATCCGTATCTATCAATAAACGTGGGTCAATGTCTTTTGGCTTATTGGCTTTCGCAATAGAATCAATTTCAGCCAATGAAAGAATCTTTGGTGGTTTTACTAACAATTTAGGGTCAGTATAACGCAGGTGATAAAAACCTTTACCCGCATCAAGCGCATTGAAATTATACGCCCATTTGCCGTTTTTCTTCTCAACACGAAGTGGATTTTTACCTAATTTATAGGTTAAACTTACTGCAAAGAAGCCATATTTATCAAGTGCCGAGTTTCCTTTAGGAGTACCTAAAAAACTGTTGGCAGTACCGCCTTCGTACAAACGACCGCCTTCACCGCCATCATAAATTGCAGAAGGATCTCCGCCTACTGTAGCATCCAGTTTTTCGGTGTTAACGTTGTTGAGACGAAAATCAATACCTAAATCTAAGCTTTTGGTTAGTTCATAAGAAGTAGTAAATCCTACGGGAATTACCCATTCCTGAGTATAGGCAGAAGCTTTTTTATTAAGTTCTGTAGTATTATTCCGCAAGGTAGGTGAATCGTCCGAACGACGTTGTAAACGGCCTGAACCAAGTGAATAAGCGGTTGATCTAAACCAAATTTGGCCTGCACCACCATAAATATCCATTTTCCAACGCTTCATTTTGGTAGGGCCAAAAAGCAGTCCTTTAATATTTACAGTCCCTGCAACGTCAGCTTGGAAATAATTGGCGTTGAAATATGATTGATAGATACGGCGTTTCATTCCTTTCAAATTTCCGCCTCCTACATCTAATCTTGCCCCAAATAGATAGGTAAGTTGCTTACCTAATGATAATCCGACGTGCATAGTACCGCGCTCTGAACGGCTGTCAAAATTATTGATACCTACTGGCCAAAAATCATACTCACGTAAGTCACCATAAAACTGACTGGGACCTACATAAGCACTTACAGACCAAGTGTTCATCTTGTAAGGACCTTCGTAAGGAGCTTTGGGATTATACTGTGCCTGTGCTTCAAGCAAGCATGATCCTAACAATAAGAACGTGATAAGCAGAAATACTTTTTTCATAATAAACCTTTTTGTAATGTTGAATAAGGGGGATACGTTTCACATTATCTATAACTTCTACAAAATCTACTTATTGCAAAAGTAGTCTTTCCTGACCAGATTCTCCAACAAAAGTAGGGATTCAATTTTTATTTCAAAAATGTTTTGGTTCTCTAAAGAAAATTCTTTTCTGGCAACTTTCAAAGTCGTTGTGTAATTTTTTTCAAAATTTCAATCTTCCATTGGGCAAATGTACCTGCAATAATTTGGTTACGTGCCTGACCAACAAGCCACAAATAAAAAGTCAAATTATGGACGCTGGCTATTTGTGCCCCGAGTATTTCTTCCGATTTTATCAGGTGACGTAAGTAACCTTTGGCATAAAAGGTACTCACATATCCTCCTAAATTTTCGTCGATTGGGCTAAAATCGTCTTTCCATTTCTCGTTTCTGATATTAATTACTCCCTGTGTTGTGTACAAAATACCATGCCGGGCATTGCGGGTGGGAAGCACACAGTCAAACATATCTATACCTAATGCAATACTTTCCAAGATATTTTCGGGAGTACCGACTCCCATCAAATAACGCGGCTTGTCAACTGGAAGAATATCGCAGACCAATTCAGTCATTTCATACATATCCTCAGCAGGTTCGCCCACCGAAAGCCCTCCAATGGCATTTCCTTCTCGCCCCATACTTGCTATTACTTCTGCTGATTGCTTTCTCAAATCTTTATAAGTACTCCCCTGTACAATTGGAAACAAGGTTTGAGTATACCCATACTGTGCCTGAGTAGTATCAAAACGGTCACAACAACGTTGAAGCCAGCGGTGCGTCATTTCCATAGACTGACGCGCATAGGAAAAGTCACAAGGGTAAGGTGTGCACTCGTCAAAGGCCATTATAATATCTCCGCCAATCTGGCGCTGTACATCCATGACGTTTTCAGGTGTAAAAAAATGGGTAGAGCCATCAATATGAGACTTAAACTTTACTCCTTCTTCGGTGATTTTCCGCCCTGTGCCCGCCAAAGAATAGACTTGGTATCCACCGCTATCGGTTAAGATAGGCTTATTCCATCCGTTGAATTTATGTAAGCCTCCTGCTTTTTCTAAAATATCTAAGCCCGGTCTTAGGTACAAATGATACGTATTTCCTAAAATAATTTGAGCTTTTATATCGTCGTGTAACTCGCGCTGATGTACCGCTTTTACAGTTCCAGCCGTTCCAACGGGCATAAAAATCGGGGTTTCAATGGTCCCGTGATCTGTATGAATGATTCCGGCGCGGGCTTTAGTGGCTGTGTCTTTAGTAACTAAATCGAAAGTCATTAAAAATAGATTGGTGAATGCTTTAGAGTGCTTAAATAATTGAATTTTGTTACAAAAATAATAGGCTTCATGGGTTTATCCAGTTTTTAACTTTCAGTATCCCGAAATCCCCCCTTATATTTGCGGACTTTTTATGACTGCATGGATATACTTTACTTCTCTGATTGGCTTTCAAATCCTGTATTAAACATTCTGCTGGGACTTTTTGCTTCAGTAATCTTGGTACAATTGTACTACATTTTATTGATCTTTACGAGGTTGCTTTTCAAAAGGGTACCCGATGCTCTAAAGAATTTTCCGCCTGTTACAGTAATCGTATGCGCCCATAATGAATTAGAAAATCTTCGCGAGTTGTTACCTATGCTCGACGACCAGGATTATCCTTCTTACGAGGTCATCGTGATGAATGACCGTTCTTGGGACGGTACCGAAGAATTTACTGAAACAGAAGCTAAAGCATGGGCAAAGGTGCGTTTTATTCATATTGAACAGGAATATGACCATGTAACACCCAAAAAATACGCCATCACTACTGCCATCCGAAGTGCAAAGCACGATATTATTTTGTTAACAGATGCTGATTGCCGTCCAACCACCGATCAATGGATTAAAGGAATGGCAACTCATTTGACCGATGATAAACAGATTGTATTAGGATTTTCGCCTTATAAAAAGCGAGCAGGATTTCTCAATCGTTTGATTCGTTTTGAAACCTTTTATGTAGCAGCCCAGTATCTTTCATTTGCATTGGCCAGTAACCCTTATATGGGAGTTGGTCGTAATCTAATGTATCGCAAATCGTTATTTTTAAAGAACAAAGGATTTTATACCCACTTACGAATTACAGGCGGAGACGATGATTTGTTAATGAATGAAATTGCAAATAATCAAAACACCGCCGTTTGTACAGACCCTGATACGTTCATGGTTTCAATACCTAAAGCGACTTGGCATGATTGGTATTGGCAAAAAAAACGACACTTATCCGTCAGTAAACACTATAAAACTGCCAATAAAATGCGCTTGGCTTTCCTTTCAGGGACACATGTTTTAACTTGGTTATTATTCTTAGGGTTAGCAATTTGGTGTGTTGTTGTTTTTCCAAACCAGCCGGGGCTTTTTATAGTGGCAGGCAGTCTCTTTACCCTTCGTCTTCTCAGTCAATGGATAGTATTGGGAATCGCTGCGAAAAAACTTTATAAATCAGTTGGGTGGTTTGCGATTCCGTTTATGGATTTTATTTTGTTTATTTATTACGTTATTATGTCCTTTGTACTATGGGCTAATCGTCGAAAAAAAGTAAGATGGAGGTAACTGAAATGGAAATTATAAAAAAATATTTCCCTAAATTAACCCCTACTCAAAAAGACAAATTTGGGCAGTTGGGTGAATTATACGCTTATTGGAATGCCCAAATCAATGTCATATCCCGGCAGGATGTTGAAAATCTTTACGAGAGGCACGTACTGCACTCGTTAAGTATTGCCAAAATAGTTCAATTTCGGGAGTTTGCCAGTATCTTAGATGTAGGTACGGGAGGCGGCTTTCCGGGAATCCCGTTAGCGATTATGTTTCCTGAAGCTGAGTTTCATTTGGTAGACAGTATTGGCAAAAAAATTAAGGTAGTGGAAGAAGTAGCCAAAGCCTTAGATTTAACTAACGTAAGAGCGGAACACTGCCGTGCCGAACAAGCTGATGGCGATTACGATTTTGTAGTGACTCGTGCCGTTGCAAGGATGACATCGCTTTATAGTTGGGTACATAATAAAATCAGCCGTAACCATGTACATCCTATACGAAACGGGATTTTGGCATTGAAAGGGGGCGATTTAGATGAAGAAATGGCTGAACTCAAACGTAAATACCGTATCTTTGAGTTATATGAATTGTTTGACGAAGAATTTTTTGAAACAAAGAAAATAGTCTACGTAACCGCAGGCAGTTAAATAAACTGCCAATTATAAATCTTAAAAATACCATGAACGAAGTATTCAAATCAAGCAGCATCAAAGACCCTGTCCGACCAAATGAAGTACATCTGACAGATAAGGGAGTTAGTTTTAAAATGAAAAAATTGATTGGCGGCACCGAGCAGTTTGTATTTTATAGTGATATTTCAGGGGTTGAGATTGATAGCGGCATGTTTTTTGCCACTATTCGTGTTATTCCACGGGCAAGACCTGAGATTGTTATAGAAAATTTCACAAAAGGAGACGCACAACGGATAAAAGCATTAATTTTAGAACGAGTGTAACCTACTGACTTTAAGTGACAAAAGTAAAAATGTTGTAAAAAATAAGGAGTTAAAAGTGAAATTTTCAAAAAAATCCTTGCTTACAATTCTTTAAACTTCTACTTTTGCACCACCAAAATCGAAAACTAAGTAGGTGTCCAAAATTCCCGAGTAGCTCAGTCGGTTAGAGCATCTGACTGTTAATCAGAGGGTCGCTGGTTCGAGCCCAGCCTCGGGAGCCCTGAAAATCAAGCACTTATGAGATAAAACTTGTAAGTGCTTTTTTTATTTGATACACAATTTGATACACAGATTACCATTTCTACTACTTTCAGCTTATCCTTTGAGGAAAATACAGAACAAAGAATGAGAGTAAGTTCTCCCTGAAATGACAAACAAAATAAGATTGGGAGGCTCTAATTTAACCATATCTACCCTATACTGTTTTCCTTCCAAGACTCCTTCTCATTCCCTTCTGCAAATCACAATAAATGGGCAATATAGCCTTCTTAGCTCCCCTTTTTGATTTACTACCATGATGGAAAAAGGGTCTAAGTAGTTGGATTGTTCAAACTTATCAGGAGCAATTGTTTCCATCTTCAATGAGTTAAGACAAATACCAATTGTATTCCTGATTTTGAACTGCTTTTCCAAGACTGCTCACCAACTCAAAAGCATTCACAGACCTTCCCAAGAAAGAATCAATGTAGCTTTGCTTATTGGCTCCTGTGAACAGATTGTACACATTCCACAGGTTGATGTTACCATTGGGTGCCTTGCAGAAGAAATCATCCTGATAATAATCTTTTGCAATTAGGTTAATCTGAGAATCTACAAAATTTAGTTTGGTCACCTCCTTTTTTTCGTTAGGAGGAAGAAACTGGTACAATCTTGCTCTTCCAATCAGGGTTGCAAACTGGTGTTCTGTAAGGTACAAATCAGTAAAGGATTGCATAGCTTTCAAATGGTTGTTGATTTGGTAGTTCAGAATCAACTCATAAATGCCTTTCATCAACTGAGAGAGCTGTTTGGCTTTCAGATTGAGAACCAATCCATCAGACCAAACACAGAGGTTACAACACACTTTATTTTGGAAACCAATGAAAATTTTGAAATGTTCATCGGCTCCTTTGCGATTGTACAGATTGTCCAAGTTGTATGATTTTACTCCCCCAATGGTTAAAGAAAGCTCATTGCCATTGATGCTGTCTCTGATGGTTGGTATTTCTACTACAAACATCATCCTTTCAAAATAAAGGGTTTCTTTATGGGGAAGCAGGTCTTTGGCTCTTTTATCCTTAGCTTCAGGTATTCTCCCTTTGATAGGATGTGAAACTCGGATAGCAGGAGCAAGAATGGATTCATTGGGAAACAGTTGGTGAATAATTTCCAAAGAAGAATTAATAAAATCCTGATGGGAAATGACAGGTTCATTATCCTTCACAAAAACTGGAATCAGGTGATTTTTTTCCAATTCTATCAAAGGCATAGGAAGTGTATTGGCCTGAATGAATGAATTTTCAGAAGAAAGGGGAATGATTGTTGGTTTAGTAATAGGAGCCAAGTGATGATTATTAATGAGTTGCAGTTCCATTGGAGGAGGAATTTTGAGGTGAAACAAGATTGGAAGGAGGTTGTAATTGGGCTTTTCTTTGGTTGAACCAGCTCAAATGAGATTGCTGAAATTCAGGGTTTGACAGGTAGAGTTCTCTTAATTCATCAATGGTTTCACATTCCTGAATGAACTCATGGAAAGGCTTTGTAGCAGGAATACCAAGCTGACACCAATCAGAAATAATCTTACCCGTTTGTGCTGTGATTTTGAAATCAGGTTGTCCGGAGAACAAACCTGTTCTGTCCTTACTTGCAGTGGCATTATGCT
>NZ_JAIXST010000144.1 GCF_027484545.1 Runella sp. | reverse complement strand
TGAATGCATGAAATTTGCCAATCGTTCTGGTTCGCTTATTTCTACTTTCTTTTTCATTTCGCAAAATTGCAATTATTTTAGTTTTGATTCCAAGAAGTTCGGTCGTTCTCTATAACAACCAATGTTTTGGCTCATCAAATTACTCATCACCCCGAACTCAAGCCGTATCATCGAGCGGCGGCTTATACCACGGTTGGTGCTTTTACAACGGCTATTGCGGTGTTCCAATTCCTCTAAAATGTCGGCTTTTATTTATTTTTCATCTCTTTCTATCTGTCGTTCCGCATGAAAATAGTTGTAGCAGGTTTACTTTTTATAGGCATGTTTTCAGGGTTTACTGCGCGTCATAAAAAAATCAAAAGGAAGTTATTCAGCAATAAGAATACTTCCTGGATAAGTTATCAGGGCAAGCATCCCTTTCACAGTTGGAAAGCGATGAATAAAGACATAAGCTGTGTTATCACGTTTGATGAGGAAAATTTTCAAATAGAAACCGTAGCCGTAAGTGCCAAAGTACTCTCTTTTGACAGTAAAAATACGAACCGAGATTCTCACTCACTTGAAATGGTAGAGGCTTTGACTTTTCCTAAAGTCAACTTTACAAGTGCCGATATTAAACAACGTGAAGGTAGGATGGTCATTAAGGGCAATTTGAATTTTCACGGAGTGACCCGTACCGTAAACGTGGATGTAAAGAGCATTACTGAAGGAAACCAAATCAGAATAGACGGCAGTTTTCCTGTCAAATTACAGGATTATCGGGTGAAACGTCCTGCGTTGCTTTTTGTGAAAATCGAAGATGAAATCAAGGTAAATTTTCATTTTGTGTTTTTTACTCAGTAAATACAGCCCTCCTGGTTTGTTCTCAAAATACTATTTTTGGTGTCGTTCTCTGACAAGAGAGCGACATTCTTTATTTTTGCCCAACACTTCATCAAATCAATTGGTATCCATGACTAAATCCTTTCTGTTCTTGGCTTTACTTTCCGCCACTGCCTCTGCCCAAATGACGTATCCCGTAACCAAAAAAATTGACCACGTGGACGAATACCACGGAACAAAAGTAGCCGATCCCTATCGTTGGCTTGAAGATGACCGCTCTGCCGAAACAGGCGCTTGGGTGAAAGCTGAAAACGAAGTTACTTTCGATTATTTGAATAAAATTTCATTTAAAGGCAAGATATTCAGTGATTTAGAAAAGGCGTACAACTACCCGAAATATTCAGCCCCGCGCAAAAAAGGAGATTATTTTTACTTCTACAAAAATAATGGCCTGCAAAATCAGTCGGTACTTTATAGACAAAAAGGCTTGAACGGCACCCCGGAAATTGTACTTGACCCCAATAAGCTTTCGACGGATGGAACGACACGCCTGGGGGTTTTCAGTCTTTCCAAAGATGGAAACTATGCCGTGTGTGGTTTTTCCAAAGGCGGTTCAGATTGGCAGGAATACCAAATCATGGACATGAAAACCCTGCAAATGCTGTCCGACAAAATCGAATGGGTAAAAGTATCGGGAGCATCTTGGCAGGGCAACGGTTTTTATTACAGCCGTTATCCCAAACCCGAAGGAAGTGCCTTGGCCGCTAAAAACGAAAACCATCAGGTCTTTTTTCATAAAGTAGGAACGGCGCAGTCGGCAGACGAATTGGTGTATGAAGACAAAGCCAATGCACAGCGTTTTAATGGTGTGTATGTGAGTGAAGATGAGCAATTTTCGTTTCTGAACATCTCAGACCGCGGCAAAGGAAAAGATGGAAATGCGCTTTTTTATCGCGGAAAAGGCCAGAAGGAATTTACGCCCATTGTGAGTGAAATTACCAACTTCTCTTACAGCATTGTTGAAAATGTAGACGGTGGTTTTTTGATTGAAACCAACGAAAATGCACCCAACAGCAAAGTGTTGTTTTACGAAACAAAGTCAAAAGCTTGGAAGCCATTTTTGCCCGAAAAACCTGAGCCGCTTACCGGTGCAGGATCTGCAGGCGGAAAATTATTCGCAACGTATTCCAAAGATGTCACTACCCGCGTGTATGTTTATGACCTAAAAGGAAAACTCGAAAATGAAGTGAATCTCCCCGGTCTTGGCTCAGCAAGTGGTTTTGGAGGCGAGAAAGAAGATACCTTTGTTTTCTACACCTATACTTCTTTCAACTATCCGCCTACGATTTTTAGATACGATATTGCAACCAAAAAAAGCGCTGTTTTTCGTGAACCTGAAGTGAGCTTTAAACCAACGGATTATGATACCAAACAGGTGTTTTACACGAGCAAAGACGGTACGAAAATTCCGATGTTCATCACTTACAAAAAGGGGATGAAATTGGATGGTACCAATCCTACGATTCTCTACGGCTACGGCGGGTTCAATATTGCTCTAACTCCTTCCTTCAGTCCTACAAGGATTCCGTTTTTTGATCAGGGCGGGATTTTTGCCCAAGCCAACCTACGCGGTGGCAGCGAGTACGGCGAAAAGTGGCACGAACAGGGAATGAAACTCAAAAAACAGAATGTGTTCGATGATTTTATTGCCGCTGCCGAATATCTCATCAAAGAAAAGTATACGTCTTCGGCTCGTTTGGCCTTGCAGGGCGGCTCAAACGGCGGTTTGTTGGTAGGCGCGGTCATCAATCAGCGTCCCGACTTGTGCAAAGTTGCCTTTCCCGCAGTGGGCGTGATGGATATGCTTCGCTTTCATAAATTTACGATTGGCTGGAACTGGATTGCCGACTACGGCAGCAGCGATAATGCCGAAGAATTTAAGGCATTGTTGGCTTATTCGCCTTTGCACAATATCAAATCAGGCGTTAATTATCCCGCTACGCTGATTACCACAGCCGACCACGACGACCGGGTAGTCCCTGCGCACTCGTTCAAGTATGCGGCGGAGTTACAGGAAAAAGCCGCTAAAAGCACTAAAAATCCATTGCTTATCCGCATAGACGTCAACAGTGGACATGGTGCCAGCAATACCAAAAAAGCACTTGAAACTACTGCCGATACGTACGCGTTTATGTTTCAAAACATGGGACTGACCTGGAAGTAGCGGAGTCGATAGTCAATGGTTAACAGTCCACAGTAACTTGTTTACACCGAGGATTTAAATTGACCATTGACTATCAACCGTGGACTATTGACTAATCAACTATCCAAAAATCAACAAATTACCCAACTATGGCTACCGGATTTTTTAACGTACCCGCTCCCAAAAACGAATCTATTAAGTCTTATAGCCCCAATACGCCCGAAAAAGCAGCCCTGAAAGCCGCTTTGGCCGAAGCTCGCAGCAAACAAATTGAGATTCCGATGTACATTGGAAATGAGGAAATAGTGACGGGTGAAAAATATCCTGTTACGCCCCCCCACGACCACCAACATGTATTGGGTTATTACTCCATGGGCGATGCGTCGCACGTAACGAGGGCAATTGAAGCCGCTTTGGCTGCCCGCGAAAAATGGGCTAATCTGTCCTGGGAACACCGGGCGAGTATTTTCTTAAAAGCCGCCGATTTGTTGGCAGGACCGTACCGTGCAGAAGTCAATGCGGCAACAATGCTGGGTCAGTCAAAAAATGCGTACCAGGCGGAGATTGATTCGGCTTGCGAAATGATTGATTTTCTACGCTTTAACGTGCACTACGCTTCTCAAATTTATCGCGAACAGCCTCAATCGTCCGACGGTGTATGGAATCGCCTGGAGCATCGCCCACTGGAAGGGTTTGTGTTTGCCCTGACGCCTTTCAACTTTACGGCAATTGCAGGGAATTTGCCCACTTCAGCGGCTTTGATGGGAAATGTATGCGTTTGGAAACCCGCGCTTACACAAGTGTATGCGGCCAACGTGTTGATGAAAGTCTTTAAAGAAGCAGGCGTTCCCGACGGTGTTATCAACTTGATTTACGTGGATGGTCCCGTCGCAGGGGATGTGATTTTGAGGCACCCGGATTTTGCGGGTATTCACTTTACGGGCAGCACGAAAGTGTTCCAACACATTTGGAAAACCATTGGTGATAATCTTTCCCTTTATAAATCGTTCCCACGGATTGTGGGCGAAACGGGTGGTAAAGACTTTGTCCTTGCTCACTCTTCGGCTGATGCCAAAGCAGTAGCTGTGGGCTTGGTTCGTGGGGCTTTTGAATACCAAGGTCAAAAATGCTCGGCGGCATCGCGAGCGTATGTTCCAGCTAACTTGTGGGAAGACATAAAAACGTACATGACAGCAGATTTGGCAACGATGAAAATGGGCGGTACGGAAGATTTTTCCAATTTTATCAATGCCGTGATTGACGAAAAATCGTTTGATAAAATCGCCAATTACATAGAAAACGCCAAGAAAGACCCATGCGTAACAGTAATCGCCGGGGGCAATTGTGACAAGTCAAAAGGGTATTTTGTGGAACCAACGGTGCTTCTTACTTCTGACCCCATGTATACTACGATGTGCGAAGAGATTTTCGGTCCTGTATTGACGATTTATGTCTATGAACCCAGACAGTTTGAAGAAACGCTCGAATTGGTCGATAAAACCTCTCCTTACGCGTTGACGGGTTCTATTTTTGCCCAAGACCGCTACGCTGTTGAATTGGCAAGCAAAAAATTGGTCAATGCCGCAGGGAATTTTTATATCAACGACAAACCTACCGGAGCCGTTGTGGACCAGCAACCTTTCGGGGGAGCGCGGGCATCGGGAACAAACGACAAAGCTGGCTCTATTCTGAACTTGCTTCGTTGGGTATCTCCCCGCACTATCAAGGAAACGTTCGTTTCTCCGGTGGATTATCGCTATCCGTTTTTAGCGGAGGAATAACAGGTAATGGTTACATACAAAAGCGGCCTCGAATGCTATTTTCGAGGCCGCTTTTGTATAAATGAATGAGTTTACCATTCAAACGAATAGTCTCCGCTGCCTACTTCAAAAACTCCGTTCGTTACTTTTAAATTTTGAGTTTGGGCGAGTTGGTTTAATTTGTCAGCGGTTACGTTTGGTAATTTTATGACTGCCTTCGTATTGGCCGGTACACTTACTTTTAAGGTTGTTTTGCCATCTTTTTGCTCCCAGGCCGAAGAAATTGTTCCGTAAGGGCTTTCGTAAGTGCCTTTTACCGAAGTAAAGCCACCACCGGGTTTGGGTGAAATCGAAAACTTTTTGAAGCCGGCATCTACCAAATCAATTCCTGCCATGTTTTGGTACATCCAATCGCCGATAGCGCCGTAGGCATAGTGGTTATAAGAGTTCATTCCCACATCCTGAAAACTTCCGTCGGGTTTAATACCGTCCCAACGTTCCCAAATCGTAGTCGCTCCCATTTTGACGGGATACAGCCAGGAAGGAAACGTTTCCTGATTCAAAAGGGCGTAGGCAATGTCATTTTTGCCAAAACGAGTCAATACATGACACAGATACGGTGTTCCCAAAAATCCCGTTGTCAGGTGATTACCGTGGTTTTTAATGTCCTGTACCAAACGGTCTACCGCTTGAGGGCGCAAGTTTTCGGGTAATAAATCGAAATGCAAAGCCAATACATAAGCGGTTTGAGTATTACAAACGAGCCGACCGCTTGGCGCTACGTATTCCTGAAGAAAAGCCTTTTTGATGTTGTTGTACAATTCGCCGTATTCCACCGCTTCAGCGGCTTTCCCTATAATTAGAGCCGCTTTTGACGTTAAATCGGCTGAATGCGCAAAGAAAGCCGTAGCGATGAAGTCGTTATCGGTCACGGGTTCACCCATTTGTGGAGAGCCACGGTACGAGAGCCAATCTCCAAAATGTTCACCGTTGGTCCAGAGAAGTTTGGACCCCGCATTTTTTCGGATGTATTCCGTCCATTTTTTCATGGATTCGTACTGCGTTTCGAGCAAACGGCGGTCGCCATACACTTGGTACATCGTCCAGGGAACAATTGTGGCTACATCCGCCCATCCTGATGACGATTTAATACCGTCAGGATTTTTGACTTGCAATACGTCAGGGACGACGTGCGGTACGCCTCCGTTGGGTTTTTGGTCAATCGCTACGTCGCGGAGCCATTTTGTAAAGAACCCTGCTACGTCTTTGTTGAACGTTGCTGTACGGGCAAAAGCCTGTGCATCTCCCGTCCAACCCAATCGTTCGTCGCGTTGCGGACAGTCGGTAGGAACATCCACAAAGTTGCCGATTTGTCCCCAAACAATGTTTTTTTGAAGTTGATTAATGAGCGGTTTGGAAGATTCAAACGTACCGGCATTGGGCATATCCGAATGCACGACAATTCCCGTAATATTGTCTACATCAGGCGTTCCCGGCCAGCCTTCCACTCGCACGTAGCGAAAGCCCATGAAGGTAAAATGAGGCTCGTAGGTTTCGATACTGTCGCCTTTGAGGATATAGTTCAATTCACATTTGGCAGACCGGAGATTGGCCGTGTAGAAATTTCCTTTCTGGTCTAACACTTCTGCGTGGGTTACTCTGATTTTGGTGCCCGCAGGGCCTTGCACACGAAGACGAACCCAACCCACCATATTTTGGCCTAAATCAAAAACAGTCTCGCCGGCAGGAGTTTTAAAAACTTTGAGCGGTTTAATTTCCTGCGTACGTCTTACGGGCGGACCCGCAGGCGCAATCAAGTTGTCTTTGGGATAATCGCCCACTTTTACATTCCACCAGGCAGCTTCGTTGAAACCTACGGATGCCCAGCCTTTTTTCTCCATTCGGGCATCGTACGTTTCGCCGTTGTAAAGGTCGTTTTCGCGGACGGGGCCGTCGTTATTGGCTTTCCAGGTTTCGTCAGTAGCGATGATTTGCTCACTTCCATCTTCGTATTTGATAACTAATTGGCTCAATAAAGCCAGTTTTTCACCCCATACGTTTCGGTTGGTTTCCCAAACCAAATATCCACGGTACCAACCATCGCCGAGCATAGCTCCGATGGCGTTGTTTCCTACCTGTATCAAATTGGTTACATTATAGGTAAAATACTGAATACGTGCCTGATAAGCAGTCCAACCGGGAGAAAGTACGTCTTTCCCAACTCGCTGCCCATTGATGTACATTTCATTCAGCCCGCGACTTGTGACGTACAAGCGCGCCGAAGCAATTTTTCCTTTGGGCTTGGTAGCAAACTCTTTTCTAATCAGCGGAGCAGGTTGCTGTTTTTTTACGTCAAAACCAGGTTTTTCGGGTTCAATCCATTTGGCTTGCCAATCAGCAGCTCCTAAAAGTCCCATTTCGAAAAAATTCACGGCCGACTCTGCCACGTTGCCAAAATTGTCGGTGACTTTCACTTTCCAAAAATACCGCTGACGTGCTTGAAGGTTGGAGCCCTGATAATCTACCAAATGTGAAGCATCGGAAGCCACCTCACTTGAAGTCCAAACCACTGATTTTTTAGAAAACTTTTCATCCTGTGCCACCTGAATTTGATACGACTTTTGCATCGTATTGCGCACGGAAGAAACCAATTTCCAACTAAAACGGGGCAAAATGACGTCGATACCCACAGGATTTGTTTTGTACTCGACCCGAAGCTGCTCCACCCGTAGAGGAGAAGTTTGGGCAAATCCAGCCGTTGACACTAAAATAAGGAATACTAAGAGACGATTCATTCGTTTGGAAATTGATGATTTACCGGATAAAGGAAAGAATAGCTTTAATCTACACGGTTCTGTAGTGTACGGGAGGCTTATAAATTCTTTGTAATATTGTAAAAATTACGAAAAACTATGGCAGACAAGCTCATTGTAAGGGATTTTGGCCCGATTCGGTTCGCTGAAATGGACATCAAAAAAACGACTGTCCTTATTGGGCCACAGGGTAGCGGGAAGAGTACGTTGGCGAAATTAGTGGCGTTAATGAATGACAAGCCTACTCCTGTCCTTTTTCCCGAACTTTATGGTTTTAATATGGAAGGCCAACGTTATGGAATAGGCGGTTATGGGGGAGAGTCAACTAAAATAGATTACGATAGTTTAAAAATTAAATTTAAGGTTGAGGCAAATAAATTTGAATTTCTAAGTCAGCATTTAATGCTACCAGTATTCATTCCTACTGAAAGAATTTTACTTCCTGTTTTATCAGTTTCCATAATGGGGCTTTTGAACAATAATGTAGCCTTACCTAATTTTATAACTGCATTTGGGGCAAAATATGAAATTGCTCGGAAAAATTCTGATGGATTTAAAATTGAATATCTTGATTTAGAGTACAGATTCCGAGGTGAAGAATACTTAGTAAAAAACGGCGTGACTATTAAATTGAGTGAAAGTGCATCTGGCTACCAATCTATTATTCCTTTAAAAATTGTAGTAGAGAATTATTTGCCTGATCATGAAAAGGTCTTTATCATCGAAGAACCCGAACTCAACTTATATCCCACTACCCAAAAAAACTTAATCTACTACTTAGCTGACCGTTGTACTAAAAGCGACAATGAGTTAATGATGACTACTCACAGCCCTTACGTCCTTGCAGCACTTAATAATTTAATCTTTGCTTACAAAGTAGCCAATGAAAAACCCGAACAAGCAGAAGAAGTAGAAAAAGTAATTCCAAGGCATTCATGGCTTAAACCCCATGAGTTTGCTGCTTATTTCGTCGCTGATGGTACAGTCCGCTCTATTATCAACCCCAAAACAGGTTTGATTTCAGAAAATGAATTGGATAGTGTTTCAGATGAAATTGGGGATGAGTTTGATACTTTAATGGACATTTATCGAAGTAAAAAAGAATGAGACAGTCTATTGAAAAAGCTTTTCCGCAGGTAGTAACAGGCGGATGTTTAGAAATAGAGGTTGCCCCCGGATTTGAATTGTTTGATAATCCAGCACACCCACAACGTTGTTTTATCAGGAGAAATCCGGAACAGGACAGGCATTTTTTAGTTAGAAATCCTTTTCGAAAGCCGATTCATTTTTTAGCAATTGATAAATGTGTGTTGAACGATGATGCAGATACTCATTGTGATTGTGCTTTGTTCGATGAACAAACATTTTGCTTTATAGAAATGAAAGACGCAGGAGTGAGAACTCGAAAAAGTCATAGAAAGACCGCTTATCAACAACTCAAATCCACTATATTACTTTTCAGAGATAGAGACGTTTTTCAAAAAACTACTGAAATTGAGGCCATTATCAGTTTTGCAAGTAAGAGCGGTTATCCTGCACGTACAAGCAGTAGTGCAGACGCTGCCCTAATGTTCGAAATAGAATGTAATGCTAAACTTCTGGAAGGAAACGAAAAGGAATTTACATAAAAAGTAAAACAAAAAGCGACAGCCGATTCAAAACCGACTGCCACTTTTTATGAAAAATAACTTTGATTAATGCTTGAAATGCCGTACACCCGTCGTAACCATGGCGACGCCGTGTTCGTTGCAATAATTGATAGAATCTTGGTCACGAATAGAGCCGCCCGGCTGAACCACCGCTGTCACTCCTGCCTGATGAGCAATCTCAACACAATCCGCAAAAGGGAAGAATGCATCCGAGGCCATTGCTGAGCCTTGCAAATCAAAACCAAAGGCTTTGGCCTTGTCAATGGCTTGGCGAAGTGCATCTACGCGCGAAGTTTGACCCGTTCCGCTGGCGATTAATTGGTTTTCGTTGGCAAAAACAATCGTGTTTGACTTGGTATGTTTGCACACTTTCAAGGCAAACTCTAAGGCTTTTACTTCCGATTCGGTAGGTGCTTTGGTCGTTACGGTTTTGAATTGTTCGCCTACTTCCACTACTATATCTTTATCCTGTTCCAATACACCGTTCAGGATAGTTTTGAACATTTTCAAAGGCAATCCAACGATTTTACGTTGGAGTAAAATGCGGTTTTTCTTCGATTGCAACAACTTCAATGCCTCCGGTTCGTAGGCAGGAGCAATCAAAATTTCCATGAACAATTTGTTCAATTCTTCCGCCGTTTCCAAATCAACGGTTGTATTGGTAATCACAACCCCTCCGAAAGCAGAAACCGGGTCGCAGGCCAAAGCAGTTAAGTAGGCTTCTTTGGCAGTGGTTGCCGTGGCTACTCCGCAGGCGTTGGTGTGTTTGATGATGGCGAAGGTAGGTTTCGTACCAAATTCATCAATCAAAGCCACGCAGGCATCTACGTCCACTAAGTTATTGTAAGAGAGTTCTTTACCATGTAATTTATCAAACATAGCCTCCAAATCTCCGTAAAAGGTAGCTGCCTGATGCGGGTTTTCGCCGTAACGAAGCGAATTTTGAGGTAATTCCGTAAACGCGTATATGTTGGTTGTTAGGGCAGGAATGCCTGCTGCCTGTTGCATAAACCACTGATTGATAGCCGTATCGTAATGGCTTGTGGTGGCAAAGGCTTCCTGCGCGTAGCGACGGCGGTCAGAAAGTTCAGTAGCACCTTCCTTTTCGGTCAAAATGCTTAAAATATCGGCGTACTGATTGCGTGACGAAACGATAAGCGAATCCTGAAAGTTTTTGGCTCCCGCCCGAATCAGGGAGATACCTCCAATGTCGATTTTTTCGATAATGTCTTCATCACTGGCTCCCGACGCCACTGTTTCTTCAAACGGATACAAATCAACCACCACCAAATCAATGGCAGGAATGTTGAATTGGGCGGCTTGCGCTAAGTCGCCTTCATCTTCGCGGCGGTATAAAATGCCTCCAAAAACGGCCGGGTGAAGGGTTTTGACGCGCCCGCCAAAAATAGAGGGATACCCCGTCAGGTCTTCTACAGCCGTGACCGGGATGCCCATATTTTCGATGAATGTTTGCGTGCCGCCTGTTGAATACAGCTGAACACCGTGTTGGTGGAGGAGTTTGACAATAGGTTCAAGACCATCTTTGTAGTAGACAGAAAGTAATGCCGATTGGATTTTTTTCATTGGATTGGAACTATGTGACGCTATGTTTAACCTCATCCCTAACCCTTCTCCTTTCTGGAGAAGGGGATTTAAAAGCCCTCTCTTGAAAGGAGAGGGTGGGGTGAGGTTGCCCTGTAAAAAATGAAGCCGCAAAATTACGGCTTTTAGGATTAGAATAAGAAGAAAGAAAAAAGAAAAACAATCAGATTGCCGCTGGTTGTAAGCAATTGAAGGTTTTTTAGGATTAACATTCGCGTTCCAGCCAACCAAGCATGTAATTAAGCACTTCAGTTTTTTGAGGTTCGTTGTGAATTTCGTGGTACATTCCTTCCCATTTTTTATAAGTTACGGGTCCGCTTATTCTTTTGGCAAATGCCTCACTGGCCGGTTGTGAGGTTAATAAATCTTCCGCACCGTGCATGATGAGCGTCGGAATGGGCATTGTACCTGCATAACTGTTTAAGAAAGCTGCCTCTTCCAGAAGACCGATACTGGCCGATGCAGTAATTTTTCCGTGAACCAGCGGGTCGTTTTTATAGGCTTCCACAACGGCAGGATCTTTGGAGATATGGGATTGAACCAACCCGCTGTCTTGGGTAAAACCAGGCACCATCGAGCGCATTAATTTACCAACGGT
Source organism: Runella sp. (assembly GCF_027484545.1). GTDB lineage: Bacteria > Bacteroidota > Bacteroidia > Cytophagales > Spirosomataceae > Runella. The sequence continues at coordinate 6,451 of NZ_JAIXST010000144.1, read as the reverse complement.
AACCAAAACAGGCTTTGGCTGAAAAGCCAACTGAATCCATGGTCCCGATACAATCAGCCCTTTTATCGATGGTTTACGTCTTAATACATAATTCAATACCAAATTTCCACCCATCGAATGTCCGTAAAGAAAAATAGGTTTGCCTGCGGATTGGGCAATAACGTAATCCAAAAACACGTCAATATCATAGAGGTAAGTATCATAATCGGGTGCGTGTCCTCGTTTTCCTTCCGATTGACCATGTCCGCGATTATCGAAGGCAAAAAAAGAATATCCATTTTTATTGAAGAAATCGGCTACGTGGGCGTATCTTCCACTATGTTCGCCAAAACCGTGAACAAAGGCAATGCTCGCTTTAGGATTATCCGTTAACCAAGCGCGGCTAAAAAGTTGGAGTTTGTCTTTTGCAGTGAGGGTTTGGGTAGTTTCAGACATGGTTAAGGGATTTTTTTGGAAAGATAGACAAAAACCCAAAACAAGGTAGATGGATTGGGTAAGAAAAACTTAGATAATGTCTTTATAATAAGTTAGGTAGAGCGTTTGTGCATTGATAAAAATAAAAATGAATTCAAAATGGATTTTGACGGGGGCGGCGGCGATAGTACTGTTGAGCTCGTTTTCGTTTTTAGGGATTTTTAGCCATCAAGTGGACTTCAACGATGAGGTGAAGCCCATTCTGAATAAGCATTGTATGGCTTGCCATGGCGGGGTAAAAAAAGCTGGTGGCGTCAGTTTTTTGTTTGAAGAAGATATGTACGTACCTGCCAAGTCGGGTAAGCCGCCCGTGGTAGCGGGCGATGCCGATGAGAGCGAAATGATGCGGCGTATTCTGCTTCCCGAAGGCCACGAAGATAAAATGCCCAAAGAGGGCCCGCCGTTGAAAGAAGAAGATATTGAAACATTGAAAAAATGGATAGATCAAGGCGCAAAATGGGGAAATCACTGGGCTTACAATCGTGTGGGGCGCCCCAAAGTGCCGAGTATTGGTGGTTTTTGGGCAAGATTAGGATTAACTGATGACGATGAAACCCGTTGGGCAAAAAATGACATAGACCGGTTTGCCCTTGAAAAACTCCGCGAACAGGGACTCAAACCCGCTCCCGAAGCCGACCGAGCTATCCTTATCAGACGACTGAGTTTAGACTTGACGGGATTGCCTCCAACTGATGCCCAAGTACAACGTTTTCTCAAAGATACCTCCCCCAAAGCGTATGAAAACTTAGTGGATACGCTGTTGGCATCATCGGCGTATGGGGAGCGCTGGGCAGGAAGTTGGCTGGATTTGGCCCGTTATGCCGATACTAAAGGCTACGAACGCGACCCCGGTCGGACTATTTGGCGCTATCGCGATTGGCTTATCAAAGCGTTCAACGATGACAAGCCCTATGACCAATTTGTGGTGGAACAGTTGGCAGGAGATTTATTACCTAACGCAACAGACGATAACCTGATTGCGACGGGTTTTCACCGCAATACCATGAACAACGACGAAGGCGGTACCCAAGATGAAGAATTTAGAGTGGCCGCTGTGATAGACCGTGTCAACACTACTTGGGAGGTATTTCAAGGAACATCCTTTGGGTGTGTCCAATGCCATAGCCATCCTTACGACCCGTTTACGAATGAAGAATATTACAAGTACTTGGCGTTTTTTAACAATACCCGCGACGAAGACGTGACGAGTGAAACGCCTACGCTGCGTTTTTATAAATCAGAAGATTCAGTAAGGATTAAAAAGGTAGAAGACTGGATTTCAAAACAGACGGGCAATTCGCAACTAAAAACAAAGAGCCTGACAGATTTCCGGCGGTTTGTACGCATCATGGAACCGAAAGTCAATTCGCATGATTTTGACCAACACGTAAATGCATCTTTGCTGGATGCCAAGTATTTTGGAATTCAGGAAAATGGCTCGGCACGTTGGGCCAACGTAACGCTGACGGGGAAAAATCGCTTATTACTCTCTATCAATACAGGTGCAGAAAATGCGTTGCTCGAATTACACCAAGATAGTTTGCGAGGAAAAATTTTGACTCAATTTATCGTTCCTACTGGAAAAGATACGGTATTGATTCTTCCCGTACAGCCAGACGCGGGTAAACATTCCCTATACTGGACGCTGAAAAGCTCTAAAACACCCAAAAATTGGGTACAGATCAAGTGGGCTACTTTTCAGGAAGCCTTACCGGGCAGCACTCAACCCGAATTTGCTGAAATTGAAAAAATGTACTCCGAAATTCTGACGGGCAACGTGGACAATACGCCAATTATGTACGATGGACACGGTGATCTGGCTCGAACAACCAACGTTTTTGTACGAGGAAATTGGACCGTAAAAGGAGCAAAAGTGCAACCCGATGTTCCTCATGTGTTCAAAAGTAGGAGTGAGGAGTCAGGGGAGAGGGGTAAGAATAGAGCAGTCTTCAAAAATCGCCTTGATTTGGCGCGTTGGATGACTTCGCGTGACAATCCACTGATGGCTCGTGTGGCAGTCAATCGGCTTTGGGAGCAATTGTTTGGAATAGGGATTGTGGAAACTGTGGAAGATTTTGGCTCTCAGGGAATTGCCCCTACACATCCGGCGTTGCTGGATTGGTTGGCGGTGGAATTAATGGAGACGAACCAATGGAGCATTAAAAAAACGTTGAAACAGGTAGTTCTTTCGGCCACCTATCGCCAAAGTTCAGCCGTTACGCCCGAAAAATTAGCCAAAGACCCGTACAACAAATGGCTTTCTCGCGGAGCGCGGGTGCGGCTGTCGGCAGAGCAGGTACGCGACCAAATGCTGGCAGTCAGTGGATTATTATCTCGAAAAATGTACGGACGCAGCGTCATGCCGCTCCAACCCGACAATATCTGGCTTTCTCCCTACGACGGTGCCAAATGGCAAATCAGCGCGGGTGAAGACCGCTATCGTCGAGCGCTTTACATCTATTGGAAGCGCACAGCGCCCTATCCTTCCATGGTTACGTTTGATGCCCCAAGTCGGGAATTCTGTCAGGTAAGGCGGATACGCACCAATACGCCGCTGCAAGCGTTGGTTACGCTCAATGATCCCGTATATCTGGAAGTAGCGCACTGTTTTTCTGAAACTATTTCTGCTCAATATCATCAGCCGCAGCAACAGATTCAGGAAGCCTATCGGCGTTTGACCTGTCAATCTATCTCACCAAAGCGATTAAAAGTGTTGACTAACTTATACCAAAGCTCACTTGCATCCTATCGTAAAGACCCTGCTTCCGCGAAAAAACTACTGGCCAATGACGGGGATGCCACTCCCGAGCTTGCTGCCCTGACCGTTACGGCCAATGCCATGCTGAATTTAGATGAAGTAGTGACGAAGGAATAAAACCAAATCCTATAAGGTTTACCTACTCGAATGAGGATAAAACCTTACAGGATTACGTACGAAAATTTGCTAAACTTGGCGAGACAAAAGAATTCCAAACCAGATGAAAATACAATTCTTCGGTGCTGCGCGCCGCGTAACAGGTTCCAAACACCTTATCACAACCGAAAAAGGTACAAAAATTCTGCTTGATTGCGGGATGTTTCAAGGTATCAATACCCAGGACCTGAATCAAAATTTTGGCTTTGACCCCAAAGAAGTTGATTTCCTTGTTCTCTCTCATGCGCATATAGATCATTCAGGTCTGTTGCCTCGATTGGTGCGTAAAGGTTTCAAAGGTCCGATTTATTGTACAATTCCCACGGCTGATTTATGCAATATTATGCTGTTGGACAGTGCCTTTATTCAGCAGAAAGACCTCGAAAGAATCAACGAGCGACGAAAAAGAAAAGGTGAGGAAGAAATAGAATTGCTCTACGACGAAAATGACGTACGCCAAACCCTTCAATTGTTAGTTCCTGTTGAATATCATCAGGATTTTTGGCTCAATCAGGACGAAGTAAAAGTCAGATTTACCGACACCGGGCACATCTTAGGAAGTGCGGCAGTTCATTTAACCATCAAAGACAAAGGGGTTGAAAAGCAGGTGACTTTTTCGGGTGATGTGGGCCGGCTTAATGATAAAATTCTGCGCAGTCCCGAGGCTTTTCCGCAAGCGGATGTGATTATTTGCGAGTCAACTTACGGGAACCGTCTCCATGAACCGGAGCCGGACATGAAGGCGCATTTGCTGCGAGTGGTGCGCGATACGTGTGTCACGCGTGGCGGTAAACTCATCATTCCCGCTTTTGCCATTGACCGTACCCAAGAGTTGATTTACGCCCTTGACCAACTCGCCAATGAAGGCTTATTGCCCCGCCTGAAAGTGTTTATTGATAGCCCTTTGGCCGTTAAATCCACGGCTATCATGCGTAAAAATGATGAATATTTTAACCCCGATATTCTGGAATACATTGAAAAAGACGGCGATGCATTTGACTTTCCGAACCTGTTTTATGTCTCTGATGTGGAGCAATCCAAAGCCATCAATAATTTAAAAGAGCCTTGCGTGATTATTTCCGCATCGGGCATGGCCGAAGCCGGGCGTATCAAACACCACATCAAAAACAATATCCTTGACCCCGACAATACGATTATGTTGGTGGGTTATTGCTCACCCGACAGTTTGGGCGGAGCCCTCAAACGGGGCGATGCCGAAGTGAAAATATTTGGAGAAACGTTTTCAGTAAGAGCTCGTGTTGAGGTAATGGACTCGTTTTCGGCACATGCTGATTATACGGAGTTAATTCAGTTTTTGAAATGCCAAGACCCACGGCAAGTCAAAACACTGTTTTTGGTACACGGTGAATATGAAAATCAGATTGCCTTTAAGCAAAAACTCGAAGCGGAAGGTTTTCGCAACATAGAAATTCCTGAGCAGGGCCAAGGGTTTATGGTTTAAAACTCATAAAATAAAAAATACCCTTCTTTATTGCGAAAATCAGAAACTACGGCTTTCTTTGCACTCCCAAAACAAACACGGCGAAGTGGTGGAATTGGTAGACACGCACGTTTCAGGTGCGTGTGGCTTTGCGGCCATGCGAGTTCGAGTCTCGCCTTCGTCACATCATAAAGGCCTGTGAGTGAATAACTTACAGACCTTTATGATAAAAAAGACAGTAGTGTGGCAGGAGTTTACCACACGACCCATGGAAAAACCTCCCTTCAAAGCGGCCTATCTTCAAAGACCTGCTGATAAATCCCTATCAAAATACTGGTATGTATGCTTCTGGATTTGGTCAGAATCCCAAAATAAATTGATTAGGAAACGTATCACACGTATCACGATAAGCAGCAGCAGTGTAGAGGAGAGTATGGACCTCTATGGCTTTGATTTTAACCTATACGGCTGGAAGCACACCGGAGCCACGGCACTTTTTAAGGCTACCAAGGATTTGATACTTGTGCAGGGCCAATGTGGCCATTCTGATATTAAACAAACGATTGAGTATTTGCGCGTTTTGTATTATGAAAGCCAAATTGAGAAATTCCCAACGATATAAAATTTTGTGTACCAGATGTATTTTTGACTAACATTTTTGGCAGTGGTTCCTGATATCAGATGCTATTACAGAATAGTATTCGTTTTGCATAAAAAAGCCTCATCTCCGAGAAGAAATGAGGCTTTTTTATGGGCAAAAATTACTATTTAAACTGACTCTTATCCACGATAACATTAATGGTGTTTTGAATGTCATTAATAGTGGTTACTGAGATGGTCAGATTTTTATCTGATGTGATTCGGCTGGTAGAGGCTATGTCTTTTTCTAAGCCAGCATTGGTGTCTTCACAAACCCTCTGTGTTTATCTAATTGTTCTGGTACTTGGACTGTATTTTCCTAAAGGGAAACTTAATCCTACGTTGATACCCCAAGAACGATTGTAAATGTCACTGACGGTATTCATCACTTGGGCAAGGCCCCAATTATAGCGTAAATCCGCATTTAACCATACTTTGCGACCAATGGCATAATTGAATCCCACACCCATGGCAGCGCCCGCGTCCACTCCTATATAGGGGCGATTGCTTCCTTCTGGATTGATGGATACACCGCTTTCATTGGTGGCTTTTGCCAAAAATCCGATGTAAGGCCCAAGCATTACCCCTTAGGGCGAAATTGATTTCCCCGACCATTGAGATAATAGGTACCCATGATGGGAATCTGAATATAATCTAAATGGCCTTTAGAAGCGCCATTGGCCGATTGTCCCCCGATTCTTGAATAGAGGATTTGACCATTTACCCCAAAACGACTTTCGCTGCTGTAATTAATGAAGATACCGGCCAAAGCACCCGTTTTCCAATCATTATAAATTGTATTCCCTTTTAACTTAGCAAAGTTATAGAGAACGACAGAACTTCTTGGAATCAAAACTAAAATCATTCCCGCTGTAATACTTTGTGTGTTAACCCTTTTGTCCTGTTATTTTTGTTTTCAAAATCACAATTATGGCAAAAGTAAAAATTGAAATCACAACTGATATAGGCGAAACTGTTTTAGT
>NZ_JAIXST010000103.1 GCF_027484545.1 Runella sp. | reverse complement strand
GGACGGAAGGCAATTATACGTAATTTATCCTTGGGGAGAAGGGGGATACCCCTTCTTTCTCAAAAATATTACTTCTCTTGCCCTCTTTAAAAGTTGCATTTACTCCTTGAATCTAAGAAGTATAAAAACCAGCGGTGCTAATAATGGTATAGTTTTCTCAGGATTAACAACACAGGAAAGAGATGCCATTGCCAATCCTAAAGTTGGTCAGTTAATTTACAATAAGACTAAGGGATGTTTTGAGTTTTATAATGGATTTAGATGGCATAATTTATGCGAAAATGATTATTTGAATAATTCATTAAACAATGGTTTAGTAGCGTACTATCCATTTAATGGAAACGCCAATGATGTTGGTGGCAACAACCTAAATGGGGCAGTCAACGGAGCTGTTTTGACAACAGACAGGTTTGGCAACCCTAATAAAGCATATTCATTTAACACAAATCAAGATATAACTATCCCTAATTCTTCTTCTTTAAATACATTTCCCATTACTATAAGTCTTTGGTACATGGTGAATACTCCAAGTGGATTGGGAGGAGGTGGTAGTAATATATTTTCAAAATACATTCCAGCCGCTTGGAATGGTTTTAGTATTTTGTCAGCTCAGAATTACGACAATATCGTCGGAGAATCAATAGTCCCTTGGTACATTAAAGACACAGATAATCGTGTGATAGGAAGTTATGGTGACCCCCTTTTTCTTCAATCAAATGTAGAATTCAATAAATGGTATCATTTTGTTTTTACAGTTGACCAAACCGAAGGACGTATATACCTTAATGGGCAATTATTAGATAGGCATCCTTGGAAAGGTAGCCCCGGAAGTTCTACCAATGATTTCCTATGGAAAATTGGAGGGTTTTATAGTAAGTGGTTTCATGGTAAAATTGACGATGTTGGTATTTGGAATCGAGTCTTAACCCAAGATGAAATTACCTATTTATATCAAAAACCAATTTAATCCGTCAACGACTAACAATGCTCAAGTATCTACTTGTTTTATGTATGTTGTTTCTACTACTGGGATGTGGTTCAAAAAAACTGCCTATCTGTAATAAACCAATAGGTATCCTAATAGTTGTTAACCCCAACGATGCTCGACAGTACAACTTTTCTTTAGAAGGAATTACTACTGACTTAAAAAATGTAGTTTGGAAGGTATCCAATAACATAATAAGTAACCCTCTTAATTACACCTTTACTAATGTTGGTAATTACACATTGACAGCAGAGTACGAGACTAACTGTGGAGAATTGGCAACATTGAACAAAACTTTATCAGTCAATTTTAAAACGTGTACAGTTCCTACTGCCATTACAAATCTAAGCAGTAGTGGTAATACGTACGTTTATGGACTGACTACCATAGTTGCTTCTGACATAAAAAGTGTGACTTGGAAGATATTGAATGGGAGTACTGTATTTTTTCAAGAACAACGTACGGATGTGAATTCTATCAGTTACAGCTACACTGCATCAGGCAGTTATATGATTAGTGCTGACATTGAGACGATTTGTGGAGAGAAACTTGTTCTGACATTGCCCTCAACTATTACCGTACAATCTATAACTCAGGCCCCATCGAAAGTGTGGGATATAACTTTGAGTGGAGGAAATAGTCAGGATGACACACTCAGGGGATGTTCACTTGTTAATACTTCTGACGGAGGGTTGATAGTAGCAGGCTCTGTCAATTTTGGCATCACAAGCGATAAATCTGAAAGTAGTAAAGGTAGCTTTGATTATTGGGTGATAAAACTCAATAGTATGGGTCAAAAAATGTGGGATAAATCCTTTGGAGGAAGATATTGGGATTACGACCCTTTTATCGTTGCTACTGAGGATGGAGGTTTCGTATTAGCAGGATACTCTATTTCTGATAAATCAGGTGATAAATCCGAGAATAGTAAAGGCGGATGGACTGACTACTGGGTAGTAAAAATTAATGGAAATGGGCAGAAAGTGTGGGACAAAACTGTTGGAGGAAGTGGTGAAGACTATCCCCGTTCAATGGTTATCTCTACCGATGGCAATATAGTCATTTTAGGTGCATCCAATTCTAACACCACAGGCGACAAATCTGAAAATAGTAAAGGCGGATTGGACTTTTGGGTAGTAAAACTCAACAGTAATGGTCAAAAACTGTGGGATAAAACTATTGGTAGTAGTAATTCTGATTCCCCAACTTCAATGGTTTCCACTTCCGATGGAGGGATTATAATTACTGGAGCAACTGATTCTAATCAATCAGGTGATAAATCTGAAAATAGTAAAGGCAGATTGGATTATTGGGTCGTAAAACTCAGTAGCAATGGTCAAAAAATGTGGGATAAGACTTTTGGTGGAAGTGGTGACGATTCCCCATCTTCGATAGTTACCACCCCCGACAGAAATATAATCATTGTAGGAAGTTCCTCTTCTAACCAATCAGGTGATAAATCAGAGAATAGCAAAGGAGGGGCGGATTATTGGGTCGTAAAAATTGATGGAAACGGTCAAAAATTATGGGATAAAACCTTTGGTGGAAATAGCAATGATTCTCCTTCTACTATAGTTTTATCCTCTGATGGTGGTATCATTATTTCTGGAACTTCTTCTTCTAACCAATCAGGTGATAAATCTGAAAATAGCAAGGCGGGAGGAGAATACTATTGGGAAAGAAATGATTATTGGGTAATAAAACTCAATAATAATGGTCAAAAATTATGGGATAAAACCATTGGGGGAAGTAGTTCTGAAGTTGCTAAATCTATGGTTCTTTCCTCTGGTGGCAGTATTGTTATTGGGGGAGGGTCTTCCTCTAATAAGTCAGGTGATAAATCCGAAAACAAAAAAGGTACATGGACAGGAGATTATTGGATTGTTCAGTTGAAGTAAAATAAGAAAAAAACAGTTTCCTCATTCGCACAAATACTCGAAATTAACTCCAAGTTACTATGAAAAAGTTATACATGTTTTTCGTAATTCTAAATTCTATGGCGTGGATTGCCAAAGCACAAATAATCAGTCTTTCAGATACGGTTGGAGCAATTACCATTAGTCCAAAAGGGATTATAGGACAAACAAATGGTAATCCCTCGTTAAATGTAGGACTTGGCTCTAATGCACTTCGTTCTATCACAACAGGCCATAGTAATGCGGGAATTGGCCGATTTAGTTTAAGTGCTAATTCATCAGGGAGTTATAATTCTGCTTTAGGAACCAATACCCTTCAAAATAACACAACTGGTAATTATAATGTAGCAATTGGTCAGAATGCATTGATGTCCAATACTTCGGGAAGTTATAATATTGCGATTGGTCTCGATGCTTTAAAAAGCAATATCGGCCTGGGTCCGAATGCTGAAGGAAACGTAGCTATTGGTCAAAGTGCGTTATCAAATGCAACTTTAACCAGAGGAAATACCTCAATTGGTTATGGTTCTATGAATTACCTGATATTAGGCAATGATAACACTGGAGCAGGAAGTGAGACTTTAGCGCTAATGTCAATGGGGCATGGTAATACAGCAGTAGGAAGTGCTGCTATGTACAAAGCGAAAGCAAATTCAGACAAAAATGTGGCAGTTGGAGTTAGGGCTGGGGAAAATATGTCAGGCGGACTTAATACTTTTCTTGGGTATGAGTCTGGTGCGCTTACTATTGGTTCAGGAAATGTTTTTCTTGGCTCGTTATCTGGACTCAATGCAGCATTTGCAAACGTTGACAATAGACTTATTATTGATAATTCTGCTAGTCCAACCCCTTTAATTTATGGCGAATTTGATAATAAAGTTCTTAAAATTAATGGCAAACTTTTACTTCAAAAAAATAATGGTGTACCGGCATCTTCAACAGCACCGGGCATTGAAGGACAATTAGCATTTGATGATCAATATTTTTATATCTGTATTCAAAATAATGTCTGGAAACGGTTCAGCCTTTCCAGTTGGTAGTTGGTATTGTTTAAATTTTTATACTTTGCAATTTGATAAATTCTGCTTTCAATACCCCGGCACCACCGTACCCAATTCTTTGGCGGCTAAGTCGTTGATGTTTTTGTAAAACTTATATTGCTTTTGAATCTCAATGATTTGGGCAAATTCTTCATCCGAATTTCCCGTGATTTTCCCCATTTGATTCAATAGATCCTTGATTTTATCGGCAGAGTAGGCCATTTTTAGACGAAGGATTTTCTTGAAAGCAAGCTCGTGCAGCAAATCCTCGTCGGTGGGTACAATGATTTCGTGCTTGATCCAATTTTCACTTAAATGGTGTCGGTTGGTACAAAGATCAATGGTGATGCGTTGAATATCAGGGTCGATATGGCTCAGGAAATAGTCGGTAGAAGGCACTTCTCCCATGTTGAATCGTTGACGGAAGATGTTCAGAATCAGGTCGAAAAGCTGGTTTTCAAACGAAATTTCCCCGATTTCGTGCAGTAAATAGCGGCACAATGAAATTCCCGCTTCCAATTCCGTTTGACCGTGTAAAATCAAAAGTTTAATAAATGCCTGTTCCTGAAAATACAAACGCGCCTTGAATAAGTCGACGGGGGGCTCATTTTTGGGAGCTACAAACGTATTGGGTTGATGATTGGGAACGACATCTTCCACCAAAATCCCAAATTCTTCTTCAATAAAGTTCTCGGGGAAAAAATTGTCGAGTTCTTGCGGCCTTTCTTTGGGGCGTTCCTGAAACTTTTGTTGCGTACGTTCCTGCGGTCTTTGGGTAGTGCGGTCGGCAGGCTTTTCGCGTTGTTGGCGCAGGTATTTATTCCCTTCCGAAATCAGCGTTTGCTCATCCATTTTCATCAAATCGGCGGTGCGTTTGTAGAAAATCTGGCGCTTGATAGGGTCAGGAATTTTGGTGATACTCGTTACAATATCATTGATAGCTTCGGCTCGTTTGAAAGGATTATCGCCCGCTTCTTTGAGCAGCATTTCGGTTTTAAACGTGATAAAATCCTTGGTAGCCTGTTTTACGTGCGCTTTAAAACCTTCGGCACCCACTTTATAAACATAACTGTCCGGGTCTTCACCGTCGGGAAGGGTAACGAGGCTCACGTTCATTCCTTCCTCCAGCACCATGTCCAGTCCGCGCAAAGCTGCTTTGATACCTGCGGCATCACCGTCGTACAGAATCGTAATATTCTGCGTAAAACGGGCGATGAGCTTAATTTGGTCTTCGGTCAGTGAGGTGCCCGAAGAAGCCGCCACGTTGTGAATTCCCGCTTGGTGCAGTGAAATGACGTCGGTATACCCTTCTACCAAGTAACAAACATCCTCCTGCCGAATGGCATTTTTGGCTTGGTAAATGCCGTACAGGATCTTGCTTTTGTGGTAAACGTCCGTTTCCGGTGAATTAATGTACTTGGGTTGATTCTTGTCGGCGGTCAAAATACGGGCTCCAAACGCAATGACCTTCCCCGACACGTTATGAATCGGAAAGATAACTCGCCCGCGAAAGCGGTCGTAGTAGCGCGTCGTGCGATTGGCCTGTGCGTCGCCTTCTTTATGCAGGGCCAAACCTGCCTTTTCGAGCAATTCGGGATTGTAGCCTTTTTTCGCCGCTTCTTTCGTCAACCCGTCCCAATCCGTAAGACTGTATCCAAGACCGAATGATTTGATGGTAGGGTCATTGAACCCACGATTTCGAAAATAACTCAGCCCGATGCCTTGTCCTTCTTCGTGCTCCATGAGCAGGTTTTGGTAGTATTTTTGGGCAAAATTCAGCACGATGTAGAGGCTGTCACGCTCGTTTTGGCGTAACACTTCCTCGGGTGTTTGCTGTTCTTCTTCAACCTCAATGTTGTATTTTTGGGCCAAATGCCGCAGTGCCTCGCCGTAGCTGACGCCCTCAATATCCATCACAAACTTGATGGAATCGCCCGCCGCCCCGCATCCAAAACATTTATAGATTTGGCGAACGGGATTCACGTTGAAGGAAGGAGACTTTTCGTTGTGAAATGGACAACAGGCCGTATAGTTGGAGCCTCGTTTTTTCAAAGACACAAAGTCCCCGACTACTTCTACAATGTCGGCGGCCTGTTTGATTCGGTCGGCTATTTCGTTACTGATTCGCATAAAACAAAGGTAGGGGAGCGACAAAAGAGTTCCTAATAATTATTTCAGCACTTAGCAACCTTTTAATTGAAGAATGCGTCTTCGTAATGACAACGGCTTAGCCTCTAATTTGAACCCTTTATTTACATTTTCGCACGGTTCAACCTATTTCATTGGCAAGCTGTTTTTTGCTTTTTTAATTTTATGCAAAAATTCATTTCAGCCATGACAACTTCATTGAAAAAACAAATCGCGGGTCTTATCTTTATCCTGAGCGGATTGACCCTTCTTTCTTTGCTGGTACTTGCTTAGTTCGTAAACAAAAGCGCTGATTGACACGTTTTTTCAAAATTCGTGTTAATCAGCGCTGCTTGCATCTGTGCGGTCCGCCCCTGCGGTCATCTGCGTTCTATGCTATTTAGAAATAGGGCCTACATCTTAGCGTTAGCTACGGTTTTTTGCCATACGCGCCACACGTTACGGTACATGATGTCGGCGATAGCATCTTCAGTATAGCCACGTTTGAGGAGTACATAAATCAGGTTAGGGTACTGCGAAACATCTTTTAAACCCGTAGGAAGACTGTCGCCTACGCCATCGAAATCAGAACCGATACCCACATTTTTGGTACCTCCCGTAAGTTTTACCACATGATCAATGTGATTTGCCACCGTTTCAACGTCGGCAAATAAAACAGGGTTCTCTTTTTGGAATTGTTTCAATAAGTCCTGAGCCGCCGGGTCACTGAATTTCAACCCTTTCTCTTTCAATATTTTGCCAAATTTGCCTTGCAACACTTCCGCTTGTTGGCGGTAGTTTTCATCCAAAAAGCTCGAACCGAAATTGATTTGAATAACGCCGCCTTTTTTACCTAACAACGTAATCATATCGTCCGACATGTTGCGTTTGAAGGTAGGCGTAAAATAGCGGCACGAAGAGTGGGAAGCAATAACGGGAGATGTGGAAAGTTCAATTGCCTGATAAAAGGAATCATCCGAAATGTGCGAAACGTCCACCATGATTCCGACGCGGTTCATTTCTTTGACCACGTCTTTGCCATAGGCACTCAATCCCTTGTGGGTGAATGTACTGTCATATGATGAGTCGCAAATATGATTGTCTTTCCCGTGCGTAAGAGTTACATAACTGATACCTCGCTGACGGAAGTAGGCTACGTCGGAAAGTTTCAAAAGGGGTGCACCGTTTTCCATGCCCATTGGAAAAGAAATAATCCCTTTCTTAAAATTGGCATCTGCCTGTTGAGGAGTGGTAACGACACCAAACTTATCGGGGTGAGCGGCTGCAATGCCTTTGACCATCGTGATGAGCGAATCGGCCAATTCTTTGGCACCTCCCGTTTGTTGGTACGACGACGGAATATAAATAGACATGAAAGGGGCCGAAAGGCCGCCTTTTTTTGCACGTTCGTAGTCAAAATCACCTTCTTCCGTACTGATGGGGATGCCCAAATATTGGCGTTCTAAACGAAAATTCTTGATTTTGAGGCGGTAAGGCAAATCTACGTGCCCATCGGTAAGGATGTACTTGTGGGCAATTTTATCAGCCAATTGGTACAGTTGCTCATCTGTTTTTTGTGCCTTTGTATTGAATGCAAGCACTGAAAAAGCGAGAAGAGAAGTTAGGAATAGCTTCATTACGATTTGTTGGTTTTAGTGATGTGATGGATAGTTATAAACCTTGTTGTGATTTTATTTGCAATATAAATTCAATGGTTACTTTAAAATCTTCGGCTAATTCTTCAATTGTCAGTTTACCTCGCCGAAGTGATTTACTTATTCCTTCAATTTTTCCTTCCATTCTCCCTTTTGATTCTCCTTCTGCAACTGCCGTGTCAATGACGTTTTTCAAATCTCGGTAGTATTTTAAACTGGCCTCATAACCTGCCTGTTCTTCGGGGGTAAATTTGGCAATCTCAGCTGCTTCGAACAATTTTCCAAAAACCTTTTCTTTCAAGGCTTGAGGGCGTTCATCTAAGTAGGGAAGGTATTTTAAAACATACAGCCACTTATCGTAGGTGGTTTTCAACTCATTTTCTGTCTTAGTAAAATGTGGCAACTCAAGATAGATAAAGGTCAGTTTATCATAAAACACGCGGCAATTTTGGTCTTTTAGTTTCACTTCATGACGGACCTCTTTTTCAAAAGCATCTTCACTGAATACAAAATCCAATATCCCAACTGTGTAAATTTCTGACAACTTAAAGTCCCATTCACCTCGTTTAGCCTGCTCCTGAATTGGGAAAGTAGAATAAAAAATGCTGCGGTCTTTGAAGTAGTTTTGCTTCGCTTTCTGAATTTCAACGATAAAGCGTTCGTTATTTGTACCAAGGCAGTATAAATCGAATATGGCTTTACGGTCAATTTCTGTACTGCCTATCTGTTCATTTTTTGAGTAAGATAAATCCGCAATTTTGTGGCGCTGAGGCAGCACTACTTCGTTCAAAAAGTCAATAAGTAAGTCTTTATTCAGTTCGGTACCGAATAATTTCTTAAATCCGAAATCAGTGAAGGGATTAATGTATTTTTCTTTCGTCATCTTAATTTCAGGGCTTATTAACCAATAAAAAACATCAAGTGTACTAAACTCGTTTAGGCTATTTCATTTCAAACAAATCAAGATAGCTCTTTAGATCCAAGGCGCGTTTTTTGACTACCTCCATGCGGTCATTGACAATCATGGGTTGAAACATCGTGCCTTCCATGGTTTCATAAACGCTGAGTTGAGCTTTAAATTCCAAATCACGGTACTCGATCCATTTACGTTGGGCAGCGAGAAGCGCCGCTTTTTGTTTGGCAACCATCTTTAACGTGAGCGCCTTGTAATTTTTGTTCAATTCGGCATCCCATTTTTTGTAGGCTTCGTCCAAACAACCCACCATTCCCTGAGTGGAAGGATTTTTATCTATACATTTGTCTAAAGCAACGTCAATAGGATGTTTTTCTGCCGTTTCCTGAGAAAAAACAAGAGCAGAAGAAAAGAAAAAAGCAATAAAGAAGACATAATAAGGTTTCATTGGGGTGTTACTTAGGGCTTAGGGTGAGTTTTTTACAAATAAACGAAAATAAATGACTTCAAACGATTTCATACGACAACAACGAAGTCAATTTGTCAAAGCAAAAGCGGTTGAGTTAGGGTTTGATTTTTGCGGAATTTCAACCGCCGAATTTTTGGAAGAAGAAGCTCCGCGCCTTGAAAATTGGCTTAACCAACAGATGCACGGGCAAATGCACTACATGGCCAATCACTTTGACAAACGCCTCGATCCGCGCAAATTGGTGGACGGAGCCAAGTCGGTGATATCGGTTTTGCTCAATTATTACCCCGAAAAGCGCCCTCCTTCAACTGAAAATGACCTCAAACTTTCCAAATATGCCTACGGTACTGACTATCATTTTGTGTTGAAAGATAAACTGAAAGAATTTGTTTCTCAGATTCAACAGGAAATAGGGGAGGTAAACGGACGGGGTTTTGTGGATTCTGCTCCCGTTATGGACAAAGTGTGGGCGGCGAAAAGCGGCTTAGGATGGGTGGGTAAACATACCAATCTCATCAATCGTGAAATAGGCAGTTTTTTCTTTATCGGTGAAATCATCTGTGACCTTGAGCTATGGCCCGACGGCGCAATGAAAGATTATTGCGGCACCTGTACACGTTGCGTGGATGCCTGCCCCACCGACGCCATTGTGGCTCCTTATGTAGTAGATGGAAGCAAGTGCATCAGCTATTTTACGATTGAGCTCAAAGAAGCGATTCCAGCGGAGGTAAAAGGCAAATTTGAAAACTGGATTTTTGGCTGTGATATTTGTCAGGATGTGTGTCCGTGGACTCGTTTCTCACGTCCTCACCAGACACCAGAGTTTAATCTACATCCCGAATTAGCTGAATTTACGAATAAAGACTGGGAGGAAATCACCCAAGAAGTATTTCAGGAAATCTTTCGCCGTTCGGCAGTGAAGCGTACAAAGTTGGAAGGGTTGCAGCGCAATGTAGCGTTTGTGACGGATTAATTTTTTAACCACAGAGAAAATGAGAATCATAGAGAGTGTATTTGTTTTTCTCTGTGCTGCTTTGTTTCACTGTGGTTAAAAAAAACTATTTGACTGTATTTACGTGCAGATGCGAATCGTGCTGTTTGCTGTGATATACTCGAATCGTGGCTTTTTGGAAGTCTTTTTCATCGGCTTCACTGATATTCATAAACTTCTGTGGATTTCTATCCACCAATGGAAACCAGGAACTCTGAATCTGTACCATGATTTTGTGGCCTTTTTTGAAGGTATGCAACACATCTGGCATCCGTACTTTTACGTCAGTAACTTGGTTGGGAACAAACGGCTCAGGTTTCTCATAACTATTACGAAACTTTCCACGCAATACTTCTGCCCGAACTAATCGCTGATAGCCTGCCATCGTTAAGGCTTTGGGATTTGGACTTGGATTGGGGGCATCTTCGGGTAAAATGTCAATGAGTTTAACGATAAAATCCGCGTCAGTTCCAGTCGTAGAAGCAAAAAAGTGGGCAGTCATCGGGCCTGAAAAGGTCACATCTTCGGTAAGAACGTCGGATTCATACGCTAATACATCGGGGCGACGCGCTGCAAAGCGCTGGTCTTCAATTACGTATTGATTATTGCGACGGGCAAAAATACCGTCTGTGTAAGGAACTGGTTTGGCCGGGTCGCTGACGTATTCATCAAAACTGTCTTTATCTTCAGTCACAGTTTCTTCCCAGGAAAGCTTACCGTTGGCCTGAAAATGCAATTCCTTGGCCTCTTTGTTTTTAGGAGGCCACGCGTCAAATGTTTTCCATTCGTTCGTGCCTGTGTTAAACATCGTTGCTTCGGCGGCTTTCCACTCGCCTTTGTCTTTGAGGTAATAATTGAAAAACTTCAATTCCAATTCTTCCTGAAAATACTTGGAGGTGTTGCTCCCAAAATTCAACGGACCAAATTCTGTCCATTCCGGCCGCGACCAGGCTCCGTGAGTCCAGGGGCCCATTACAATTTGATTTTTAGTGGTAGGACTTTGTTTTTCAATGGCTTCGTACGTACGCAACGCTCCAAACAAATCTTCGGCATCAAACCAACCGCCTACAACCAAGGTGGCAGGTTTTACATTTTTGAGCGCAGGACGAATATTGCGCGATTTCCAATAGTCATCGTAGGTTTCGTGTTGGAGGTATTCGTTCCAAATTTTTCCTTTATTGTTGAAATACTTCGCACTATTTGCGTTTTTGAGAGGACCGAGTTTTAGGAAAAAATCGTACGCATCTTTGGCTCGATTGCTGAAAATTCCGCCAAACGAGGCTACGGGTTTGTCGGGTTGAGCGTCAAAGTAACTCAGAAAGCTAAAATTGTCAAGCAGAAAAAAGGCACCGTTGTGACGGGCATCATCGCCGACAAATTCATCCGTAATGGGTGCTTGCGGAGAAACGGCTTTGAGAGCGGGGTGAGCGTCGGGCAAAGCAGCAGAGGCATAGAAGCCGGGATATGAAACGCCCGTAATGCCTACGCGTCCGTTGTTTTGCGGAATGTTTTTAATCAGCCATTCAATTGTATCGTATGTATCTGAACTTTCGTCGGTGTCTTTCGGTGTTTTCTTCGCAAAGTTGTGGGGAGTCATTTCCTCAAACTTCCCTTCACTTAGGTAGCGGCCGCGCACATCCTGTGTTACAAAAATGTATTTATCCTCAGAAAGTAATTTGCTTGGCCCTGGACCGTTTGTAGTATAGTTGGTTTCCCCGTAAGGCCCTGCCGAATAAGGTGTCCGTTCCATGAGAATAGGATAGCTTTGACTTACGTCTTTCGGAACGTAAATCACCGTATACAGTTTAACTCCGTCACGCATCGCGATTTGCCGGTCTAACTTGGTGTAATTGTCCTTAACAAAGTTAGAAGTTTGGGCGTGGGAATAGGAGAAAAAGAGGGCAAACAAAAGGCTGTAGACAATGAGATGGTTTTTCATGATGAAGAATGATTTTGGCAAAAATAGAAGGTTCTGTGACAAGATAAAAAAAACAGCTCATTACTATTTTAAAAACGCAATGTTAATTTAGGATTATTCCGTTAAAAAAATGCCACATTCTACTTTTGAGAACCTTAATATTGTAATAATCTGTGTTTCTCATAAAAAAATCGTAACTTTGCGGGTCTTTTTCAAGGCAAGAGTTAGTTTGTAATGGTAGATTTTTTTTCCTATTACCGGTTAACTATCAACAATTAACAACAACATACTAATGCAATCCATCCGCAACATCGCCATCATTGCGCACGTTGACCACGGTAAAACCACTTTGGTGGACAAATTTATCCACTATTCAAAACTGTTTAGAGAGAATCAGCAGTTTGATGACCTCATCCTGGACAGCAACGACCTCGAACGTGAACGAGGTATTACAATTGTCTCTAAAAACGTATCGGTACGCTATAAAGACGTAAAAATCAACATCATTGATACCCCGGGCCACTCCGACTTTGGAGGAGAAGTAGAGCGCGTACTTAAAATGTCTGACGGAGTAGTCATTTTGGTAGATGCTTTTGAAGGGCCCATGCCGCAAACTCGCTTTGTATTAGGCAAAGCTTTGCAATTGGGATTGAAAGTAGTATTGGTTGTCAATAAAGTGGACAAACCAAACTGCCGTCCCGACGAAGTACACGAAGCTGTATTTGACTTGATGTTTAACTTGGAAGCCAACGATGAACAATTAGACTTCCCTACTGTTTTCGGTTCTTCGAAACAAGGATGGATGGGCCCTGATTGGCAAACACCAACCACTGATATTTCGTATTTATTGGACGTAATTGTAGAGCATATTCCACCGGCACCCAATAATGAAGGAGATCCGCAAATGCAGATTACTTCCTTGGATTACAGTTCTTTCGTAGGACGTATTGCTATCGGTCGTGTTCACCGCGGAACGTTCAAAGAAGGCGCTCAATTAGGTCTTTGCAAATCAGATGGGTCGGTAAAACGGGTTCGTATCAAAGAATTGCAGGTATTTGAAGGCTTAGGCAGACAAAAAGTAACGGAAGTTTCGTCAGGAGATATTTGTGCACTAACGGGTTTGGAAGATTTCGAAATCGGTGATACCATCACATTGTACGAAAACCCTGAACCGCTTCCTCGTATTTCAGTAGACGAGCCAACGATGAACATGTTGTTTACAATCAACAATTCACCGTTTTTTGGTAAAGAAGGTAAGTTTGTAACTTCTCGTCACCTGCGCGAACGTCTGTTCAAAGAAATGGAAAAAAACCTTGCCCTACGCGTTGAATCAATGGGTAGCGAGGATAAATTTATGGTATTTGGACGCGGTATTCTTCACTTGTCGGTGTTGATTGAAACCATGCGCCGCGAAGGGTATGAATTGCAGGTAGGTCAGCCGCAGGTGATTTTGAAAGAAGGAGAAAGAGGAGAGCGCCTTGAGCCTATCGAAATTCTTGTGGTAGATGTTCCCGAAGAATCAGCCGGGAAAGTCATTGAATTGGTTACCCAACGTAAAGGTGACTTGCTCGTAATGGAACCGCGCGGCGATCTACAACACTTGGAATTTAATATTCCATCACGTGGTTTGATCGGTTTGCGTTCCAACGTGCTCACTGCCACACAGGGAGAAGCCGTTCTTTCGCACCGTTTCAAATCGTATGAACCACACAAAGGCAACATTCCGGGACGTATCAACGGTTCAATCATTTCAAAAGGAACCGGAGTATCTACCCCTTATGCTTTAGACCGTTTGCAGGAACGCGGAAGATTCTTTGTGGATCCAAGTGAAGAACTGTACATGGGAATGGTTGTGGGAGAACACAGCCGCCCGGGAGATATCGTAGTAAACTTGCAGGAAACCAAGAAGTTGACCAACATGCGTGCTTCAGGTACGGACGACAACGTACGTATTGCACCTAAAATCAATTTCTCTTTGGAAGAATCAATGGAATACATCCAAAAGGATGAATATTTGGAAGTAACGCCGCTGACGCTTCGTATTCGGAAAGTATACTTAGACGAAAACGAACGCAAACGCAATTCAAAAGAATTGGAAATGGCGTAGCGTAAAGAACCTCACCCCCAACCCCTCTCCTTTTTGGAGAGGGGAGTGTTAGCCTTATTCCCTCTCCAAAAAGGAGAGGGTTAGGGCGAGGTTAATGTTTCGGGCAGTCGCAGGCGTTGCGTTTGCGGAACAGTCCCCACATAAAACCTTTACGCTGTCGATTACGTCGACGTTTTCGAAGCGAAGATTTCTCAGAAGCGGCCGCAATGGTCGCTTTTTTTGTGGCAACTTTTGCCTCGACCGTTGGGGCTTCTACCTGAATGAGAATGCCTAAAAGCAACAAACAAACTACCTTTTTCATCTATTTTTGATTTCTTTATTTTATTTTTTACCAACGACGCCTTCCCTGAGAACGGTTGCCGTAGTTGTACCGACTGCGGCTCTGGTAATGAGGACGATAGTTGTAACGGGGCGGAGCTACATACACGCGAGGCGGAGGCAGCACACGCACATAAGGACGGGGTGCGTAATAACGCGAACCGTAGTATCTGCGATCGTAGCCGCCACGGTATCCACCACCTGAATATAAACAGCTACTTAACATGGCTGTTAAAGCCAAGACAGTGACAAAAAGGGTGACACGGGTTTTCATAGCAAATTAGAGGTTAAACTGTTACACGAATATAACGTTTTTTAAGTATGTTTCTGTTCAAAGACAACCCAAAGACCAGTCTCCCCTATTGTTAACGTTTGTTAACCCTTTTAAATTTTCCTAATTGATTTTTAAACAGTAGTATTGCTTTCTATTTAAAACAACTGACTGACCTAATGAGAATTTTAATTTTTGTGTTTCTATGCTTTTTCCAAGCTTATACAATAGCTCAAACTCCAACGGCTTCGCAAACTGCCCACGACTTTTACACTTGGTATCTTACGAAAGGAGTGAATCTCGGTTGGAAGCAAGCCGTCAAACGTCCGGAATTGAGTGCGGGCTTCCAAAAAAAACTCACGGTATTTTTTCAAAAACTGGAGAAAGATAACGAAGGCGGCTATGATCCGATATTGCAAGCGCAGGACTACGAAGATAAATTTACGCTGAAGCCCATTGCCCAAACTGCCTCAAAAGCAACTTTTTATTTTAGTATGTTTGAACAGAAAACAGCCATTGTTACATTGACTGCTGTGAATGGTAAGTGGCTGATTGACAATATACAGGGAGTAAAATAGATTTTTTAAGGAATGGATTGAAAAGCAGTAACCATTAAGAAGTTAAGATTCATTAAGCCTTAATTTTCTTAATCTCTTAATGGTTAAAAAAAGTAGATAAACCTAATAAGATGGATTAGATAAAACTTATCCTACTGCTTCAAAAAAACACTCCAACTTAGTGCGGTCGAGGAGGCCATTGGTACGTACACTGCTGCAAAGGTCTAACCCAAACGGCTGTACAGTTTCAATGGCCTCTTTGACGTTTTCGGCTTTGAGTCCACCTGCCAAAAATAAGGGAATGGGAATACTGTCCCGAATTTTACGACTCAACGCCCAGTTGTGGACGCGCCCCGTTCCGCCGAGTTCTTTTACCTGTAAGTTAGGATTTCCGCTATCCAATAAAATCGCATCGACAAATTCCGAAACCTCTATCGCTTCTTCTACTGTTTTTTCATCAATGACGTGAATTACCTGTACTAACTTGACATGAGGCAAGGCTTGGCGAATTTGCCGGTACGTACCTTCCTGAAGCGCATCCACTATTTGAATGGTATTGGTTTGGACTTTTAAATAGTGGTCAATAATGGCTTGAGTACCGGTCTCACTGGTCAATAAAAAGGTAGCGATGGGCGGAGGCACTGTCCGGGCTATTTCGGCGATGAGTTCATCCGAAATTACCCCCGGACCGCTGGGCATGTGACCTACCAAGCCCAAAGCCGAAGCACCGCACTCAATGGCCAATCGGGCTTCAGCTACGCTGCTGATACAGCAAATTTTTACGCGGGGTTTCATATCTGTAAAAAATAGTAGCTTTCTAACAATTTCTGTAGCCAAAGGGCTAAAGCCCTACAATTAGCTCAAACTTTAATCGAATCCACGCCATAAATGGCTTGGCAATTGTTGTATGCTTGGAAATAATTAAAAAGTCACCGGTAACTTTAATTTTTCATTTCCTCTCTGCACTTCGGCTTCGACGGTTTGGCCTTTTTCAAACTTGCCCAAGGCTCCCATATAATCATAAATGGTGTTGAGATTGTATTTGTCCAAGCGTAAGATAAGGTCGCCGCCTTTAATGCCGGCGGCTTCGCCGGGGCGGTTTTTAGAAACTCCGTCTACCTTGATGCCTGGACCATTGAACGAATAATCCAGCAGAAGTCCCATCGTTACTTTAAAACTCATGTTACGAGCCATCGGCATGGCGGTTTCGCGGTATTCGAGGCGATTGGGCAACTTATCTACATCGTTAATAATACCCGTAACAGCGTTTAATATTTTTGCTTCTCCCTCAAAATTAATGAGTTGAGTGTCGTCGCTTGGTTTGTGATAATCTCCGTGAACACCCGTAAAGAAGAAAAGAACAGGGATTTTTTTGACGTAAAACGAAGTATGGTCGGAAGCACCGGCACCCGCTGAGTCAATCTTGAAAAGCATTTTTTCACGCTCCATCACCAGCGGCACTACCTGTCCCCACGTTGGACTGGTTCCCCAACCACCCACAGTAATGGCTTTCGCCGCATCAAAGCGACCAATCATGTCGAAATTGAGCATTAAATTGACTTTGGAAAGGTCAATGGTAGGGTTATTGGAATAATATTTTGAGCCTAACAATCCTAACTCTTCGGCTGAAAAACAGATAAACAGGAAGTTGTGACTTTCTTTTACTCCGTTTTTGGCATAATAGCGAGCCATTTCCAATACACCGGCTACACCCGAAGCATTATCATCGGCGCCGTTGTGAATTTTGCCTTTGGAATTGGCCTCAAGCGAACCGCGTTGGTAGCCTTCGCCGAGGTGATCGTAGTGCGCTCCGATGACGATGGTGCGGTCGGCACCGTTGTCCAAATACGCCACCACGTTGCGGGCATCTACGGCATGAACCGTGTCAATATTAGCTTTGAAAGGTTGCTCAAAGCCGTTGGTTCCTTTGGGCTCAAGACCCAACGACTTGAAATGTTTAGCGATGTAGTCGGCCGCTTTTTGTTCGTCTTTGGTGCCTGTTCCGCGCCCTTTCAGTTCATCGGAAGCTAAAAATGCAATGTGCTTTTCAACATTTTTTGGGGTAATGGCGGACTTTTGGGCTTGGAGTTGATAAGTGAATAAACAAATCAATAGCAGCAATTTTTTCATTTGATAAAGGGATAAAATGATAGTTAAATTAATCTTGGGTCAAAACGGTAAGGTTCCTGATGAAGCAGTTTTACTTTGGCAAAATCGGACTGAAGTGGATTGATTAAATAATTGTATTCGCCCTGTACAATCGCGGAAGGGACTTTAAGGGCAAGGTAAGTTTTTGATTTAAGCCAGTCATCGGTTTGGGTTTGTAAATTTTGGGGAGGCGTTAAATTTCGCCAATCAGCAGGCAAAAGCTTGATATTGAGTGCCTGAATACTGTCGTCTGGAATCCAAATGCTACTCAAAACATAGTCGGAAGGCACATAAAACGCAGGAATATGCACCAAAACTTCTAAAGTGGCTAAGGCACGGCTACTGCTGGTGTATAAGACCGCAACTCCCGCTTTATTCCAACGCCCTCCTGCTAATTTGGCCCCCGTTCCTGTCAAATCAGAAGCATATTGGGCTTTACTTAAACGAAATACCTCCATAATTACGCCAATACGCCATGGGCAATTCGGATAAGTTCGTCGTTAATCCATTGAAATCCAAAGGGTGTATCTAGTAAATCCGTAGGTTTTTTTCCGCTTAATACTGGATTGGGATAATCCATCCAACCTTTAAAACGAGCTAATTCTCCAAATACCTCCTCGCCTTGTTGATACAAAGCCGCCAACTGCAATGCGGTAGCGGTAGCCTCTTTATTCAGACGTTTTTCATCGGGATAACGCTGAAGGGTTCGTTCCGATAAGTGAACAATATCGGCGATTTCTTTTTGGCTGAACGAAAGATTTTGAGCCAAAATCAACAACGCTTTTTTCGAAATCCCTTCTCTGCTTAGAAAAATCAGGTCTAAGGCGTTTTGGAGAGGGCGGGTACTTACCTGCTGTTTGCCAAAATATTTTAAACTGACCATGAGAGTGACATTTGACGTAAAAATAACGACAAATTGTGGGTTATTGTTCTGTCTTTGCAAAATTTTCTATTTCCTTCACAAATAAGTTGCGTCCGGGATAGGCCAATTCTGCCCCGTTGGCGTGGACAATGTCCATAGTCTTGAAATTTACTTCTTCGCGAACGCTCATAAACTCTTTCCAAACCGAAGAGTTGACGTGATAAATCACCACAATGTCCAGAGAAAATTCGCTCAATAATTCTAAACGAACAGTGGCCTCTTTGCTGTTGGTGAAGGGATGCGTACGGAGATAGTCCCGAAGCATTTCCATGATTTGGGTAATGGTTTCAGGAGGTGTGTTAAAGGCCAACCGTACATAGTATTTTGCGCGGCGAGTGGTACGTTGAGATACATTTTCGAGGGCTTGGCTCGTCATCAGGCGATTGGGGACGGTAATCAAACCTCCTTCGTCGGAGCGAATGCGTGTACTCCGAAAACCAATTTGTTCAATTTCACCCGAAATTTTGTCTAAAACTACTGAATCACCGATGATAAAGGGCCGCTCCAACATGATGGCTACCGAAGCAATGAGGTTTTCAAGGGTTTCGCGGGCGGCGAGGGCAATGACCAAACCTCCGATTCCGAGACTGGTAATTAAGGCCCATACGTTGACTTCATACACTTTGTGAAGCATCATGAAAAAGCAGGTGAGCGTCCACAAAATAATGGCGGTGTCTTTGAAAAAAGGCACTAGCTGGTCGTCAAGTGGGGTAGGAGTTTCGGCGGCCTGTTGTTTAAAAATAAGGGCCATGAACTTAATAATCCGGATGCCCAGCCAACCGACGGTACCCGCCAGAACGGTAAAAAAGGTTTTTTGAATGATCATCAACCACCCAAATTGCTCTGCCGATGCCAAGTCCCAATCGCTTGGAACGGTTAGTTGGCGAAATGCCAAAAAGAGGGTTGTTAGGGTAATAAGTACCTCAAAAGGGCGACGGGTAAGTCGGACAAATTCCGCCAAGGGGATATTGCCTGCTTCTTTTTTGATAAACCGATAGATGGCTCGGCTAATCGTAAAGGAAAGCCCTCTTCTGATTAAAAAGCCTAATCCCAGAATTCCCGCAAACCGAAGTAGGGCACTGATTTGATTGTCTAATAGAGTGTAGTCAAGCCACGCTGACAGATTTTCCATGCTGACTGTCTGTTTTTGAAACTGCAAAACAACGATATTGTAACCGGAAAGAAAAGTATTGGGGGGAGAGTACGGGAATAAGTTGTCTTTGTACGTCTTTGTTGGTGTTTTGTGCGCCTTTGTTGGTGTTTTTTCACCAACAAACCTTCCCTTACTGCGGGAAATTAATTTTATCGTAAATGAACTTCGCTAAATACTCCGACACAATGGCTTTCATCAGCTTCTCGTTGGTGAGGGCTTCGATGCCTTTTTCCTGATTTAGATCCATGCGGTTGATCCACGCCTGCGTGGCTAATTCCGACAGACTGCCCTTTTTGAAATTCTCAAACGAATTGTTTTTGGCCTGTTTGTAAATAATCTCATTGTCAATCAAATCCATGCCCACTTGGTCAAGCAGGAGGCGGTCGGTGGGGGTCCAGTCGGTGCCGAGGCGGTCGTTGATTTTTTCGATGATTTGCGAAAGTTCAATTTCCCCGTCTTTTTCTTTGCGCAAACCCGCTTCTGAGCCGGGCGCTAACCCGTATTCGGGCTGATGCTCCAAGGCGATGCTGATTTCGTTGATTTTTTGGAGACGGTAGTATTGCAGCGCTACTTCGTCGTTGAGTTTGAAGCGGTCTTCGAGCGTTTTGCGGGGGAGTTTGTTGAGCAATAACCGCCCGTAAGCAAAGAGTTTTTCTAATTCAGCATCCTGAAAAGGCATGATTTGGCTCAAAAACGAATACGCCCGCGTAAAGGTGGTGAGGGTGTGTTTCCAGTCTTCCTGCTCTTCTTCGGTGTCGAGGGCCTTGAACCGCTGAACGGCGGGGTCAATGTAGGCATTGAGCAGGGCGTGGATTTTGTTGCCGTGCAAATCGGCCGATTTGAAATATTCCTGCGCAAAATTATCCACTTCCGACGGCCAAATCAGGGGCTTTTCTTCCAATTTGGCCTTCAAATCGTAAAGGCGATTGGGGTCAGACGGCTCGGTGATGCCCGTGAGCTCGTAATAAGGCTGGAAGGCTTCTTTGATTTCGTCTTCTTCGTTGGCAAAATCCAGCACAAAGGTGTCTTCCTTGCCCGGGTGCATTCGGTTAAGGCGCGAGAGCGTTTGCACGGCTTTGACGCCCGACAGTTTTTTGTCCACGTACATGGTGTGCAGCAGCGGCTGGTCAAAACCCGTCTGGTATTTTTCGGCCACGAGCAGGATTTGGTACTCTTCCGACGCAAATTTATCGGGGAGTTCTTTTTCCGAAAAACCGTTCAGCTTCACTTCGGTGAGTTCTTCGTCGGGATAATCGGGGTCTTTGACCTTGCCCGAAAACGCCACCAAGGCTTTGATGTCGGTGTAGTGATTGTCGCGGATGTATTTCTGAAACTCAAAATAATAGCGAACGGCGTGCAGGCGCGAGGCCGTGACGACCATCGCTTTGGCCCGACCGCCGATTTTTTGCGCCACCACCTGCCGGAAATGCTCAATGATGATTTCGGTTTTTTGGGCTAAATTGTAGGGATGCAGCGACAAAAACCGCGCAATGGCCCGGGCGGCTTTTTTCTTGTTGACCTTGGGGTCGTCTTCGATTTGTTTGGAGATGCGAAAGAAGGTTTTGTAGGTCATGAAGTTTTTCAACACGTCCAAAATAAAACCTTCCTGAATGGCCTGCCGCATCGAATACACGTGGAAGGGGCGGGGCTTGCCGTCGGAGCCTTTTACGCCAAATACTTCAATGGTTTTGGCTTTGGGCGTGGCCGTAAAGGCAAAAAAACTGAGGTTTTTCTGGTGCCCCCGGGCCTGCATGGATTGCCGAATGAGGTCTTCGGGGTCTTCGTCGTCGGTTTCGGCGAGGAGTTCTTTGAGCTTTTTGGTGGCTTCGCCGCCCTGCGAACTGTGGGCTTCGTCCACGATGACGGCGTAGGTGCGGTCGGGTAGGTTTTTGACTTCGTCCAGAACCGCCACAAACGGAAACTTCTGTAAGGTAGTGATAATGATGCTGTTGCCGCTGCGGAGGGCTTTGCCCAACTGCCCCGAATCTTTGTCAATGCGCACCACCACGCCGCCTTTGTGGTCAAACTGATAGATGGTGTC
>NZ_JAIXST010000282.1 GCF_027484545.1 Runella sp. | reverse complement strand
TCTGTATCAATGGATTACTCTGGAAGTTTTCAGTGCAAGTAGGTGTTCAGGGCGTAAATAAAGTTTCAATCCTTCTGTATCAATGGATTACTCTGGAAGCTGCAAAGCGAAGCCGCAAGAGCCCGCGAAGAAATGTTTCAATCCTTCTGTATCAATGGATTACTCTGGAAGCTATGAAAAAAGTGACGCTGCAAGGTTTTGAATTAAGTTTCAATCCTTCTGTATCAATGG
Organism: Runella sp.; assembly: GCF_027484545.1. Classification (GTDB taxonomy): domain Bacteria; phylum Bacteroidota; class Bacteroidia; order Cytophagales; family Spirosomataceae; genus Runella. The sequence continues at coordinate 14,305 of NZ_JAIXST010000282.1, read as the reverse complement.
ATTACTCTGGAAGTCGTTGCCATGTGTATGTATTATGTATGTTTGAAATTGTTTCAATCCTTCTGTATCAATGGATTACTCTGGAAGAGGAAAGTTGTCCCTGCGAAACTCCGCAAACTTTCGGTTTCAATCCTTCTGTATCAATGGATTACTCTGGAAGCCGTCAGGACGGCTAACGCGCTGAATCAAAGACGTTTGGATAGTTTTATCTTCTTCTCCTTTTTTGTTTTTACAGTAGGTCAAAGAGCTTTTTTTCATAGGTTTTAACAATTTTTCCGTAAATATAAATCACTGTTTATTAGACACTTAGATGAGGTTTGGGCCACAGTCTCAATAAATTGGCAGGCGGAAATACCGTTATTGAGCACAGATGTTCCGATACGTGCAATTTAAACAACGTGCTTTGTATTTGGTTGCTTTGGGGTAATAATTTTTGTCAATAATCCGAAAAATATCCGCCGCTGCCGCTTTTACCTCGTTTTTGTGCTCTTGGGTAATAGGGATTTCCACGAGTTTGTTTTGACTGCGCGTATAGACCAAAAAACCCTGACGCACCTCTTTGCCAAAATTTTCTTCAATCAACCAAGCATAACAATACAACTGAGTACGATAGGTCTCGTAAATCTTATTGTCGTACATCGCAAACTTATAGTCAAGCGGTGCCAAGGTGCCGTTTGCCAGCACCAACACCTCATCAATGCGCCCTCGGATGAGATCGTTGGTCAGGTATTGGTCCAAATGTTTGTCTACCGCACCGATTCGCTTCCGTAGGTACTCTTTGTTTTGCTCCAGCTTCCGGTCGTGCAGTTCCCGTCCCCGCATGACTTTATAGTTTTTTTCTTCGTATTGCGGTATCGCCAATACATACTCAAAAAACGTAAACCTCGGACAGTAGAGGTATTGGATAATATGAGAGGGAGTGAGCGTCATTGTTTTGCTCCCTTTCCCAAACTGGGGAAAGGGCCGGGGATAGGGGTTCTAAAAAAACAGGGCTTTTACTTCATCATTCACTAACTCTTTATCAAACGCCTGTCCCATCAGTACGGTTTGGCGCAGCTCGGTTTGGTTCATTGGAAACACGTACACTCTATCTTTTTCCTCATCAATCAATGTGTTTATTTGCAAACAAAGGGTATCTTTTTGGTGGGCGTCGAGGGTTCCCAGAAAACAGGAAAACTGCACCCGATACAAACCCGCCTGCTTGCAGACTTTGGCCACTTTGGTACGTGCTTTGTCGTTTTCGATGTCGTATAAAACCCAGATGATCATTTTTTAATTGTCGAATGTCGATGGCTGATGGCCGATTTAAGCGTCTGACTTCCCTTAGGCAATTAGCGAATTGGCGAAATTGTGCGCGTCCAACTGTATCGCATGGTTGCGAACGAGGTTGCGATTGCGGTACCGAATCGGGTCATCGTCCATGTATTTATTGAACGCGGTCACGAGCAATGCCTTGCCTTCGGCGTTGAGACTAAGGCCGTTGGCCAATGCATCGGAATGAGATTTGTTTACCTTCTTTCCCGAAAACAACCGAAACACCACTTCATCGGCGTAGGTACGGTAGGGCTCAATAAAATCATAGACCATGCTGAGTTGGTTGTAATCGTCGCGGTGCAAAAAGCCCACGTACGGATCTACCCCCGCCACAATGAGCGTCTTTTCTATTTTACTGTACAGAATACCGTAGGCGTAGTTCAGAAACGCATTGAACGCATCCTGCGCCGGGCGCATAGAGCGGCCTTTGAACTGATACTCCGAAGGCAACACATAATTCAAGGTCTCAAAATACAACCGCCCGGCTGTCCCTTCCAACCCGCGTAACGTATCAGCGATTTCGGTCACCTTTTGCGCTTCCAACGTATTGATTGACACCGATAAGGCTTCGATGCGGCTGATTTTGTCGTTCAGAAAGTCGGCGTGCTGAGGGCGGTGCTTTTTCAGGTCTTTGATAAAATTCAGTTGGTTGTCGAGCTTGGCCATCAGCCATTCTTTGGTCCACTTGACTCCCGTCGCGTTGAGGCTGGCTTCGAGCTGCGATTTACGGATTTTGGTCGTACTGCCCAGTTTACTGTGCCACACCCGGCCAATCGGACTGCCGTCCTGTTCCGTAAAAACGATGTCAACGTTAAATTTCATGGCCAATTTGACAGCATCCGTACTGAGCGACGTACCTGTGGTGAGCAGAATGTGGGTTACTTTGTTGGCCGAGTATTGCTTTTTTTCAATCTCGCCTTTGTCGTTTTTACGCCGAATCTCAAACAGTTCGTCTTTGACGTGAATGTACGTGCCGTGGGTATTAACGTGGAGTTGCATAGAGCATTAAAAGTTTTAATGCCCCAAAGCAACACCAAGTTTTTGACAAATTGTGTCACTTACTGATTTGAACTGGATGATGAACATCTTCATACGCCTTAATCAGTAAAAGTGCCATTTGTACCTGTTCTCCTTCCAGACTATCAAAAGGAACAGCCAATTCAAACTGAACATCTACCCAAGCCAACATGGCTTCATATTCTTCCTCGTTTTTAATAGGTTGTAGCGTCATGGTACTTTTTGGTCTTCAAATACATAGATTCAGATAGTCACAATACTCCCAAACCCCCGCGCCACTGACTTACCCAAGCCCAGATGATCGGGAAGGAGTGCATTGGTGGTAAATGTCCCGCCAAAGCCCAGAAAACTGACGTTTTTGAATTTTGTCACGGTGGGTTCGGTGGGGTTCAACTTGACCATAATGCGTTGCTCTTTGGTGAGGTTCAACCCGGCCGCCTCACAAACGGTCAGGATATTGGCCGTGAGGGTACGTTTCAAAATCGTCGGTTGGTCCTCGGCAGCGGCGTTTTTGTATTCGCCAAAATTCTTTTGGTTCAATCCCAGCCAAAGGGTATCGAAGCGATAACTGTGCAGATCGTCGGAAAGACCGATCACCGCTTGTTGGTGACTGATGTGTTTGCTCAGTACCGGGTAGCCTCGCCCTTCAATGTCCAAATGATTGATTTTCAAAAACAACTCTACCAACAACCCCGCCGCCTCTCCCATGCCTACCAACGTAGGCACCCGCCCCAGCACCTTGTATTGCACGAGTGGGTAGGCGTAGCGGTAGCGCGGTTCGGCAGCGCCTTCTATCTCAAAATGATTGTGCAACAGCGGCGAATGTTCCTGAAAGACATTGCCGAAATAGCCCCGCAACTTGTGCGCATCCCGCACCCGCAACGCAATTTCGGGAAAGGTAATGGTGGTGAGCGGTACGTCGATACGGGGGACGTCGATACGGGGGAGGGTTGTTTGGGTCATAGCATTTCTGGCGGATTGTACTTCTTGTTTATTTTATTTCTAATAAATCCAGTCTCGTGGCTATAGTGTTCTTGTTTTGCAACTCTTAGGTAATCAATTTCAAAAGGTAGACCTAAATGTTCTGAAATAATTTTGTGCTCTTCTTTATCAATATAGTAGTTTGGTACAGCGATTATTCTTTGATGAAAAGCCTTTTTATAATCTCGTTCAAAATCTTCTTTTTTCAGTTTTTTAGTCTTCAAAAGTTTGAATTTGTGGACAATTTCCTCTGCGAATGAATCTGAAAGGACAAAGACCGAAACCATATTTCCTCTTTCCTCAATCACCTCGAAATCAGAGACATATTTTTCAATACTATCTTTTTTCTTTTCGCCCTTCTTTCTATCGTACTTTAAATTTCTGGCGGCATTGAAAATATCCCTTGAATAATCAAAACTTGCTAAATCATTGGAGGAGATTTTATCAAAATATGTATCAACCATTTCAAAATAATGTCTCTCTAATATTTCCCCATTCTTATCGCTTGAATTTGTTAATGCTTTGCGAGCTTGTGTTGTTGTGGGGTCTTTATAAATTTTACCACAGTCTCCTAAATCTACTATGTACAATGGTAGATATAATCTGTCCGGGTTTTCTGGGTCTGACTGGCGATTGATACGTCCTGCAACTTGAACAATAGAATCAATCGGGCCTAAATCCCTGATTCCCATATCAAAGTCTAAATCTACACCTGCCTCTACAACTTGGGTTGAAATCAAAATCGGGGCTTTCCCGTAACGCAAATCCAATTTGACACGGTCAATAATATACATTCTATCAGCAGGAACGATATTGGTAGAAAGGCAGTAAATAGGGTTTCGCAGGTCATTTTCATCAACATATTGCTTAATCTGATTAAATAAGTTGATGCAACGATTTACTTTGTTTACGACTATTAGACATGACTTATTTGATTGCCAATACTTGGGCTTTGAGAATATTTTTTGGATGAAATCCTGTTCTGAGTTCTCACTGTCAAATTTTAAATCTAACAGAGGAACAATTTTGGTACGCTTGTAGGATTTGAATATTTCTTCATGACGTTCTAATAACTCTATTGACCACTCTTTGTAAGAGGGTTCAACACTTTTATCCGTAAACTGTGTACCTATACATTCTGGATTTGATAAAATCTCTCTATAAGAAAGCTCTAAAATCTTAGGTTTAGTAGCAGTCATTAGAATTATCCTCGTATTCATGAACTTCGATAAAAAATACAACATTGAACCAATAAGCGGTAGTTGTTCTAATCTCAATGTCTGAACCTCATCTAAAATCACAATGGCATTAGCCAAGTGATTAAATTTTTTAAGAATTTTATTCCTATACCCAATGACAGTATGTAAAAACTGTACAAAGGAAGTAATCACAATATCAGACTGCCATGTATCTAATTCCATAAGGCTCTGACTGTAACCCTTTTGCGACTCATTCAAATCTTTATCTTTCCCAAATACATCGGCATATTGATAATGAGCTAAAATTTTGCAGCCTGTATCTTTCAATGCTTTTTGGTACTCATCATATCCTTGCTCAATAATGTTTATGAACGGCAACGAATATACTATTTGAGCATTTTGTAATTCCGGTACCAAGTGTCGAAGACGCAATGCAAAATCTAAAGCAATGAAGGTTTTTCCTACGCCGGTGGGAGCGGTAAGGGTGAAGATTTTCGTAGAAAGTGTTTTTGGGTCATCTAATTTGGTAAGTACCTCACTTCTCACTTTACTTCTTAAATGATTAGCTTTTGCACCATTTTTGGACTTTTCTATCAAATGCCGTTCAACAGCCAAATGGTCTATTTCTTTTTTAGGATAAACATCTGTTTTTGAGGCATCTAATTTATCTCCTTCAATGAGAAGAGAAAAAAGATAATTGACGTAGAAGTATTTCTCTATTGAAGGAGAACGTGTTTGAATGTGTTCTATTTCATCGAAAAGCTCTCCCCAATTCAGCAATTCACTTCCTAATGACTGAGACGTTAAACTCAATTTGAGTTCGCTGTTAATTACGGCCAATTTAGGTACCAAATCTTCATATTGCGCCTTAATTTGCTTTTGTCTTTTGCTAAAAAACTCATTATTATCAGTATAATAAGAGTTTTGAATGTCGTTTAGGTTGGCGTGATGATATCTAATAACATAGTAGGCAAAAATTGACCAATAAGAACCTTTTTGTTTCAAATAGTTATAGGCAGTAATAGCACCAATCAAAGCATGATTTTGGAAATCTTCGGGGTGCTTTTTGTCAAATTTCAAATACTCCTGAAACCAAATGGTGTACTTACCAAGGTCATGAAGTTTAATAATCTCATCTATAAGCTGTAATTGTTTATTATCGGCAAAGTTTACCATTTGAACAGCCTCTGCTACTCGTTTCTTAATTCCTTCAATATGCTCGTAGATATGTTTCTCCGACTTAGAAATGATGTTGCCTTTGTCGTCTTTGTCAAGATGTGAATAGTACATGATTAGAGCAAATAAATGTATTGTTCCTGTTTGGGAAAGAAAAATAGGGACTCGGAAGAATGTAGCTTTAACCTCAAAGAGCTTTTGTCAGCCGAATATAAAAACACCTTAGTTTCATTAGCGATACGCCCTTTTAATTCTTTATTATGTGTAAACGAAGTCGGAAATAAATCGTGTTCAATAGAAAAGTTGTGCCCCCTGTCTATTTCTGATACTAAGCCTTCCTCAATAGCTCCAATTACCTCAACAAAGTCTTTTGATTGTAGCCCCACCTCGTAATCAATTGGCTCAATACCATTTGGTTGTGCTATGAAACCTAACATATTAGCCGCCCCCAGGCACACTCCAAAAGGATAGTACTCTCTTGTTAAATTAGCCTTTAATTTTGTAAAAACAGGCTCATCACTTTCGGGGAAGCCCACAAAAATTCTGTATTTGACAAGTGCATCTTTATCTCGTATGGAGTGCGGAATAATGATTTCGGTAGAGATTTGCTTCCGATTACCATAACCTCTAAAAATGTAGAGGTCATTTATATCAGAAGCCAAACTTTCCTCCGAAGCGCCGTCTTTTACTATTTTTAAGTAATTGAATTTTTGATTGATTTTGCGAACAGGGTTAATAATTTGAATGCCAATTTTTAGACTGTTAAAGGCTTCATTTTCAGTTCCAAAATAGTAAGAGTCTCTCTCTATTTCGGCAATAGATGCCAGTAACCCAAGTACGGTAGTTCTGGGCGGAATGGTATGGGTAAGGGCTGAAGCATTTGAGTAAAACTTTCTAAAATGAGCCATTTTCCCACACCAATCAAATGATATTAGCTCTTTCATCAAATAGTTAGTTGTTCAATGGTTTGCTCTTCAAATCTTTCTTTTAGTAACGTTTCTAATTTGTCGCAAGAACCATCCAAAGAATTCCAAATACGAATTTTTTGAACTTTGGCTTTTATTTTTTCAAGCCCTGTGACTAATTCTGTAAAATCAATATTGACATCTTTGATTGAGCGAACTTTTGAGAAGTCGGTATCAACGTTTGAAGTAACATTAATCAAATTCCTTAAATCACCCAAACGTCCATAAATCTCGTTTTCTTTATAGTCAATTTCTAAATACAGGCGAGGGTATTGATTTTTCTTGGAATCAGAACGCCAGTCAAGGATTGAAAGAATAATTGCTTCACGGAATTGCTTTAAATCTTCTTCAGAAAGATTAACAATTGCCCCTCGTTTAGCATTGATAGTACCGGTATGGCTGATTAAACTGTAAAAAAGAGTTTCTTTTTTGCCAATTCCGCTTTGTCCCTCTTTATCTCCCATTATGGTAACGATTGAGTTTGAAGGATTCAATTCAACAGGATGCAGCGAGTAGCCGGTATTTACTTGTATTGAGCCAATTACTGTTTTAGAAAACCCACCAACAGCAAAAGCACCACCAAAAAAACGACTGTCAATCATAGTGTCTTTAATGATAGCCGTTAATAATTCGTTATTGACCTCACCAAGTTCTTTTGTCTTAATACCGACTGTCAATTCTTGGTCTTTTTTAATGAAGCTGTGATATAACTCAAAGTCATCGCCTTTAAAGGGCTCTGTTCTCTTTTTGCTTTTTGTAGCTCCTTCTTCCTCCGATGAACCACTATCTTTATCTTTAACTGATCTTAATTTTTCAAAGGCAATCTGCAAGCCGGAGTGTTTTACTTTTAATTCTTCAAGTTTGATCCTGTCTTGCAAATAATCTACTACAACCCCCATCAAGCGTTTTTCAACTGAAACTTTTTGCTCACCCATCATTCTTACAAAAACATCATTTTGAGCATTTTTTTCATTATCGAACTTTGAAATTAGATAGTCTCGAATGGTTCTCTTGAGACGTGTATCCGATACCAAATTGGTTTTGGTAGCCCTATCCATACGGGGTTTGTTTTCTGTATCAGGGTCGCCATTGGGATTACTGAGAGCAGCATCAAAAATGAAAAGAAATTCCTTGTTAGTCATGATTTTATATTTGTTTAATGTTATTGTTTAGTCTTCATTTTCTTCATCGGCATCAATCTCCTCATCATTGTCAACATCTGAATCTTCTTCATCTTGTTCGCTTTTTGCCACCAGCTTACTTAATGATGAGGGTATCTTTTCTCGTACTTCCCAATAAAGTGCATAACCCGAAAAAATGTAGAAGACATTCTCAATGTCGGTTAATGTCCAGTTTTGTTCAGCACTATCGAAAAATGTTTTGAACATTGTAAGGTCATCGTCTGCATACCTAATCACCTCATATTGTTTTAGTTTCTCGATGGTTTCAGCGAAAAGCCATTTCAAGTCCATTGGTTTCATGCCTCCGTAATTGATTTTATCCAATATGGGGCGGCGCTTATTCTTTTGTTTTTTAGCTTGTGCATCAGCAGCAAGCCTAATTAGTTTGCCAAGGTAGAAAAGAGCTGCCTTGTCTTCTTGGTAATTACACCGCTCAAATACCTTTTGCGTTTTGGGGGGGAGTGATGAATAATCCATTGTGTTTGAGTTATTTTCTTTAAAAAGATTTTTTAAGAGATTTAGAAGAACTTGAAATTTTAGCGTGGCGTTGGATATTTTCACAAAGTACTCAGGCTTTTCGGTATAAGTAATATTTACGGTTCCTCCATAATACTTTCTTCCTGCTTTTTCATAAGGTCGCCCATAACGATAAAGATGAATCAAGTCAGCATAAACATTCATCAATGTATTCTTATCGTAGGGGGTATGTTCAAAAATTGATTTATAGAAAAATAAAGCATCAGGCTTTTTGGATTTGTCAGAAGCAACGGGAAAGAGATAGAAAATTTTCTGAAAAGAAAGACTGATTTCTTTATCAATAAAACTTTTTGCTTCATTGAGCTCTCGTTTAAGTCTTTCAAAATAAATTAATGATGGAATACGGATTGAATTTACAAAATCTATATCACCTTTACCTTTGATATATCCCAATAACAAAATAGCGTTGATTTGTCTTTTTGTATTCAATAAAAAAGACCGTTCCGTCTTTTCAAATTCTTCTCTTGAGAAAGCCAACTCTTTGCTGAGACTGTCTTTTAAGTAGTTTTGAAAATACTGAATTTCGAAATCGCCTGTAAACTCTGGAATAATATAGTGAGATATGCCTGCAATCCTGATTTTAAGCTCATTGTCTATTTTTTTAGAGCCAAGTTTTAGCTCATTATAAGATTTTTCGCTCAGAACGAAACCTGTTCCTATCATATTAGGTATGGTTGTAGGGCTTCCTGTTGCTGATTTTAGAAGATTTATGCTATCTCTTGGAAAAGAAACTTCAAAGGTCTGATTTGTCCCATTAAACGGGTCATTTATTGCTTTGGCCTTTGTCTTATCAATTTGCGCTAAATGTAAAAATCTATCTAAACAGAAATTTTTGTAATCATCAGATTGGCTCAGTCTGATTGAGTCAACTGTCAAGATTACAAAAACAACTTCATCTGTTCCTTTTTTAGAGTCTTTTGGAAAGAAATTGATTTTGGAAAAGTTTTTAAATCCATTTATTTCAACCTCTGAAAAAAAGTCAAGTTTGTCCAGTTTTTCTAACTTTTTTGATTGCTCCACAACAAACCCGATTCCTTTGATTAAAGCGCCTATTTTCTTACATAAGTTTTCACTTTTTCTGATTCTATCCCTTGCAGAAATAAGAATTGAGTTAATGTGTTGGCTTCCTCTGGATTTATCCATTTCTGCCAAAACTTTTTTTAGACCATTCGGCTTTCCTTCTTTTTCATCAATTACTATTTTTTCACCATCAATTCCCAAAAAATCTAATATGCTACTGCATTTTAAATATGAATTACAGAGATAGTAGCTTGTGAAGTTGCCAGAGATGGAGGTAAAGAAATTATTAGTTCGTATCTTGTCGTTAGCGAAAGAGAGTTGTTCAATCCCTAAACTCTCATTTACTGTATCAACCGTGATATTGATTATACAGGGTTTTATATCTTGCCCTTGCTTATTTTTGCTTTGTCTATACGATTGATAATAGGCATCTTCAATTTTACTCCCACTTTGAAGCAAAGCCTTACCTATTTTCTGTGTTTGTAACCATTCCATAATTATTTCTCATTTATCTGCCCCAAAGTACGCAATTCATTTTGACGAATTGTGTCACAAGTGAAAATTTTAGGAAAAAGTTATCAAGCGGTAAGCAAGGGGATGGAGAGGGCAAGAAGGCTCATTAACAGACATAGCCCTATTGGTCACACAAATATATGATAATCAATAAATTAACAAACTTAAGCGTTTTTAGCGTGACAAATAATCACTCATTTACCACTTCACCCCAGCCACTCTTTTGTTCAGATAGTTTTTCAGCGATGGCGGGCCTTCCACTTCAATTTCGGAAGGCAAACCGAGGATAAATCGACCAATCCCTTTATCACTGCAAGCCTCGCCCACGAAGCGATAAGGGAAACGGGCGTTGTGGTGCGGATGCGTGTACGGAAGAAGCGACGGAAATTCTTCAATCAGCAGGCGATACGCACGGCGGCTAAGGAGAAGGATAACGCCAAACGCCTCCCCGTTGAAGCCAAAGGCATCGGTCAGCAGATCTTTGTCGGGTTGTTGTTTGGCGGTCTGCTCCAAAATCTCCACGTCGTGCATCCGCTGTATTTTGAAGGTCTTCACCCGTTGTCCGGTCAGTTCGTAAGCATCCAATTGAGAGTAATCGTCGGAGAATTTCTGCGGCTCTACAATACGGTCCGAGATTTGGTCGGAATTCACGGAGTGGTAGTTGATAAGCCGCACCTGTTTTCGCTCCGCAATGGCCTCCGCCAACCGTTGCACGATACGGGCACGGTGGAGATCCATGAGTTCATCCGTCAGCGGGGTCAGTTCTGAAGTCAGGTAGACCTTACGACGGATACTTGCCGCCAAGGGGTGCGAATCGGGCAAAGCCCCCAGCAGCTGCTTCACCAATTGCGACTCTTCGGCGGTAAACTGATTGGGGGTGCGTGGGTCGGCCTCCGCGATAAAATACCGACCGTCAAAATCTTTGTCCAAGTCGTAGCCAATTTCTTCGAGCAGTTTGAAATAGCGATATATGGAGCGTTTGTCTACTTCGAGCCAGGCGGCCAACTGCAGAACGGTTTTGTGCGGTGGCGTAGCCAAATAGCGAATCACCTGAAAAATCCGAAGGATGGTTTTTTGAGGAAGGTCAGAAGTCATGGGAGATAGGGTAAAATCGTGCGTCTAAAAATAGTTGAATAGCCGCAACAATAAAAGTCTCCGCTGCGAAGCCGATGTTTTGGGTAGATAGTTAGGCGTGCTCTTTACACAAGAATGAGGAGGCGATGATTCAGCGCCATTTTAGAGCAGTTATGGGTTTAGGCAATTTTGCAATCGCTATATAGGTAATTGCAAAATTGCCTAACTAATTAACGGTTGATTTTTTGGGCAGACAGGCTGGTAATTTTGAAAGTGTAACTGACAAAATATTTGATACAATTCTTGCCGAAAGCAATTTGCAATGAATTCACTTGTTAATTACCGCATAATTTGCAGCGATTACTCTTGTCCGTGCGGTGAATAATTACGATATTTGTCGCATAATATGCGGCGAATACCATGTACATTCATCAAAAACATTCCTGGCCTGCCTTTTTTTGGAACCATCCATTTATTTCTCCGCTACTGGCTTCTGTTCGCCATAAGCAGGGGAAACTCGTCGGACGGATGGAAAGTCTGGGGTTTTCTTTGCAGGAAGAAGCCGTTTTACAAACCCTCACGTTGGATGCTTTAAAATCCAATGAAATTGAGGGAGAAATTCTCAATGCCGATCAGGTGCGTTCAAGCATTGCCCGTCGCCTTGGCATGGATATTGGTGCTCTCACTCCTACCGACCGACATGTCGAAGGGGTCGTTGAAATGTTACTGGATGCTACTCAACATTATACCAAGCCTTTATCGGAAGACAGGCTGTTTGGATGGCATTCGGCTCTGTTCCCTGCGGGGCGCAGCGGTATGTACAAAATCACCGTTGGAAACTGGAGAGATACTACTACAGGACCCATGCAGGTTGTTTCCGGGGCGATGGGGCGGGAAAAGGTATATTTTGAAGCCCCTTCCTCTGACAGGGTTCCCGAAGAAATGGCTCAATTCATCGCTTGGTACAATTCCAATGCCCATCAGGACCCGGTCATCAAAGCAGCCATTGCTCATTTGTGGTTTGTGACCATTCACCCTTTTGATGACGGCAATGGACGCATTGCCCGATCCATCGCCGATATGCAATTGGCACGTTCTGACGAAAGTGCTCAGCGGTTTTACAGTATGTCGGCTCAAATTCAGTTGGAACGAAAAGGCTACTACACTATCCTCGAAAAAACACAAAAGGGGGAATTGGATATAACAGAATGGCTGGATTGGTTTTTAACCTGTTTGGACAGGGCTTTATCGGCTACTGAAACCATCCTTACTAATGTACTCAACAAGGCTCGCTATTGGAAACTGTTTGCCGAAAAAAATATCAATAGCCGTCAAAAGTTACTGCTCAACAAACTTTTGGATGGCTTTGAAGGCAAACTGACCACCTCTAAATGGGCGAAAATTGCGAAAACTTCCACCGACACCGCCCTGAGAGATATTCAGAATCTGGTAGAGCAGGAGGTTCTGGTAAAAGAAGATTCGGGAGGAAGAAGCACAGGCTACAGGCTGATTGATTTGAAGGAATAGGGTGACTATCTATCGTACGGCACGGCTTTAACCATAACCAAATTATGAAACTCCGTAATGATAACGACGTTTTCAAAAGGTATAACGCCTTTCTCGATCATAAGGGCAACTCAACGATGTATATTAAAATCAAACTCATCCAAAAGCCTATAGGTCAACCTAAGTCGCTGTTGAATGAGTTTTGTGAATGGCCGGATTTGAACCCGCGGCCCTGCTTTTCTACTTATTTAGCCTGTCTTGCTATTTAGTTCGATAACGGGTTGTTCTACTTCCTGCTGTAGTTTCTGTCTCAGTGATTTCATATCATTGCTGACTTTCTTCTTGACCACTTTGGCATAAATCTGTGTCGTGCGAATGTCTTTGTGTCCCAGTAAAGTACTAACCGTTTCGATGGGTACATCGTTGGCCAGTGTGACGGTGGTAGCAAAGGTGTGGCGGGCGATGTGAGTGGTAAGCGGGATTTTGATCCCACAGATATCAGCCAATTCCTTCAGATAAGAATTATAACGCTGATTGCTGTTTACAGGCAATAGCTTGCGGTCCGCCGCCGCGGTTGTACATCCTGCAATACGCATGATTACGGTACTTTTCAATAATTTGAAGGGGAATGGGTAGCAGCATCACACTTTCGAGCGTACCTGTTTTAGCTCGATTGATGGAAATCCATTTTTCCCCGTCAATTCCTTTTTGAATGGCTTCCTGAGTAAAACTTTCCACTTCGCTGTAAGCAAACCCGGTATAGCAGCAAAAAATAAAAACATCACGTACCTCGGCCAAGCGTTGAATGGGCAGGTGCTTATGGTACATAAAATCTAAGTCTTCCTGCGTCAGGACTTCGCGCTCCGGTTGGATGTAAGCACACTTGAAAGACTGGAAGGGGTTGTAGTTGATCCATTCGAGGGAGATAGCCACGCCGATAATCTTTTTCAGATTTTTGACGTATTTCATGGCTGTATTGCTGTGCAGATGATGTTGGGTAAGTAGAAAATGTTCAAAGTTGGAAACAAAGGCTAAGTTGAGGTCTTCTAATGCAATGTCGGATAATTTGTACTGGTGTTTTAGGTATTCGGTCAGTTTGACCTTAGTGGTTTGGTATTTCTTCAATGTTTCGGGGGAGAGGTATCCGCGTTGGGCTTTTTCGGCGAATTTGAGGTTGTGATAGTCCAATACCTCCAATAAAGTTCGTTTTTTCTCTTTAATGCCCATGTAGGCATTTCGTACCATGTCAGGAGTGACATGTTGAGTCGCGGCAGCCAACAGATTGTAGTGTTTTTGTAAATCGCCTTTGACTAAATTAAGATAGCTATTCAGCGTACGAGCTTCTTCTGAGTTTCCTTTCTAGTGAGCCATTTATCAGGAAGAACTTTTTTGCCGAGTGAAAACTCGATACGAGCCCCGTCAATGGTAAGTCGAGCATAGATAGGAGCGAGACCATTTTCGTCGGCTTTTGACCGCTGCGGCGGGCCGCTTGCGTAGCCAGAACAAAACGCATAAGTTTTGAGCGGGTCGCCGCTGCGATTACTTTCATTTTTGATGTTGTTTGAGTGACCGAATAAGTAATTTTTTGCCTAAAATTTGACGTTAATTGACGCAGTTTGTTTTTCCACAAACTGTTAATTATCAAATAATTACAATCAATTCGGTGCCCAAATTTATACATCTTTGCAGGTAACCGAAAGGGCTACCTAAGCATTGGGAATGATTGGTGCAACTTGAGGGGAAATAAACAAAAAAACCTCAAAATCATACCGATTTTGAGGTTTTGAGAGCTTTTGGAGCTTATCTTGTGATCCCGCTGGGA
>NZ_JAIXST010000039.1 GCF_027484545.1 Runella sp. | reverse complement strand
TGGAGCACAGCAAGTTTTAAATCTGAGAACAAAAAACCTTAGTAATCAATGGGATGAGGTAATTCAATTGGTCAGAATGGCCGCTTAGGAAGCAATCCTGCATACATTCGTACACCCTTCATTTCTGTTTCGTTGAACGATGTAGCCAACGGAAAGTTGGTGGAACGAATCAGGTACGGAAACGGATGGTTGTTCCATAGCGACAACACATTCAGTCGATTTTCGGCCATCATGTCCAGAAATTTTTCCCAATAGCGCAAATCACGGCAAGTTTCGATATGAAGTTTGGTGGCAGGGCTATCGCGGTAAGGCGACCAAGGCACGTTGAACTTGACAATCCGGTATTCTAACTTCGGATTCTCAGTTTTGTTGGGCAAGATTTATACGTGCCGTTTATCTGCCAATATTCCGCCAATTCCAGCACGCCGTATTGCGCACCCAAGGCATCTTTTGCTAAAATAACGAGTTGGGTTTTATTCTTAATCCACCGATGAGCATATCCTTCCGGTTGAATAGCAGCCCATTCTTTTTCTGTAATGAATGCTGTTAAAGATTTTGGTAAATCAGCTTGAGAAACTACCCAAACAGTGGCTTTTTCCTTTTCTTTGACGATTAACTTTTGACCCTGTTGTACTGAAACCCGATTGAGTTTTTGTACGGCAAACAGGACGGGTGCGGCCGTTGAGTCTGCCCATATAGTGACTTGGGCGTGAGAAAAGCCGGCGAGAAATACAAGCAGGAAAGTGAATCGAGAAACCATGGGAGAGAAAAGAATGTAGCCTTTTTGAAATTTCGCTTTACCCAAAAAGGCTTTACCTGTTCGTTCCTATCTAATTTCTACGGACTTTAATTGCTACCCGAAGGTCTTAATAAACGAACTGTGACCGGATTGGCCATTTGATACCGATGTTGGTGGAAAAACACCAACATCCCTTTACCAATCGGACTTTGCGTATCTACTATTTGGTGATAACACCAAACAGGGCAGTAGTAGTAGATTTTTAACAGTCGGTCGGTTTTGAACCGACTGACTGTTAACTTTGTCGCATTATGTTACAGAAAACAGCCACACTTTATCGAAATGCGTACGGCGGAATCTCCCGCGAAATCTGGCTTTTAGCCTTCGTGATGTTCATCAACCGCTCAGGAACAATGGTCATTCCCTTCATGAGCGTGTACTTGACCCAAGCCCTTCATTTCAGCCTTCCCAATGCCGGTTTGGTGGTGAGCTGTGCGGGCGCCGGTGGGATTTTAGGGACTTATTTTGGTGGGAAATTGACCGATAAAGTGGGTCATTACTACGTTCAAATGGCCAGTTTGGCGTTGGGCGGATTGATGTTTTTTGTGCTGATGCAAATGCGAACGTTGCCTACTTTATGTATCTCTACGTTTTGTTTGAGTCTGGTAGGAGAAGCCTTTCGTCCTGCCAATTCCACTTCCATTGCGTTTTATAGCACACCCGAAAACCGCACACGGGCGTATGCCATCAATCGGTTGGCTATTAATTTGGGTTGGGCCATCGGACCGGCTTTGGGCGGTTTTTTTGCGACCATTGGCTACAAATACCTGTTTATTGCCGATGGCATTACGAACATTGCTGCGGCGTTGGTATTGGCATTATTGGTCAAAAATCGTAACAGTGCCCATAGAGACGAGCACACCGAAAAAGCTACGCTTACGGCTCCTCAATCGGCCTTCCGTGATGGTGTTTACCTACGTTTTGTGGTGTTTACCATCCTTTTTGCCATTGGATTTATGCAGTTTTTCAGTATTGTTCCCGTTTTCTGGAAAACACAACTGCACGTCAACGAATTTTACATCGGTTTACTATTGGGAGTCAACGGTCTGTTGGTGGCAGCGTTTGAGATGATTTTGATTTACAACATTGAACCCCTGCGTCCCAAACTCACGTTTATCAGTTGGGGGGTATTGCTTTGTGGATTTAGTTATCTGTTATTTGTTGTTTTTCAGGGCGTTGTGTGGATATTGCCTTTTACGGTGGTGACCATTACTCTGAGCGAGATGTTAGCAATGCCTTTTATGAATTCCTTCACCATGGAGCGTTCCACCTACCGGACTCGTGGACAATATTCCGCTTTGTATTCCATGTGTTATTCCATTGCGCAGGTAGCTGCGCCTGTTTTGGGGGGGCAAATCGCCGCTACTTATGGCTATTACGTGCTTTGGGGAGTGATTATTGGTTTTATGTTGATTGCCTTTGTGGGTTTTCGGTGGGTACAAACGCTGGTTGAAAGTGAAAATAGAGTGTAGTGAGTCTCTACGAAGCTGAAAACAAAAAAATACCGATTCTTCCAAGAACCGGCACTCGTTTGCAAACACTGTTACTCGAAACCCTAAAGCCTGACGATGTCTTTGTCATCTTCATCTTTTGTCTCTTTGATGGCTTTGGGCAATACTGCCCACAAAATGATGTAAACTACTGTAACAGGTACCCCTGCGGTAAAGAAAAAAGCCAATACAAACAAGATGCGTACCAGTACCTTGTCTATCTGAAAATGATGCGCAAACCCAGCGGCTACTCCCCCGATAACTGATTGATTTATAATGCGGTATATTTTGTTAGTTTCCATGGCTGTTATTATTTTGAGTCAAAGGTGCACTACAGCAGCGATTCCGCGCAACTCAATTATAACCAATGGAAAAGGGGCTTGATGGATGGAAGTTTTTGGGGACGAATTTTAGGGATTCATTTGCATTAGCCCCACGGTTTGTGCATAAATATCAGTTAAAGCAATAGGAGAGTCAAGCGCTTCCAATTGCAGTACATCGTCCAAACGTCGTGTTTCCTGCACCAATGCCCATACACTGGGAGATTCTAACTTGCGCCAAACCTCAATTTTAACGCGCTGAGAGTCCACCAATACGTACTCGCGGAAGGAAGGAATGGTACGATAGTATTCAAATTTTTCGCTTCGGTCATATTGGGCGGTACTTTTGGATAACACCTCAATAATGGTCGAAGGATTGAGCATGGTATCAAATTCATCATCCAACAATTCAAGTTTGCCGCACACAATGGTCAAATCAGGATACGTATAAAATTCTTCGTCGGGAATCCAAAGACGAAAGTCTCGCGAGAAAGATTGGCATTTTTTCCCTTTGAGTCGAGTGCCAATCTCAATAGAAAGGCTTTCATTAACGCGATTATGATTGCGCGACGCACCGGCCATCAAGGTGATTGTACCTCGGTGGTACTCGCTTTTGAATTCAGCAGCGCGTTCCAATTGCAGATAATCATGGGGCGAAAGTGTTTGTTCAACGGCAGACATGACTTAAAAAGGGATTGTTTGCAACAAAAATACGAATTTCCCCTATCCCAGCACTATATTTGCAGTCTAAGTAACGGAGTAAATTCCATTCACAAATTCATAATTCGCTCACTCACTCATTGATTAAATGAAAGTCCTCAAGTTTGGCGGCACTTCGTGCGGCTCAGTCGAAAGTATTCAACAGCTCATTCAGATTTTACAGGATAATATTGCCAAAGGCGAACGCATTGCCGTCGTGTATTCGGCCATGGGTGGCGTTACCAATAAATTAATTGAAATCGGCCGCATGGCTGCCAAAGGAAATGCCGAGTATTTTGACGCGCTCAAAGCCGTGGAAGACCAGCATTTTGCCGCCATTCGTGGGTTGATAGACATCAAAAACCAAAGCAGCTCCATTGCCAAAGTACGCGGGTTGGTCAACGAATTGGAAGATTTATTGAAAGGGATTTCCCTCATTCGCGAAATGTCGGCGCGGACGCTGGATTTGTTGATGTCTTTCGGAGAACGTCTTTCTACCACCATTATCACCGAAGCGCTCAAAGGCCGCGGCGTCAAGGCGGAGTTTTGCGATGCTCGGAATTTGGTGCACACCAACGACCATTTTGGCTACGCAGAAGTAGATTTTGCCGTCACTGATGCCCAGATTCTATCACATTTTGCCAAAACCGATGCGTTGCAGTGCATTACGGGCTTTATCGGCTCTACCGCCGAAGGAATCACCACCACACTCGGACGCGGTGGTTCGGATTATACAGGCTCCATTTTTGGCGCGGCGCTCGATGCCGACGTGATTGAAATTTGGACCGACGTGGACGGCATGATGACCGCCGACCCGCGCAAGGTTTCCAATGCCTTCACGATTCCAACCATTACCTACGCGGAAGCTATGGAATTGAGTCACTTTGGGGCCAAAGTGATTTATCCACCCAGCTTGCAACCGGCCTTTGTTAAAAATATTCCGATCAAGGTTCTCAATACATTCAATACATCTTCGGCAGGAACGACGGTTCACAACACTTCTGACGAAACTCCTTTTGCGATTACGGGCATCAGTTCGATTGACGACATTGCGTTGGTCAACGTACAAGGAAGCGGTTTGATTGGCGTGGCCGGCGTGTCAGCGCGGTTGTTTTCGGCCTTGTCGCGGCATAAAATCAGCGTGATTCTAATTTCGCAGGCTTCGTCCGAGCATTCAATTTGTTTTGCCATTGACCCTAAAAACGCAGACCGTGCGAAGGAAGTTTTGGATCAGGTGTTTGCGCCCGAAATCAACGCAGGCGACATTGACCGCGACGGAATTCAGATTCAGAAAAACGTGTCCATCATCGCCATCGTGGGCGAGGGAATGCGTCGCAGTACGGGGGTTTCGGGAAAACTGTTTACGGCGTTGGGCAAAAACGGTATCAACGTCATCGCCACAGCACAAGGCTCTTCGGAGTTGAATATCTCGGTGGTGATTCAGAAAAATGACCTTTCCAAAGCGTTGAATGCCATTCACGGGGTGTTTTTTCAATCAGAAGTAAGGTCGTTGAATTTATTTATTGTGGGTACGGGCCTGATTGGCAGTACGTTCCTGCGGCAATTGGCCGCACAGTCTGATTATTTGGCCAAAGAAAAATTGCTCAAAGTAAACGTGGTCGGGTTGGCACGGAGCAAAAAAATGTACCTCAATCCCGAAGGTATTCCGTTGGAAAGTTGGCAGAAAGACCTCGAAGAAAACGGCAAAACAACGAGCGTATCGGCGTTTGTGCAGCGGATTCGAGAGTTCAACTTACCCAACAGCGTATTTATTGACTGCACGTCCGACAAGGACATTATCCAATATTATTTTCCGTTGCTCGACGCCAGCGTGTCGGTGGTGACGCCCAACAAAGTGGCCAACTCCAGCAGCTACGCCGAGTACCGTCGTCTGCAACAAACGGCCGTACGAAAAGGCGTGAAGTTTTTGTACGAAACCAACGTAGGTGCCGGTTTGCCCATCATCAATACCATTCAAGGGTTGATGTCGAGTGGGGATAAATTCGTGAAGATTGAAGCGATTTTGTCCGGAACCCTGTCGTTTATTTTCAACAGTTTCGTACCAGGAACGCGCTTCGTGGACATTGTACGCGAAGCCAAAGTGAAAGGCTATACCGAACCCGACCCGCGCGACGACTTGAGCGGTTTGGACGTAGCGCGTAAAATCCTGATTTTGGCGCGTGAAACGGGCGTAGCGCTCGAAATGAGCGACATTCAAATTGCGCCTATTTTGCCCGAAAATTGCCTTCAGGCCCCAACAGTAGATGCGTTCTTTACGGAGGTGGAAAACTCGGACGACTATTTTGGTTCGTTATTGCAGGATGCGACCGAAAAAGGTGAAAAACTGCGCTACATCGCCACCCTCGAAAACGGAAAAGCCACGCTTCAACTCCGTACGGTGGATGCCGACCATCCGTTTTATTCGCTTTCGGGGGCTGATAATATCGTTTCCTTCACGACCGAGCGTTACAACACGCGCCCGCTCGTGGTCAAAGGCCCGGGTGCCGGTGCGGAAGTGACCGCGTCGGGGGTTTTTGCCGATGTCATGAGTATCAGCAGTTATTTGGCGTAGTTTTATTGCCATTCAAGATACAGTCAAGAGGCCGGCCTAAGCCGGCTTTTTGCGTTTTCGTGGAGCCAGTATTAAAGTTTATGGATCTTTCAGACTACTTCCCGGTCACGGGCATTCGTACGGTTTTGATGACAGGCTCTGAAAACGTTTTTTTCTCGTAGCGGGGAGTAAGGGTCGTTTCAGTGATGACCTTGTCTTCGTAGGTCATTGTTTCTACGATGGCAATCACTTTGACCGACGCATCTACTCCTTGCACAAGGTTGTCGTTAGAAAGCAAAATGTAGTACGCTCCTTGGCACAAAGCAGGGTCGGAAAACTTCCGAAAACCCGCGACACCCTTGCCTTGGTCGATGACGCGATGAGGCTGGCCTGCCATAAATAAATCTCGGTTGGTTTTGTCGGCTACGGCATAGTACACATCTTCGCCCATTTTGGGAATGGCCAAGTCGGTAACGACCCCTGCTGCTAATGCACCAAGCGGCGTCGTAAAATAGGCCGCTGCGCCTTTAGCAATGCTCACAATGATCTTGGAGTTTTGTTTCCATGCCTCGTTGGCTTCATTGCCCACGCCCACCCAATACGCCCACGACACAACCTTGGTGGTTTTGTAAGGAGTAATCCCATTTTTGGGAAGCGTAAACGACAGCGACGCTTTATTGCCGTTAGTGTTGGCCGAGGAATGCACGCGTTGCGGTTTGTCAAACACCAATTCTTCGCGTTGCTCGGATTTTACCATCACTTTTTTGGTTTTTCGGGTGTACGTGGTGTCATATCCTGCCGGTACATCTTTGGTATAGGTGTTATACGTAATTTCCTGTTTATCTTCCCACGACACGGCGGTGTTGAAGTTGACCGTGGCCTCGCCGGCGGGAATTCGCCGGATGTTGATTTTACAGATTCGCCCCGTAAGTGCTCCATTTTTAAACCGAAACAAATACGCTCCCTGCTTCACTACCTGAATGGTTTTGCTGTCTACTTGGGTGGTTTTGTAGTCCGAAAACTTTGAGGTGGTGGGGTATTCAACAATTTCGATTTCTTTGAGCTCTTTGCCGTTGATTTCTTTGAACTGAAACACTATTTTATCACCTGCGGCAAAGCCAAACTGCAATTCCTGTTCCTGCATAGGCCCGAGTTTGATGGTTTGGTCGGTGACGTCGATGGTGGAAAGTTGAGCGTATGAAGTAGCTGCTAACAGCAGCCCCCAAAAGAAGGTAAGTGTTCTCAATTTGATAATGAAATCTGTCTATTTGTGCAAAAATAGTAAAAATAGACAGATGCAGAACTTGTTCCGAGGTTGGTATTCCTACCATTGCGGGCCCCGCAACCTCTTTCTTTAGCTTACTGCTACCAAGTCAATCTTGATTCTGCCCTGAATAATATCTATCAAAAACCTCTTCCATTGCGCAATTAATTTGGGGTTTTTCATGGTATTGGGTGTTTGGGAGTAAGTGATATTGCAAGATACTTAATCGGAGGTTGGGTTTGTTATCTAAGTTTTTTTTTATTTCTCCTAAAGACTGAAGGTGAGGAGGTTGGTGGTGAGAATGCCACCAACGGTGTAAAAATATTTATTTTAACTATATTCCCCATTCTTCCGAATTTTAATATATGAGCTTTTTCCACATTTTGAGCAATGATGAGAACCACGGTTTGATGTTCTGGTTCAATTCATAGAAAATCGGTTTCAGTGTGAGCGAAATACATTTATTACATGATTTTACAATAATAATATCAAAGCAGCACCACCACATATATTTCCGCCACTTTCAGTTTTACCAATTTTTGTGGAGTTAGTACCATATTTGTCTGTTGAGTAAATTACACCACTTTCAAATTTGCCAACTTTTATAGAGTTAGTCCCATATTCAATACTTCGCTACGAATTAAGCAGCGATTTTAGCGTAATTAGTTAGCGTTGATATTTTAGGATTATTTTCCTGCTGTTCGGGGCAAATACCGAACACGTTAAAAAATAAATTTAAAAACGTTCATTGAAATATTGAGGCGGTTCGCCGCTGCGACTTAATGTCTTGAATAGAAAACGGCTTTCTGTTTTCAAGTGGCTGCGATAGCCAATGTGTTATTTTGGCTAATGAAAGTAATGTCAAGGCAAAGTTATGCGGGGTCGCCCGTGCGATGGAAATCAAGCCTTTGTTGTTGAGTGGACTGGCAATGAGTTAGCCCCAAGTGCTGGCGGTTCGCCGCTGCGATTAGTATCCCTGTAAACAAACTCAATTTGGAATCTCAGGTGATAATATAAGTACAGATCAGCACCTGTGATGGCTAAATCGGTAGCAATGAAGATTTTACATTTTTTGATGCTGCCATCGGTATTATAGTGCTGTATAATGACGGTTTTGATCCATCTTTTTAGTGCTTTGGCATAAGCTATTCCTTCAAAAGCCGTCCAAGTCTCTTCTTGAATGCAAGCTCTGAATTGGCTTAAATCAAGGTTTTTTGCATTTATTTTGCCGGCAAATTGCCTCTTGCGGCCTCTGCCTGTACTTTGTGGTCCTGTGTAGGGCATAATACATGACCGCATCATCTCGCAGGCGAGTGATCAGATGTAAACCTGTTTGACTGACTGAATCAATGAATGACTTTTTTGAAAAATACGCATCAACCGCTACATATTTGGAAACAGTCATTAGATTAAAAGCGTCCTTGACCAGCAAATCAGCATAGTAAGCCAGCAAATCCTGCCCTTTGGACAAAATCGTCTGTGTTGCGTAATAATGGAAGGAACTGTGATTTTTTACATCCACAATCGCTAAACCGGCCAACTCAATGCCCCGACTTACTTTTTGCTTACACCCAGACCAGAAATAGCCCATGCCAGGGGTCTTTTTGCCTGATTTGCTCAAAAAGGTTGGATCAAAACCCCAAATCTTTTCTAAGCCTAAATACTTGAATAATTCTAAATTAAATGCCTTAAAATCAAATTATTTTGAAAAATTAGCCCGATAACTCTCTGAACTCATATCGCCCTGACGAGACAAGTTCTCAAAATGATAGCGACCTTTTAATCCTAACCATAAATGGGTTAAGTCTATAAAAAAAATCGTCTGCCATTTGCCTACATCGGACATTTTGCTCAATATTGTACTCGTGAGTGTTGTTATGCTCATGGGGTAAAAAGTAAGTTTTGGTTCGCAAAACAAAGCTACTTCTTTACCCTTTATTTTTTATAATCTACCAAAATCGTAGCGAACTATTGTTAT
>NZ_JAIXST010000304.1 GCF_027484545.1 Runella sp. | reverse complement strand
GTGTCATCGGACGGTTTATCCTTGCCCCAATTATCAAAGGCATCTTTGAACGCGTCAAAATCAAAGTTTACGCCTAAAGTTTCGGTAATGGTTTCAGCACGTCGGTAGAATCCGTTAGGGGTGTCGTAAATGTCAGCGTACAACTTTAGGCGGATTTCATCCTTTATCCGATTGTCCAACTTTTCCCCTTTTTTGGGCAAGTGTTGCCATTGGTCGAGCGTAACTTTTAACCCCGTCGTATAAAGCCGTTTTACCCGATTGTGAGTAATTACGATTTTAATAATTCCCGCGCGGCGTACCGTCTCGTTTTCAGCGGTGGCGCGGGTGTCAAAAAATAGGTTTACAGTTGCCATTTGTTGCGGTGTTTTTCTGTGGTGCAACTTTCAGGAAAATCGGGTTTACTTGCACCACAAAAATACAGAATCAACGCATAATAACAATAAGAAGCGATAAAATAATTATGACAATCTACTGATTTACAGGCTATTTAAGTATAAATCAATAAATACCAAAAAGCCAACAAATACCCATGGGCTACGACTGTTAATCAGAGGGTCGCTGGTTCGAGCCCAGCCTCGGTAGCTCAAGTAAAAGCCTGATAATCAATGTATTATTAGGCTTTTTTGTTGTGTTTTAACCTATACTTTAAAAGTCGGTTTAAACCATGTTTTGAAGATTCTCATTATTAGAGATTAGTCTTTTACGGTCCTTTCAGGTTTACCCGATAGTCGCCGATTTACTTTTCAGCACTCCCGCATTATCCACTTGCTTATTAGAAATTTCGCTTGCACTGCAGGAGGTGCATTTTACGGGTAAATTTCCCGATTTTGCCATCATTACTTTGGTACCGGTCGTATCTTTTGAGGCAAACGAAGGCCCTAAAGGGAAAAACGGGGCGGCCTCTTCGCCGTAGGTAAAATAGCAAACGGGACTTTTTCCTTCATTCAGGAAATTGATTTTTCGAGTCAGGTCAATCGCCTGTACGCGCACAGCGTAGCGCTTGCCGACTTTAAGCGGCGGCTGACTCGAGCCGTATAAAAAGGAATTTACCTTGAGATTCCGCACTTCCACCCCCGAGGGCGGCAACACAACCGCATCAATAAATACATTGGGGTCAAATCCAAGGGGAACATTGGAAGAAGTTACTTTGATCTCTGTTGTTTCATTTTTAGTGATTTTGGAAGCAGGCTTTTTGTCCTGACTGCTGGTTGGAAAACTGCTGATTACATTTGATTGATTATTAAATACATTATCGGCCACGGGCTGAATGTCGGGCAATTCAATCACGCGCAAAGTATATTGTACTTGCGCGGGCGACACTCCTGCGGGGGAGTCCACGAAAAAATGACGTTTTGAGGCGTATTGGGAACGATTTTACTATCGCAAACGGGATTAATGATGATAGGCGGCTCTACACTTCTGACCATAAAAGGCGCACTACAACCCAACGGAAACTCCGGCGAAAGTGGGCGACTGCTACGGTTGTCAAAGGCACGAACGCACAACTGATAACTGCCCTCAGGAAGCGGCAACCCGCGATAGAGTTGCGCTTTGTCAATGCCCTGCACTTCAATTTGACCCAAATCAAACAAGCCTTCCAAGTCGTTACGGCTCAACAAACGGTTTTCCAACGGTCCCAAACGCAACGGCACCAATGGTCGAAAATTAACAGGCGTCGAAATAACCACGCCGTTGTCGCCCGTGATGTTTCCCAAAAACCGTACCTCCAATGGCGCATTCGTCGTGTTGCGCACAAAAATCTGCACCTGATTGCCCCGCCCGGGATAATCTTGCAAATAGGCGCTGTACGGAGGAAGTACATTGACCGTGACCTGTACCTGGGCTAATGATTTCAATCCAAACAGAAAAAGGAGAATCAAAAGCGGAAGGATACGTTGGTTTACCCCGATAGCCATCGGGGTAACGCGAACCTCTGCACAGTGCATTTGTTGGTTTGCGTTTGTAACGCGAACCAACAAAAGTTTGGGGAGTAGGGGGCTGTTAAAACGAGATTCCATAGCCGAGTGATCCTCTAAGTTCATTGAATTTTTGGTCGGGTTGTCCCGTATTTGAGTTGAGATAACCAAGTTGCAGGTTAAGGCTTTGCCGTTTTCCTAACTGATAACTTGCATTGAGCGAAGCATTGATCACCTTACCGGTGACTCCCAGTTGCTGATTGATCAAATAACTCGCATTGAATGAGGTATTCAGTTTTTTATCCAACAACGGATAACTTATTCCCACCGTTGGCCCGTAAAAACGAACCATTTGATCTTGTGGCAGGGCCGTTTGGGTATAACTCACCATCGCATTGGCGCTCCAACCCAACGCTAATTCGGTCAGAAAATAGCCCAGATTGATGTTTTGGTTCTGATTTTGGGTAAAGGCTGAGGTAGTATTGTTCAGGTCAGAGAGTTGCTGGTGCGTGCCCGTCAGTGTAAAAAGGTGCGAAAAGGCTTCGTTCTGAATGCTGTAGCGCAGATTTGCCATCAGGCTCAGGTTGTTTTGCGCCAGCCGCAGGGTATCAATAATGGGTCGTAATCCCGCCTGTTGACTGATCCCGTAATTGGAAAATTGAAAGTCAATTCCAAAAGCGTTGGAAGGATTATAGGAAATCACCAACGACCCAATTTTTCGACCCGTTTGGGCATTTTTGGTTTTGGCCAAATTGTCCTGTTGCAACCCCAAACTTCCGATAATCCGTAATTTGCTATTGAGTAAATTTATGGATGGCGCAATGGTAAAACTCTGAATATCGCTCTGAAAATAGTACGAACCCATGGTTTGGAAGTTAGGCTCAATGCGTTTGTATTGAAGTTTTAATCCAAAATTTTTGCTGCGATAACCTAAACCCAATTGCGCGGCGGTGGTGAGTTGGGTCGAAAGCTGAGCGGGCATAAACAAGTTGAATGTTTTCATCAGCGGTTTGTCCGACAGCGGCACCAATTGAGCGCGGGTGTCGCGGGTGTAAGCGCTTCCTGCAATGTCCATTTCAAAACTGAAATTCTTGTTGGCAAGGCTCAATCGGGAAGTAACTCCCAAGACCGTGTTACGCGCAGGGGTGATGCCCTGCGTTCCGGTAATGGACGAGGTATCGTCGGCGGCGTTCAGCAGTACCACATCTACGTAGTTGGCGGCGGAACCGTAGCCGAGTTTAACGGCATAGCCGGTACGTTTGAAAGAAGGAATGGCTTGGTCGGGATTGGCAAGATCGGTAGAAATGGCTTTATTGAAACGCCCATACACGGCACCGATGCGTAATTTACCCGGATTCAATTCAACTCCCCCGCCCAGAAAAGTATGACTGGCCAGCGTGAAAGGCGAAAACTGCACGTTGCGATACCCGGCATGAACTGTGGCCCATTTGTAAGTAGGACTGATGCCGAATTGATTGAAAGGCTGACGAAAACTCGCACCCTGATTTCCCACAATCACCGAAAACGGCAGTGAAATACCGCCGGGCAGGGAGACGGTTGCCGAGGCACTCAGCCCGAAAGGTGTCGTTTGGTTGCGGTTTTCGATACCGCTTGCCTGATAAAACCCCGCGTAGGCATTGAGCCCGCCCGAAACTCTTACCGGTTTAGGCTTTGGGGTTTCGGACTCCGATTGTGCCCAAGCCGATAAGGGGCTCAAAAACAACAAAATAAGTCCGTAGAATAGAGGTAGAGATAAGCGCATAAACGTCGATTTATGGTGACAAAACTACTCTTTCAAAAGGGTGGGGTCAATAGGATAAATATATGCCTGTAGAACTACGCAGTTCCCGTATTTCTACAGGCATACGTACTCAAATGAGTTGTTTTTAGGCAAAAAAACCCTGTTCTGCCGGTTGCCGGCAGAAGGAAAATCGCAGAAGAGATTGAAAAAATATCGGCGAGAACTGAGTAAACGGTAAAAGCAGACTAAACGGATAGAATTCACTTCAGCGAGACAAATTGACAATTTTATCCCGTAAGGCTTTGTTGATAGCTTCCCCTTTCGAGTTTACGTGCAGTTTTTCGTAAATGTGCATGATGTGGGTCTGCACGGTACTGATGCTGATTTGGCAATGATGGGCAATCAACTTATAGCTGTCACCTTCTACCAATCGTTGAAGCACTTCCAGCTCTTTGGTGGTGAGGTCGTAGGTAATCTGTTTTGGTTTTTGAAAAGCCGACAATACTTTCAGCGCAATGCTTGGACTCATGGCCGCGCCTCCCTGCGCTACTTCGTGAATGCCTTCGATGATTTTTTCGGCTGGTGTTTTTTTGAGCAAATACCCTACGGCTCCCGCCCCAATGGCTTCAAAAACGCTTTCGGCGTCTTCGTAGGCCGTGAGCATCAGTATTTTAGGAGGCTTTGAAAGCCCTTGATGTAAGATTCTTACCGCTTCCGGTACGTTGCGGCATTTCAATATCCATCAAAATCACATCCAGAACGTCATTAGCAACCGTTTCCAGTACCTGCATGGCATCCGGATACGAACCTGCCAATACCAATTCATCGGTCATTTCCACAACCATGGCGAGGGTTTCGCGCAGGGAATCATTGTCGTCGTAAATGGATACACGCAGCATAGGGGTTCATTGGATTATGGACAAAAGTACAGGCTGATTCGATGCGTGTAAATAGGATAATTATACGATGCAGCGTCAGTTTAGGCGTCAGTCGGATTGGGCATCCCCGTTCAAAACCGACCGACGCTTTCATCGCTTATCCCGAAATAAGCAATGAAAGAACAGTGCCGTTTTCGGGGTTGGAATCAATATCCAGTTTCGCCCCCATGGTTGTGGCTCTTTCGTGCATATTTTTAAGACCGTTTCGATTATTCATCCCATTGGAATCAAATCCCACACCATTGTCTTTCACCACCACCTCCAGATTCTTTCCCTTTTTCTCAAATCGTACTTCGGCTTTAGTAGCCTGCGCATATTTAAACAGATTATTAATCGCCTCTTTTACAATCAGATATACATTTTGACGAACATTCAAGATCAGCGTACTGTTTTCTGCTTCGGGGCTTACCACAAAATTCAGTTCAATCTCTTTCGAGTCAGCAAGCGGTTTGGCATACTCGCGCAAGCGGGTCAAAAGCGTACTCATTGAATCATTGCGCGGGTTAATCGTCCACACTATATCGTCCATAGACTCCAGCATTTGGCGTGCATCCTGACTGATTTTTTGAATCAGTTGTTCGGCTTTCTGGGGCTGGTTATTGATTATTTGCTTTTCAGTAAGCCCACTCAAAAGAGAAATACTACTCAGGGTGCTACCGATTTCGTCGTGCAAGTCAGCCGCAATTTTGTTACGTAGTTCCAGCGACTCCTTTAGACGCTGCAGTCGGGCGCGGTTGAGCAACCACGCTGTTACGGCTCCTGCCAACAACAATACCAAGACACCACCTGCCAACAGGAATCTATTTTGGGTTAATTTCTGCTCATTGATAATGGCGGACTGTTGGAGAAATTTTATTTTTGCTCCTTTTTTTCGGACTCAAAACGGGCATTCAACTCATCCATTCGTGCATGTTGGGTTGCTGTAAACAGCGAGTCATTCACCTGTTTTGCCTCCTTCTGATTTTGGAAGGCGTTTTTAAAATCTCCTTTTTCAACAAATAGTGCCGTAAGTGCCTCATAAATATAGCCTTGGTATTCCAAAGAACCCACCTGTTTGAAAATTTTTAATGCACGGTATAGATACTCTTCTGCCAATTTGTATTGCTTTTGACTTTGATAATACAAACCCAAATTCCCATAGATTGCTCCTGTCTGGTGTACTGAATTGATTGTAACACTAATTTTTTCTGCCTTTATTAGGGCGGCAAAATTTTCTTTTGGTCGGCTCAACTCACGATAAACTCCGGCTTCATTGATTAAGATATCAACCAATACCTGCTGATAGCCCGCTTTCTCGGCATGTTGCTCGGCTTGTTTTAAATACACCAATGCCTCTTTGTATTTCCCCATTCCATTGAGAGTAATCCCAATCCGGTTAGCAGATACCGCCATTCCCCAGAAGTTGTTATCCTTGGTTTTGATAGCCAGGCTTTGTTTAAAGTACTGAAGCGCTAATTCAGTCTTACCTTGGACATTAAAAATAGCCCCCGCCACATCATAAGGCGAACCCGACAGTTTGGGTAGTTTGTGGGTTTCGTAAATTCTGATTGACTCCAAAATCGACTTGAGTGCTTCCTCATTTTTTCCTGTCAGGTGTTTTATCATTCCTACGTTCGCCAAAGCTTCCTGCTTATAAGAAACCGCAATAGGGTATTTTTGGATAATTTGATAGCATTTTTGATAATATTCGTGTGCTTTGGCGTAGTCAGACTGTACATACCATGCCCTACCCCGCACATCGTAGCTGTCGTATTCGCCCGTAATGAACTTTAATTTGGGGGCTAATTTTTCCGCCTCCCGCCCTAAAGAATCCACAAGCGGGTAGTTTCCTGCCTCAATCTGTTTCCAGCTGTACGCATTCAGCGCTGCTACGTAATTGGTATCTTTGGGGGATTTTTTAAGATAGTTAGCCAGTGAATCTGCACTTTGCGGGATTTGAGCATTTGTGCCAATAAATATATGATAAGAAAACAAGAAGAAATTAAGAGGCATACGTTTTGTAAGCGATTGTTTTTCATAGGAATTTAAGGAGTAGAAAATTCCCCTTAAATTAACCAAATTGCTTGAAAAAAGGTACTGTTCTGCTATTCATTGGGTCTTTTTAGTATTTTTACTTTTCTAAAGAGTTTATTCTCAACTGGTTTTACATTCCTTTGCTCCACTCATGCGCTATCATCTCTCCTCTCCTATTCCCGAAAGTCATTTTATAGATATTGAGTGTTCGATTGACAAAATTGGTGCCGATACGATTGAAATACAGCTTCCTGCGTGGCGACCCGGACGGTATGAGTTGCAAAATTTCGCTAAAAACATTCAACGGTTTGGGGTGTTTGATACCTCTGGGAATCCGCTCATTTTTAGGAAAATAACCAAGGATCGTTGGCTTATTCAAACCCCGGGAGTTTCGGAAATCATTGTTCGGTATAATTATTACGCCAATATACAAAACGCAGGAAGCAGCTACGTAAGCGGTGGTTTTTGGTATGTCAACCCCGTCAATCTTTGCGTATATGCAGAAGGCTATTTGAATGAACCTTGTACACTTGAATTAGCCATTCCCGACCATTTTCAAATCGCCTGCGGGCTGAAAAAGAAGGACACGAAAACCTTGTCGGCAAAAGATTACTATGAGTTGGTGGACAGCCCGCTGATGGCCTCCGCTACGTTGCAACACCGCACTTACCAACTGCAGGAAACGACGTTTTATGTGTGGATGCAGGGTAACATTAAGCCCAATTGGCAGCAAATTTTAATTGACTTCGAAAAATTTACGGCCTCTCAAATGGCCGCAATGGGCAGTTTTCCCGAATCTGAATATCATTTTTTGAATCTTATTTTACCAACTCCTTACTACCACGGTGTCGAACATCGTCATTCTACGATGATTGTCTTAGGACCTGATGATGAGGGAGAAGGACTTTATACGGATTTACTGGGAGTAAGTTCTCACGAATTGTTCCACGCCTGGAACATCATTCGTATTCGCCCTAAAGAATTGTTACCGTACGATTTTACCAAAGAAAACTATTTTTCTACCTGTTTTGTAGCCGAAGGGGTTACCACCTACTACGGCGATTTGTTTTTGCGACGTTCGGGCGTATTTGACGATGCCGCCTATTACCGTGAGTTACAGGTGTATATGAAAAGACACTTTGAAAACAATCGCAATGCGCAACAGTCATTGGCAGAATCGTCGTGGGACCTGTGGTTGGATGGATATGAAAAAGGAATTCCGCAGCGTAAGGTATCGGTCTACCACAAAGGAGCCTTAGCGGCGCTGATTTTAGACGTAACAATTCGTAAAATTCACCAACATCAATACTCATTAGACGACGTAATGCGTTTATTGTGGGAACGTTTTGGCATACCTTTTGCGGGCTATTCGCTCGAAGACTACCAAGCCATTGTCGAAGAAGTAGCGGGAGAGCCGCTGAAATGGTATTGGGACGACTGCATTTTGAGCAATATACCCCTTGAAAATCACCTCAATCACGCCCTTTCATGGGTGGGTCTGCAAATGGTCACGTTCAGTGATGGAACCGTTCATTTGCAAGAATTAGGGAACGAACGAGCGGTTTTGCAACGAAAAAAGTGGCTAAGTAGCGGTATTTAGCTAAAAAAAGAGCGTTTTACCCAATTTTTTTTATTTTAACACCCAATTATCAGGCAATAATTTAAATAAGCATATGAAAATCACGCCGATTGAGATTCGTCAACATACCTTTCAAAAAGTTTTGCGCGGATACGATGCCGAAGAAGTAACGGCTTTTTTAACATCACTATCCAATGAATGGGAACGTGTACTGAACGAAAACAAGATGCTCAAAATGCAATTGGAGATTGCGGAGAAAGAGTTGGGTAAACTTAGGGAAGTAGAATTAACGATGTTCAGGATGCTCAAAACGGCGGAAGATACCAGTGCGCAAATGACCCAACAAGCCAAAACGGCGGCCGAGCATTACATTGAAGACGCCCGCCAAAAAGGGGAAGAATTGGTGAACGAGGCACGGAAAAAATCCAATATGCTGATTATAGATGCCGAAAATCAGGTCAAATACGTGCGCGAAGAAATCATAGGTGAATTCAAAGGTCATGAACGTGATTTCAAAGCCATGGAAAAATACCGTGATAATTTGGTCGTCCAGCTCAAAACACTTGCCAATAATACCGTAGACAGCATTGAACGATTTGAGAAGAAATTTTCGCAGAATGCCGTCAAGGAAAAATTTGAAGACCTTAAAACTCAAATAACAGATTCGCTGAAAGCAGACAGCGAAATCAAAAAAGCCCGCATAGAGGCAGAAAACTTAGTAGAAGGTATTGTAGGAGACGAACCGATAGCTGCCGAAGCCGATACTGAAGAACAAGTTGTAGCTTCTTCTGATTCTGCAACCGAAACCGAAGAGACTTCAGAAATACCTTCCGCAGAAACGGAAGCAGAAACAGCGGACGAAAACGAAAACCCGAGCGAAAATGAAAAGGAAGATAAAAAAGCTCCTGAAGAAGGTTCCTTCTTTGATCAGATATAATTTTTGCACACCATGTACATCTCTATCTGCTGAGAACTTCCCGGTTTTGAACAGATAACAGATTACAGCTAAAAGACACACTCTTTGGGAACAGTTTCACTGGAAGGAATAGAGTTTTTTGCTTACCACGGCACTTCAGATGAGGAGCAAAAAATTGGCAATAAATTTTCGATTGACGTAGCCATTACCACCGATTTTTTGGAAGCCGCCCGCCATGATCGTTTACGAAATACAGTCAATTATGAGGTGGTTTATCGGGTCGCGGCAGAGGCTATGCAAAAGCCCAGTCGTTTGCTCGAACACATCGCTTATAAAATCATTGAGGGTATCCGACTCACTTATCCCAATGTAGAACTCATTGAGGTCAGTGTCTCCAAATTTAACCCGCCCGTTGGCGGCGTCTGTGCCCGGTCGCGGATTACTATGAAAGGATAAAAATGTCCACGGTCAATAGTCCACAGACGATAGTAGAAAAATTTCACTATTATCATTACTATGGACTATCGACCGTCGACTATTGACTAAAAAATTATACTAATTTCCAACCGTCGCGATACTGACGCGAAACGAATTGGTTTGCATCTTCAAAGTTCGTAATCTTCATATTGTTACCATCCCACAAAAGCTTCTTGCGTCCGTAGAAATCAAAACCATTGCCTTGCGGTTTACGGAGCATATAGCTTCGGATAGCCAAATTGCCCATTAAAACAGTTTCAGTCAACGGTCCTGAGTAATCAAAAGAGGACATCAAACCTTTGTGTTTGTCGCTGCCGAAACCTGCCTTACAAGCCTCAGTCCAATGAACTTGGTGGCCAAACTCAGGCAAATTGACGGGAGCCGCATATTTGCTGTCCTTGTCCATTACCATTTTATCCCCGTTTTTGAGATAGACTTTAGGATTGTTGCCGTACATATCGCAGGCAATGATTCCCTTTGAGCCTATCATCAATACTCCATTGGCTCCGTTGCCATCTGTACTCAGTGGCTCACTCGCTGGAATCCAATCGGGGTGGAAAGGACGCAAGCCTCCATCCATCCAAATCATCTTCATTTCGGTTTTATTCTTTGCCGTAGCCGGAAATTTAATTTCCACTGACGACGACGGTGGACAGCCTTCAGGAATATATTCAGGCTGCCAGTCTTTGATAAACACCGCTCCTACACTGCATTCCACTTCGGTAGGATAGTTAAGGCCCAATACCCGGAAAGGAGTATCGATTGTGTGGCAACCGATGTCACCCAACGCGCCAGTACCAAAATTCCACCAACCGCGCCATTTGAACGGGTGATAGCCCGGGTGATAATCTACCCACTGTGCAGGACCTACCCATTGCTCCCAGGCAATGCCTTCGGGCATATCGGGTTTGCCGGTAGGAGTCGGAATGCCTTGTGGCCATACCGGACGGTTCGTCCAGATTTGTACCGTATGCACAGGTCCTACCAATCCTTTATTAAACCAATCAACCATCTGAAGTTGAGCAGGGTTCGACGCTCCCTGATTTCCCATTTGGCTTACTACTTTGTACTTACGAGCCGCTTCGGTCATCATCCGTGCTTCATTGATGTTGTGTGTCAATGGTTTTTGCACATAAACGTGTTTTCCCATTTGCATGGCCGCCATCGCAATGATTGCGTGGTTGTGGTCAGGCGTAGAGATAGTGACGGCATCAATGTTTTTGCCTTCTTTTTCAAACATGACACGCCAATCTTTGTATTTCACCGCATTGGGGAAACGTTCAATAGATTTAGCAGCTTGTTTATAATCCACATCGCAAAGAGCCGTTACGTTATTGACTCCATTGTTGGACGCATTAAAAATATCGCTGGTTCCTTTTCCTCCCGCTCCAATGGCAGCCAAATTCAATTTGTCAGAAGGGGCCGTAAAGCCCTTGCCCAGTACATGGCGTGGTACAATAAAGAAACTACCCACGGCAGCTATCGCGCTTTTTTGCACAAAGTCGCGTCTTGATACCGATGCGGGTTCTTGTTTTGATTTCATAGGTATGAACGTTTTTAATTAAATGTATGAACAGACTACTCTTAAAGCAACTTAGAGGGGGATAGCTACCGTTTTATAGAATAGTTTTTTGAAAAATTTGGACAAACTATCCCTACTTTTGGCTTTTAGTACTTCCTGAAACAGCATTATGACTATCAGCAAACACTTTATTATTTTTAAAACGAGCGTTTCAGCCGCATTACTTGCCTGTTCTTTACTAAGTTACGGGCAAACCAAAATAAGCAACTTTGAGCGCAAGTTCATCGACCGAGGCTTGGTAGATGTTCAAAAATTGGACCCAACCATCAAGGTAGATTTGAAATATTCAACCACCGACAATTTTATCAAAAAAGACGTATACGGTGACTTGGAACGAGCCTATCTTCAACCAATGGCGGCGGAGAAACTCATCAAAGCCAATAAATTTCTAAAACAGGAAAAACCAAATTATACGTTATTGGTTTATGATGGTGCCCGTCCGCGAAGTGTTACCAAGATTTTCTGGGCCCGGATGAGTCACTTACCTTACAACCGTCGCGAAGATTTTGTGGCCGATCCTGCCAAAGGTTCTATTCACAATTTTGGCTGTGCGGTAGATTTAACGATTGCCGATGAACGCGGTCGGGCTTTGGATATGGGTACGATATTTGATTTTTTTGGTCAGGAGGCCGAACCTCGCCGCGAGGCTGCCATGCTGAAAGCGGGGAAATTGACCCCTCAACAATTGGAAAATAGAAAATTGCTGCGACGCGTGATGAAAAAGGCAGGTTACACCTTCATCGAAACCGAATGGTGGCATTACAACGCCATGTCGCGCGAAAAAGCAAAGGCTCAATATGGATTTATCGAATGAAAAAATCTTGTATTTTTGTAAAAAACACCGAGTTATGACTGTTATAGTTAACAATACTACCTCAGAAAAAAAAATTGAGGAAATCATTCAAAAGATAAAAACCCAAAACCCTCAAAAAGGGCTACGGAAACATTTTGGAGCTTTAAAAAGAGAAATTGACGGTTTGGAATACCAAAAGAAAATCAGAAATGAGTGGGATTGATTTTCTTGCAGATACAAACTTTTTAATTCATGTACATGAAGGTAACGAAATTGCAGAGCCATTTCTTGATTATCGGTTTGCTATTTCCTACATTACAGTAATAGAGTTATTAGGAAAATTTAGCCTTTCAAAATCCGAAAAACTTCTCTTACGAAAACTTATAGATGACTGCTTTGTCATTGAAATGAATTCAAATATTAAGGACCGATGCATTTGGATTCGTCAACGTTATAAAATTAAGGTGCCAGATGCTATTATTGCAGCTACTGCCATTGAAGTAGGACTTCCTTTCATTAGTTCTGACAATGGGTTTTCCACTATTAAAGAATTGAATTTCCTTTTTTTAGAGAAAACCTAAATCCTATGCTCTTACTTTCACTCTTCACTACTTTCTGGCTCTCTCTATTCGGAACTCCTGCCGACACTATTCAAAAAGTAGTGGTGCGGCAAGTGACCATAACGGGTAATTTTCGCACCAAGGAGCGTATTATTCGGCGTGAAATGGACGTGCATACCGGTGATACGCTCACTCAACCCATCTTGGATTCGCTACTTGAATACGACCGACGTAAGGTATTGAATACCAATCTGTTTTTAACCGTTGAACTAAAGAAAAAACCGATAAAGGATACCCTTTCTTTCCCTTTCTACACCGCCGACGGCAAATTGATAGCAGGCCCAAAAATCATTGATATTGAGGTAGTTGTCAAAGAGCAATGGTACTTACTGACTTTTCCCGTATTTCAGCTGGCCGACCGCAATTTCAATGAATGGTGGTATGAACGGGGGCGAGATTTGAGTCGGACAATTTACGGGGTCTATATCTTGCACCAAAATCTCACCGGCAACAACGACCGCCTGCGCCTGCGAGCTGAATTTGGGTTTATTCCTCGACTGGACATTTATTATTCTATCCCTTATTTGGGCAAAAAACAGAAACTGGGAATGTCCGTAGGCATCGCCAGAATCACCAACCGAACGCTCGCTTACCGAACCCGCGCTGACAAACTCATTTTTCTGGGCAGCGAAGACCGCACCCGTGAGCGCATTGCACCTTTTCTTACGTTTACCTATCGGCCTAAATTTTACGGGTATCACTCATTCAGTGCGCAATATTCCATTACCAAAGTAGTGGATACCATTGCCCGAATCAACCCCAATTATTTTCTAAACGGCATCAACCGGCAGAAATACCTCCAACTCAGCTACTCCCATTACTTTGATCGCCGCGACCGTGCACAGTATGCTTTAAAGGGTTTTTTGTATGGGTTTTACGTAAGCAAAACAGGGATTTTACCCAAGGACGACGTCAATATTTTGGAGGCCGGGGCCGATTGGGGACAGTTTATCCCGTTGTCAAAGAAGTTCTTCTTTAATTACTACACCGAAATGAAAGTTTCCACCCCGGCACGTCAGCCTTTTTTGCAAACGCGCGGCTTGGGGTATGGAACCGATTTGGTCAGAGGCTATGAATTGTACGTCATTGACGGGCAGCATTATGGATACGTCAAAACCAACCTGCGATATCAATTGCTCAATCGGACGTTCAATCTGAGTAAATTCATAAAATTCCGTCAGTTCAATACTTTTCCATTGGCGATTTATCCTAACATCTACGCGGATTTTGGTTACGTCAAAAATAAGTATCCTGAACTCAACAACAGCAAACTGGCAAACCGACCTTTAGTGGGGGCGGGCGTTGGTTTGGACATTGTAACGTGGTATAATTTTGTGGGACACATTAATTATTCCGTCAATCAACTCGGCGAAGCCCGGCCTTATTTTTCATTTGGAAGAGAGTTTTGATTTGAAGCTAACCTACGATTTTGCTGTTACTGCCTTGATATTTTAGCTATTTTTGTACTCAATTTTCAATCTAATTATTCCGAATGGCCCGCACTGCAAAAAACGCTACTGAACCCGTTAAAGTCAAAGAAACCCCGCTCAATCGTCAGTATAACCAAATTAAGTCAAAATATCCGGGGGCGATGCTGCTGTTTCGAGTGGGAGATTTTTACGAAACATTCGGAGAAGATGCGATTCGGGCAAGCAGGATTCTGGGCATTGTCCTGACTCGACGCAACAACGGCGGTTCGCAGGAAGAATTGGCCGGTTTTCCGCATCATTCGCTGGACACTTACCTGCCCAAACTCGTACGGGCGGGCGAGCGCGTAGCCATCTGCGACCAATTGGAAGACCCCGCCGAAGCAAAGGGAATTGTACGGCGCGGAGTAACCGAATTGGTAACGCCGGGGGTATCCTTCAACGATAACGTACTGGATACCAGAAGAAACAATTATTTGGCAGCGGTGCATTTCGGCAAACAAAATGTGTTTGGAATTGCCTTTTTGGATGTTTCGACGGGCGAGTTTTTGACCACGCAGGGAAATAAAGAATACATCGAAAAATTACTACAAAGTTTTTCCCCGTCGGAAGTATTGTATTGTAAAAAACACCGTCAGGAATTTACCGAACTCTTCGGCGATAAATTTCACACCTTTTCGCTCGAAGATTGGGCATTTACCCATGAATTTGGCTATGAATTACTGATTAAACACTTCAAAACCACCTCGCTCAAAGGCTTTGGGGTGGAAGTTTTAATCGAAGGAATTGTGTCGGCAGGTGTGATTTTGCGCTATTTGGCCGATACCGAGCACCGTGATATTCAGCACATCACACGCCTGACGCGGCTGGATGAAGAAAAATACGTTTGGCTCGACCGTTTTACGATTCGAAATCTCGAACTCGTGTACGCCCAACAGGAAGGTGGCGTCCCGCTCATTCAGATTTTGGACCAAACCGTGACGCCTATGGGTGCCCGTTTGTTACGAAAATGGTTGGTATTGCCGCTGAAAGACAAAGCACCGATTGAAGAACGATTGCAAACGGTTGAGTTTTTTCTCCAAAATGATGAACTTTTGGAAGAAATCACGCAACACCTCAAGCAAATCGGGGACTTAGAACGTCTGATTTCAAAAGTGGCCGTTCGCCGAATCAACCCGCGGGAATTAGTTCAGTTGAAAAAATCGCTGAGCCACATTGACCCGGTGAAAGAGTTGTTGCTGAGGGGTATTGGTGAAACATCTTCTACCTTCAGCCCGTTACGCAAGTACGCCGACCAACTCAATCCCTGTAAGTTTCTTCTGGAAAAAATCGAACTCGAACTCCGCGAAGATCCACCGATAGTCACCAATCAGGGGGGAATGATCAAGAGCGGCATAGATGCGAATTTGGACAAACTCCACGAGTTGGCGTTTTCAGGCAAAGATTATTTAATTCAGATTCAAAACCGCGAGATTGAACGGACGGGCATTGGCTCGCTCAAAATCGCTTACAATAAGGTGTTTGGCTACTATCTTGAAGTAACCAATTCACATAAAAATCGCGTCCCTGCCGAATGGATTCGAAAGCAAACCCTCGTCAATGCCGAGCGTTATATCACGCCCGAATTGAAGGAATATGAAGACAAAATCCTGAGCGCTGAAGACAAGATATTTGTGATTGAGCAACAGATTTTCAGCGATTTGGTCATGACCGTCAATGATTATGTGGCAGCCATTCAGCAAAACGCTCGTGTCATATCGGTATTGGACGCGTTGGCGTCTTTTGCGCGAGTTGCCCGAAAAAACAATTACTTTAAACCCCAGATTACGGACCTAAAATCACTCAAAATCAAAGAAGGTCGCCATCCCGTCATTGAGCAGCAATTGCCGTTGGGAGAAAGTTATGTACCCAATGACCTGTTTTTGGACGATGAAACCCAGCAGATTATCATCATTACGGGGCCAAATATGGCTGGAAAATCGGCCTTGTTGCGCCAAACCGCCCTCATTGTTCTCATGGCGCAAATGGGAAGCTTTGTTCCGGCCGCCGAAGCTGAAATTGGCTTGGTGGATAAGATTTTCACGCGGGTAGGTGCTTCCGATAATCTCAGTCGCGGAGAAAGTACGTTTATGGTGGAAATGACCGAAACGGCGAGTATTCTCAACAATTTGAGTGAAAGAAGCTTAGTACTCATGGACGAAATCGGACGCGGAACGAGCACGTACGATGGGGTAAGCATCGCGTGGAGTATCGCCGAATTTTTACACAATCACCCACGTCACCGCGCCAAAACGCTTTTTGCGACGCATTATCACGAATTGAACCAATTGGCCGAAGACTTTCCGCGCATTAAAAATTATAACGTAGCGGTGAAAGAAGTAGGCAATAAAGTCATCTTCTTACGCAAACTCAAGGAAGGCGGCAGCGAACACAGCTTTGGGATTCACGTAGCGCAAATGGCA
The DNA here is from genome assembly GCF_027484545.1 of Runella sp. GTDB lineage: Bacteria > Bacteroidota > Bacteroidia > Cytophagales > Spirosomataceae > Runella. Next base: position 80,866 of record NZ_JAIXST010000304.1, on the reverse strand, counting down.
GGGATGCCGCAGGAAATTGTACTGCGTTCCAATGACATTTTGCACAGCCTCGAAAAAAGCCACCAAAAGCAGGAAACGACCAAAGCCGTAAAGGAAATGCCAAAGGTCAATTACCAAATGACTTTGTTTGAACCGCAGGACCCCAAACTGGAAGAACTCAAAACCAAGCTGAAAGCCTTGGACATCAATACACTTTCGCCGATTGAAGCCTTGTTGAAACTGAATGAATTGCGGCGGTTGGTGGAATAGAGAATTCATCGTTCCACTTCAATTTTCTTGGTAACAGTTTGCCCTTTTCCTGTCAAACGAGCTACATAACTCCCCGATGCAAAAGTTTCATGTATGGTGGTTTGATAAGCCGACGTTGGAATCGTATGTTCATACACTACTTTACCGTTTAAGTCAATTATTTCTACTTTCTCAAAACTCCCCGTCGACCATTCCAATACGATGATTTCGGTCGTTGGATTGGGATATGCTTTTACGGAAGTGTTTAAAACGGGTTGAGTGGAAAGAATCACCAGCGCTTGACCTATTTTGCCCGTTAACTGAACTGAAGTCACCGAAAGCGGGGCTAATGTCAACGCCAAACTGTTGTTAGAAATGGAAACCTTACTTTCAGCAAGCGCATTTTGAACGTGAGAAACAAAAGTTTCAGTGGCAGACAACGATTTCAATGTCAACACTTTAGCCTCCTGACTGGTCAAGACAAAATTATTAAAAGTAATCATTGAACTTTGAGCCGCATTCGTGGAACGATTGACCAAAACCACCGTCATCGAATCTTGGGCCGCATTGATACTCGGATAGGCCGAAACCAACGTTTCGTTGGAAGATGCGCCTTTAACGGAAGTTGTTTTGTTATACCGACTGAACAAATGAAGCGCTTCCCACATGCCCGTTTTCCACGACCAAGGGGTAAAAACCTCAACTTCATTTTTCATAAATTCACCCATCGTGGATGCGTACCAAACCGCCGTAACGTTGGGGTTATTTCCCTGAACTCCGATTTCGGTAACTCCCAAGGACACTCCATGATTGGGTCCTAAATACTTGTCCAACCAATCGTTGACCCGCGCCAAAATGTATTCTTTGTTTTGACTCGTATCCCACGAACCATTCACGTTTTTGACGCCATTAGAGCCGGGATACACAAAATTTCGGTCAAAAAATACCCGATGCAACTGCACAATTTCTTCACTGATGACGGTTTCGGGATAAAAGTGAATATCCAATACGTCCAATAACCGCACGCCCGAAACTTTTTGTTCTTCGGCAATTCGTTTGATAAAAAACTCAAGCCAAGGGTAATTTCGACCATCGGCACTGATGGGTTTATTGTTCCAGTTATACCATTGCCATTCGTTGGCTACCACAGGGCCTACCAACTTGATAGCCGGATAAATAGCACGGGCTTTTTTGGCTACCGTAACATACTTTTGCATGAAATCGTCGGCCGGAAGCTGCACAGGCATCACATCGTCGTGCGTACCACTCCAAATTTCGGGCTCGTTGTCCATGTTCCAATAACGGATTTTGTCTTTATTGAGTCCCAATCCTTTCGCTCCAAACCAATAATTCATCAACGCCACCGTCGAATCAGCAGGCCAATTTTCGAGGTATAAATCGGGATTACCTTCTACTCTGGCTTTGGTACTGGTTGGATTCAACACACCTCCGCCTGCCAAATTTTGATTCACTCCTTCCCACCATTTTGATTGGTTATAACCCCAATCATTGAAATTGGCTTGGTTGGTTTTAGCTGCTTTTCCAATCAATTGAAACGCCCACATACCCTGCGCATTGGGAAAGTTCTTTTGAAGCGTCAGCGCTGACCTGTCCCAATCATTGGTGTATACATTATTGTACCAATCCGGGTGGCTCGACAGCTTCCTTCGCCAGTTGTATTTTGTGCAATTATTTCCGCTGCTCTCTCTAAAAAAGGTGACTCCTGCATCACGAATTTGGATAAGTTCTTTATCGGGCAGCGTCCAATTGGGATTGGTAGAAGACAACGAATTATTTCGTCCGTAGAGGTACGGAGAAATGGGTTTTCGCTCTGCTGTTGGGTCAATTTTAATCGTAACCTGCGCCGCAACCGATAGCACCGACAAGCAAAAAAGTAAAACAAATTTCATAAAAAGGAAATGCTTTTCTATGTTAAAACGGAGTTAGTTCCCTTTATTACTCCCTTTACTCCACTCATTATGAACTAAATCTTACCTTATTTTGTCATTTATATGTAGATACATATAATTTTGTTAAATTAATTCTGAATCGAAAAATGGCCTGTCAGAAGTAATTACAACAAGCAAAATAAAAAGAAGTGAATTTATAAAAAGTGCCCTGGGAGGGGCTATTACCATGGAATCCTTAAAAGATTTGTATAAATGGAATGAACAATTGGCTGCCAAAGATGGCCTGATGCCTATGTTGTTTGTGGGTCATGGTTCCCCCATGAACGGGATTGAAAACAATGAATTTAGCCAAAATTGGAAAAAATTCGGGACCGAAATCCCCGTTCCTACGGCGGTTTTAGTAGTATCGGCGCATTGGTATACGCCCGGAACAAAGGTAACCGCCATGCCCGAGCCACGGACGATTCATGATTTTGGCGGTTTTCCCCAAGCCCTGTTTGATGTTCAATATCCTGCACCGGGAAGTCTCACCGTAGCCAAAGAAACAGCCTCTTTAATTCACAAAACACAGGTAGGGCTTGACCATGAATGGGGTCTCGACCACGGCACCTGGACAGTGGTGCGGCACATGTACCCCAAAGCCAATATCCCCGTGTTGCAGTTGAGTATTGACTACACCAAACCTCCGCGTTACCATTATGAATTGGCGAAAGAATTGGCAGCTTTACGCAAAAAAGGAGTTTTAATTATCGGCAGCGGCAACATGGTTCACAACCTGCGCATCCTGAATTGGCAATTGACGGATAAAGGATACGATTGGGCCATCGAAATGAATGAAACATTTAAATCGTTGATTAGCACAAACAACCACTCGGCGCTTATCAATTACGAAGGCTTGGGACAGGCAGCTAAAATGTCGATTCCAACCCCCGAACACTACTTGCCTTTGCTGTATATTTTGGGGTTGAAAGAAGAAAAAGAGAAAGTCGGGTTCTTTAATGACAAGACATTAATGGGCTCTATTTCAATGACGTCGGTCAAAGTAGGATAAAATAGAATTGAAAAGTACCTCCTGCTTGTCAAAAGTCGGGAGGCACTCTTTTTATAGTTCTATCACTGCTTTGATTACGTTACTTTCCGGTTGCAAGAGGTTTTCAAACGAAGTAAGCAGATCATCAAACGCTACGCGGTGTGAAATCCACGGTTGGGTATTTATGGCACCGTCTTCCATGCCTTTGATAATGCCGATAAAATCTTCGGGAAGCGCATTCCGACTGGCCAAAAGCGTAACTTCGCGTCGGTGAAATTCGGGGTCATTGAAGGTAATATCGCCCTGAAACAATCCCACAAACGTTAAGCGCCCACCGTGAGCGACCAGCTTAAACGCCTGCATCATCGAAGAAGAATTTCCTGTAGCATCGAACACGACCGTTGGTAAATCGCCGTTCAACCCCTTACGAATCTCCTCCACCGGGTCGGTGTTTTGCAGTAAAACAGTGGCATCCACTCCCAATTGCTGTTGGCAAAAGGCCAAGCGAGACGCGTTCATGTCCATTACCACTACGGTAGCTCCTTTTAATTTGGCAAATTGAGCCACCGAAAGGCCGATAGGTCCCGCTCCAATGACCAATACCAAATCATGGGCCTGTACTTGAGCTCGATTGACGGCGTGTGAACCTATTCCTAGCGTTTCTACCAATGCCAATTGCTCATAACTCAGTGTTTTAGAAGCATATACCTTCCGAGTAGGCACTTTCAGAAACTCCCGCATTCCGCCGTCGGTATGGACTCCCAAGACTTGTAGTTTTTCACAACAGTTAGTTTTTCCATTACGGCAAGGCTGACAGACACCACAATTAAGGTACGGTTCCACCGCTACTTTATCCCCTATAGCTACATTAGTGACTTCCGAACCAATCTCCACTACTTCGGCCCCCAATTCATGCCCCAAAATCCGGGGATACGAAAAGAAAGGCTGCTTGCCTCGATAGGCGTGATAATCGGTTCCGCAAATGCCAATGCGGTGGATTTTCAATAAAACTTCGTGGGCTTGAACAGTCCGGTCGAAATCAGTATCTGCTTGGCTAAATTGGCCGGGCGTCGTTAGAATCAGGGTTTTCACAATCATACAATGTTAAGAGTTACAAAGGTAGAGTTACTGCCGGAATAAACATTCCTGTGCTGTAAGGTAAGACCCGTTTAAAACGCACTTACTATTGTTTTCCTCACTCGAAAAAAGCTAATTTTGTTGGTATTCCAACCTTCAACCATGAGCGACACAAAACTCCCCTTAGATAAAACAAACAATTACACCGCCGACATCGCACAGACACGCCGTGCGTTTGTGACGGAGAAAACAGGTGTTGATTTTCAGCACATTGATAAACATTCGTTTGACCCTTCCGTATTAAAGGGGAACATTGAAAATTTTGCGGGCGTCGCCCAAGTTCCCATTGGCTTCGCAGGCCCCTTAAAAATGCTCGGCGAGTATGCCCAAGGGGATTTTTACGTTCCTATGGCCACGACCGAAGGTACTTTGGTGGCAAGCTACAACCGAGGAATGAAATTGTGCCGCGAAGCAGGAGGCATTATTACCACTGTGATGGACGACGCCATGCAGCGCGCTCCGTTGTTTGTTTTTGAAAATGCCCGCTATTCAAAAGCGTTCAGCGAATGGGTAGATACACATTTTGACCAACTCAAAGCGCAGGCCGAAGAAACAACCTCCGTTGGAAAACTGCTTGACATTGAGCAATATACCGTCGGAAAACTCCATTGGCTGCGGTTCAATTACTCCACCGGCGATGCTGCCGGGCAAAACATGGTCACCAAAGCCACCCATCGGGCGTGTCATTGGGCGCTTGACCAAAACATCGAAGGATTGGAGCATTTTACGATGGCAGCCAACATGGATACCGACAAAAAACACTCGCACTTGAATACCCTCCAAACGCGCGGCAAACGCGTAGTGGCCGAGATTACGCTTCCCAACGAATTGCTGCAACGCATCATGCACGTGAGTGGTGAAGCCTTGTTTAAGCAACGACAGTATTCAAACGCGGGGTCGATGTTGTCAAATGCCATCAGCAACGGGTCGCATTTTGCCAATGGAATCACGGCAGTTTTTATTGCCACGGGTCAGGACGTCGCCAACGTGGCCGAATCGTCAGCGGGCATTGTCTATGTGGAATTGAAACCCAACGGAGACTATTATTTTTCCGTCACCATCCCTTCGCTCATCGTCGCTACTTACGGAGGTGGCACCGGTTTGCCTACCCAAAAAGAGTGTTTGCAAATGATGGATTGCTACGGTGCCGGAAAAGTCAATAAATTAGCCGAAATTGTCGCCGCTACCGTCCTTTGCGGTGAATTATCACTCGGCGCCGCCGTTGTTGCCAACGAATGGGTCAGCAGCCACGAGCAATACGGCCGAAATCGTTAGCCCCCTCCCCCCAAAGGGGGCACTATTTACTTAACTCCCCCTTCGGGGGTCGGGGGGCTATTACTATCATGTACCAAGACATTCTATTTTCACAAGCGGACGGCATTGCCCGCATTACGTTCAATCGTCCATCAGTACTCAATGCCCTCAGTCCCAACCTCATCGCCGAACTCACCGACGCTACTCAGAAAGTAGCCTTGGACGACACTGTCAAAGTACTTATCGTTACGGGTACGGGCAGGGCGTGGTCGGCGGGAGTGGATTTAAAAGCCCTCAACGAAAATATTCAGGGCGGGCATTTTTCTAATTTTGAGGTCATGGAAATGGGCGTTGCGTTTATTTTGGCCCTTCAAGCCATGCCTCAAGTGACCATCGCGCAGGTAAATGGGCATTGTTACACGGGAGCTACTGAGCTGATGTTGGCATTTGACTTGGTCTATGCCGCCGACGAAGCTCAAATCGGTGATACCCACACTAAATGGGGTATTGCACCCAAGTGGGGAATGACTCAACGATTGCAGCAAAAAGTAGGTTTGATGAAAGCCATGGAAATGTCATTTACCGCGCAACCTGTCTCAGGAAAAGAAGCCGAACGCATTGGTTTAGTCAATAAATCAGTACCGTTGGCGGAGTTGGAAAATACGGTGAATCAAGTAGCTGAAAAAATCAAAAGCAACTCAGCACAAACCATTGCGGCTATGAAGACTATGTACTATTTCGGAGCTCATCAAGGATTGCACCGAGGTCTCGAATACGAATGGCAAGCCGATTTTAAAATTACGGACAGAGAAGAGTTTCTACGAAATTTTGAGAAGAATAAATAAGCACACGAAGACTTGGGAAGTTTCGTATTCCTAAGAGTACGAAACTTCCCAAGTCTATATCTCAGAAGCGGCTTTAATACCATGAACAATTTGACTATTTATTCCCCCATTGGGGGACAGGGGGCTATCCAAACCTCCCAAGACTACTACGAAAGCCTCAAAGGTCGCAAACTGAAAGTGTATCTGTTCGGGGAATTGGTGAAAGAACCTTCCGAGCATCCCATGATTCGTCCGTCGGTGAATGCTGTGGCCGAAACCTACGATTTGGCACTTCGAGAGCCTGAATTAGCGTCGGTAATTTCACCTTTTACGGGCGAGCGCATCAATCGTTTTCTGCACATTTCGACGAGTGCCAACGATTTGGTCCTTCAAAACAAAATGCAGCGAAAACTCGGACAGAATACAGGCACCTGTTTTCAGCGTTGCGTGGGGATGGATGCGTTCAATTCGCTATTTTCGACGACGTTTGAAATGGATAAAAAATACAAAACGCCCTATCACGAGCGGTTTGTGGCCTTTTTGACCGAAATGCACCGTTGTAATTTTGTCATCGGCGGCGCCATGACCGACGTTAAAGGCGACCGCAGCAAAGCCCCGCACGAACAAGCCGACCCTGATTTGTTTGTGCACATCACCCACCGCACCTCCGAAGGTGTTTACATCACGGGGGCTAAAGCCCATCAAACGGGTTGTCTCAATTCACATTGGTTACTGGTCATGCCCACCATGCGGTTGGGTGAAAAAGACAAAGACTACGCCATCGTTGGCGCGGTGCCCGTGGATGCGCCGGGCATTACGTACATCTACGGACGACAATCGTGCGATACGCGCAGCATGGAAGGCGGAAGCATGGACGCGGGCAATGCCAACTTTGGCGGACAGGAAGCAATGGTAATTTTTGAGGATGTATTTATTCCCAATCCCCTGATTTTCATGGATGGTGAATACGAATTTGCCTCGATGTTGGTGGAGCGTTTTACCTGCTATCACCGTCGGAGTTATGTCTGCAAAAGCGGCGTGGGCGATGTGCTGATTGGGGCAGCGGCCTCTATCGTTGAAATGAACGGAGCCGAAAAAGCGAGCCACATCAAAGACAAATTGGTGGAAATGACGCACCTGAACGAAACCATTTACGGCACGGGCATCGCGGCTTCCTACCAAGGCTATCCGACGGAATCGGGAGCGTATTTACCCGACGATGTATTGGCCAATGTCTGCAAACATCACGTGACACGCTTCCCCTACGAAATCAGCCGTTTGGCGCAGGATTTGGCGGGTGGATTGATGGTCACGCTGCCTTCCGAGCAGGATTACAACAACCCCGAAACCCACGAACTCCTCAAAAAATACCTCAAAGGAAAACCCAACGTACCGACCGAAGACCGTTTTCGCATGTTTCGCCTCATCGAAAACATGACCTTGGGACGTAATGCCGTGGGCTACCTCACCGAGTCCATGCATGGTGCCGGTTCGCCCCAAGCCCAGCGGATTCAAATTGCCCGTTTGATGCAGTTGGAATACAAAAAACGCCTGGCCAAAGTGTTGGCAGGGATTGAAGTGACTGATACTGAAGCCGTGGTGGAAGAGGCTGGGAGTTATTTTGGAAGGGTGTTTGAAATTTGAAGATAAAAGATTTCCCCGCAGATGTTCGCAGATTTGGTTCCGCTGATTTTGGCAGAATAAAAAAATCAGCGGAAATCAGCGAATAAAATTTGCGTTTATCTGCGGGGAAAAAATCAGCGAATCACCACTCCAACATCACCAATCCCACGCCCTGCCGAGGCAGCATGACAGAAAAAATCAATTGACCGTCTTTCACGGTTTCGTTTTTAGGAGAACCGAATTGAGCCAATTGTCCTGCTTTTTCGAGTTCCTTAATTTGTGCCGCTGTGGGATTCGCCGGCGAGCCCATTTTCTTCCATACTTCGTAGCTGTTACTGTGCTCACTGTCAATGCGGTATTGCGTGATTTTTACTTTTTTAGTGGGAATCCCTTTGAGCGTGAGGTTAATCGCCGCAGCTTGCCCCACAATGTCGTCGTCGTGATAATTCCAGAGCATTACGGAAGCTCTGCGTTGGTCTTTGGACGCTAATCCGCCAATGTCAGGCAGGGTGTGGCGAACGCTGGAATCCCGTACCGTCAGCATGGGATACATGAGGTTTCCTTTTACCTCTACGCGCTTACCGCTCATCTTTCCGAACATTCGGAATACGTTCAACACAGGTTTGTCCACGCCGTTGGTGGCCAAATCCCGGAACCCGTAAAACCAAGGTTGGTCTTCAAACTCAAACGACCACGACACCGCCCCTTTGAAATTGACTTGGTGCAGATCAGCCAAGGCGTATTTGCGCGCAAACGAAGCCGCCGTGTAGCTCGAATACATGGTGCCATTGCGGTAGGCATTTTGCGGGTCGGTTTTCATGCCGCAGGCCGCGCAGCCTTCGGGGTCAGATTCACCGATGATGATGGGTGTATTTTTGAGTTGCGGAAACGAAGCCACAATCTCAAAACCCGATGAAATATCGCGCAACTGCGTTCCCATGTTCATTTGCACGTGCCCATTCACGAGTTTGGGAGCTCCTTTGGCATGAAACGCCACAAAATCCAGCGGTGTGCCAATTTTGCCCGTGACGTAATTGGTATCTTGGGTGCAATGTTTTAAAAAAGTTTTCAGAAAGTTTCCACCTCTGCGCCCCGAAGGTCCCGTAACGTGCGGACCGCCTATTTTAGCCGTGGGCAACGCACGTCGAACAGCATCGGCAGAGTAATCGTATAATTTGCAATACTCTTTTACAGTACCGCTCCAGTACGGGCTGTCGGGTTCATTCCATAATTCCCAATACCAACTTTCCACTTCCTTTTGCCCATACCGCGCTACCGAATGTTTGACCCACTGATAGACCAATTCGGCCCATTTCTTATAGTCTCTGGGCGGGTAGGTCCATCCCGTATAAATGCTGTTGTACGTTTGTCCGGGAGTCCATTTGTGCTGATACGGTTGCGGTTTGGTGGAAAGGGCTTCGGGCATAAAACCCATTTGAGCGAGCGGTTTCATGCCTCGCTCGATGTAGGTATCAAAAATTTTATCTACGATGGTCCAATCGTATTTCGGATTACCCTGCGCATCTTCAGTGTAGGCATTGGTCGAGCCCCATTTCAGCGCGGGAGTTCCGTCGCCCGTAGTGAGCAGATTGTGGGCACGAACATACACTGGCACGGGACTAAGCGCAGCAATTTCAGACAACAGTTTTTTGCCGTCTTTCATGTAGGTATAATTTGGTTCATCATACCCAAACCACGCCCAGGCAGGTTGCATGGGGCCGATTTCTTTGTTAAAATCAACCGTCAGGGTCGCTTTTTGTCCCCAAACACTAATACAGCAAAACCACAAAGTCAAAATTCGAGCAAAAGGTATGTTTTTCATTTTTTATTGTCGTTAAAGTCCTTATTTACAGGAAGGTCTGCCGTTACGGGAGGATTTAGACGGTCGGCCGCTGCCGTGGGGTTATTTAAAGGGGGAAAAATCGCCTTTTTGTAACTTTTTTATTAATAAGCAGGATTGACCAAACTTTACTAATCAAATTTTGTTTTTCCAAGAAAAGGAGGCAACAAGCAGCCTATTTTTTGACTATTTTTGCGAATTCTTAACATATCTATCCCGCTCTGATCATCGGATGAAAATCAGTCTTCACCAACAAGAATCCTTCGAGCGCCGTCACCACGGCCAAAGTTCCAAAGATTTACAGGAAATGCTAAAAACAGTCGGCGTTGCTACGCTCGACGAGTTGATAGACCAAACGGTGCCGGCGGCTATCCGCTTGAAGCAGCCGCTGAATTTACCCGCTCCGAAGTCAGAATTTGACTTTTTGAACGATTTGAAAAAAGTAGCGCGTCAAAACCGCATTTTTCAATCCTACATCGGAACCGGGTATTATGATACCAGTGTGCCCAATGTGATTTTGCGCAATATCATGGAAAATCCCGCTTGGTACACGGCCTACACGCCGTATCAGGCCGAAATCGCGCAGGGACGTTTGGAAATGTTGCTTAACTTCCAAACGGCGGTCATTGATTTGACAGGCATGGAAATCGCCAACGCCTCTTTGTTGGACGAAGCCACCGCTGCTGCCGAAGCCATGACAATGTTGCACAGCCTTCGTCCGGCAGCCCGGAAAAAAGCGGAAACGTTTTTTGTCTCTGACCGTTGCCATCCGCAAACGATTGATTTGATTTATACCCGCGCTACCCCGCTCAATATCAGCGTAGTAGTAGGCGACTACTCTAAAGTGGACTTGACCAACGCTGCCATTTTCGGCGTATTGGTGCAATATCCTGCTACCGACGGGGAAGTCATTGATTATACCGATTTCATCGCTGCCGCGCACGAGTTGAACATTTCTGTAGCCGTAGCCGCCGATTTGTTAAGTCTTACCTTACTCAAATCTCCCGGTGAAATGGGCGCTGATGTGGTGGTAGGCTCGGCCCAACGTTTTGGCGTTCCGATGGGCTACGGTGGCCCGCACGCGGCTTTCTTTGCCACAAAAGATGCCTTCAAACGTCAAATCCCCGGCCGTATCATTGGCGTATCCATTGATGCCGAAGGAAATCGGGCGTTACGTATGGCGTTACAAACCCGCGAGCAGCACATTCGTCGCGAAAAAGCCACTTCCAACATTTGTACTGCACAGGTATTGCTTTCCGTCATGGCCGCAGCTTATGCCGTATATCACGGGCCAGAAGGTTTAAAAACCATTGCTTCCAAAGTACACGGTTTGACCAAAGCCTTTGCTGAATCCGTTGCTACGATGGGTTATGAAGTGTTGACGCAAAATTATTTTGATACCGTGACGGTGCAGGTTCATAACGTGGATAATCTGCGCGAAGAAGCTGAAAAACGTTGGATTAACTTACGCTATACTGCCAATGGTCGCGTGGGCGTTTCGTTTGATGAAGTAAAATCATTCAGCGATTTGATTGCCTTATTGGATTTATTTGCGACTGCTTCGGGAGAAGGGGTTGAAATGACCTTGTCAAGTGAGGTGGAAATAAACTTCCCTGAAAATTTAGCCCGTCAATCAGATTATCTGACACATCCCGTATTCAGCACCTACCATACCGAGCACGATATGCTTCGTTATTTGAAGTCGTTGGAAAGCAAAGATTTATCGTTGGTACATTCCATGATTTCGTTGGGAAGCTGCACCATGAAACTCAACGCTACCGCCGAAATGATTCCAGTTACCTGGCCTGAATTCGGCAAAATGCACCCCTTTGCACCGACAAGCCAAACGGCAGGGTATCAGTTATTATTCAAACATTTGAATGATTGGTTGTGTGAAATCACCGGTTTTGCAGCCATGTCCCTACAACCTAACTCCGGTGCGCAGGGCGAATATGCCGGTTTGATGGTGATTCGGGCCTATCACGAAGCGCGCGGCGACAGCCACCGCAACGTAGCCTTAATTCCCTCCTCAGCACACGGAACCAATCCCGCATCAGCCGTGATGGCGGGCATGAAAGTGGTAGTGACTAAATGTGACGAGCGCGGAAACATCGACGTAGCTGACCTCAAAGCCAAAGCCGAACAGTACAGCAACGAATTGGCATGTTTGATGGTGACTTATCCTTCGACCCACGGCGTATTTGAAGAAAGTATCATCGAAATTTGCGAAGTTATCCACAGTCACGGTGGACAAGTATACATGGATGGGGCAAATATGAATGCTCAGGTGGGTTTAACCAGCCCGGCTACCATTGGCGCAGACGTTTGTCACCTCAATCTGCACAAAACATTCTGTATTCCTCACGGCGGCGGCGGTCCGGGTATGGGTCCTATCGGTGTAGCAGCGCATTTAGTACCATATTTGCCGGGACACGTAAACCTCATCGCTTCGGAGGACCGCCCCAATGGGGGAATTAACAACTCCCCCGTTGGGGGCAGGGGGGCTGTGTCAGCCGCGCCTTATGGCTCTGCCAGCATTTTAACCATCTCTCACGCCTACATCGCTATGATGGGCGGAGAAGGAGTGACCAATGCTACTAAAATGGCCATTTTGAATGCCAATTACATCAAACAGCGTTTGGCAGGCAATGGCCAATTTGAAATTCTGTACACCGGCGCAAATGGTCGTTGTGCGCACGAAATGATTGTGGACTGTCGTCCGTTCAAAGCAGTCGGAGTGGAAGCCGAAGATTTAGCAAAACGCCTGATGGATTATGGGTTTCACGCGCCAACGTTGTCGTTTCCGGTAGCGGGGACGTTGATGATTGAGCCAACAGAATCTGAGTCAAAAACAGAATTGGACCGTTTCTGTGACGCACTTTTAAGCATTCGTGCCGAAATACGTGAAGTAGAAGAAGGAACTGCGGACAAAGCCAATAACGTATTGAAAAATGCGCCTCACACCGCTCGTGTGGTATTGGTCGAAAATTGGGAGCGTCCGTATAGCCGCGAAAAAGCCGCTTTCCCGATGCCTCATTTGCGTTTCAATAAGTTTTGGCCAAGCGTCAGCCGTATTGACTCCGCATATGGCGACCGTCATTTGGTTTGTTCCTGTGTGCCTATTGAAGAATATGCATCAGCCGAAGCAGGATAAGTTCTCTTTAAATTTCAGCCGACTTGCTGTGTTTAATCCCCAATGAATGAAATCATTGGGGATTTTTATTTTTGCTTCCTTCAATGGATATCTCAGTAGAGATACCATTTGTTTAATTTATTTCACAAAAAAATAAACAAAAAAATCATACACTAAGTTGTTAGGATGACTAATAATAGTCACACTAAAAAAATACTAATCATGAAAACTCCTTTGTTAATAGTCAGAAATCAAATAATGATTGTGTTAGCAGTCCTGGCCAGCACTTTATTTACAGGCTGCAAAGAAGAAGCACCTGCGCCTAACACTGTCACCGATATTGTACTTGCCAACAATGATTTCAGCATTTTGAGAGCAGCAGTGACTCGGGCAGGCTTAGCAGACGCCCTCAAAACGGGCACTCTGACGGTTTTTGCTCCCAACGATGCCGCTTTCATAGCATCTGGGTTCAGTCTGGCTACCGTAAACACGCTTGATGTCAACACACTGAAAGCCGTTCTTCAATACCATGTGCTGGGTACAACTATCCTTTCAAGTGCCATCCCTACTGCAAGCAATACCGAAGTAACAACTTTGGGAGGCGGCAAAGCATTCGTTACTAAAAATGCAGGCGGAGTTTCTGTAAACGGCGCTAAGGTCATATCAGCAGATATAAGTGCGGACAATGGCGTCATTCACGTGATTGACCGCGTTATCTTACCTCCTTCCCGTACGCTTCTTCAGTTAGCGCAGGACAGTCCGGACCTTACCTTCCTGGTAGCCGCCCTTACCAAGGTTATTCAGGCTAATCCTACCGTGGGAGTTACGGTAACGTCAGTATTGACAGGTACTACGCCTTACACCGTTTTTGCCCCTACCAATGCAGCTTTTCAGGCAACTCCTTTTAACACCATCGCTGTTATCAATGCAGCAAGCGGTGCAACGCTAACGACACTAACCAATGTGTTATTGGCGCACGTAGTTCCCGGACGCGTATTTTCGACCAATTTGGCTTCAGGTACGGTAACCACCGCAGGAACGGCCCCTATTACTATTACAGTAGGGAAGGAAGGAGTACAGGTACGGGGCGCAGGCAACGGCACCAACAATGCCAATGTAACAGCCGCCAATCTGACGGCTACCAACGGCGTCGTTCACGTCATCGACCGCGTTATAATTCCATAAATTGTAAGGATCTTTCTAACCGTTGTTCCCTGAGGGAGCAGCGGTTTTTTATTGTGAGAATGGCAACTATGACAAAAGGCATTTTTAGAAGATGCTATTGGTCATAAAGCACTCGATAAGAAATGAGGAATATTGAACATCACAATAAATCAATTTCCTAATGAAAAGAAGAGAACCAATTTCGCACATCATGACCAAAAACGTGTTAACCGTAAAAGTTACCGACAATTTGCATGAAGTAATTGACTTAATTAAAAAGAACCATATTCGACATTTACCGGTATTGGACGGAAAAGAAATAGTGGGTATGGTAAGCCGTACGGACATCAATCGTCTTACATTCAGTTCCTTATTTGAAAATCAGGAAGGCGCGGATGAAGCCGTTTTAGAAATGTTGACCATTCCGCAGGTAATGACCCAAAAACCCCGCACCGTAGAAGCCTCTTTGAGTATTCGCGACGTAGCCGAAATTCTGACTGTCGAAGAATATCATGCGTTGCCGGTCATTGAAAACGGCGGTTTGGTCGGCATTGTCACTACTACGGATATTATTAAGTACATGTTGGAACAATACTAATCGCTTAAAACGTTCTTCTAAACGGCGTGAGTTGTCAACCGACAACTGCGCCGTTTTTTTAATGTCATGCCATTGTCAACTTTGGAAACTACAGTTTTATATAAAATCGTCGTTAGCAAATCGAAGGCATTTTCCGTATTTTTGTAAGTTTTGTAACCCAGCCCAATGAACAAAGCCGAAAATCAGCAAATAACTCCTCCCGCCGACTTCGAAGGTCTTGACCCGAAGCGATATATCCTCATCAAAGGCGCCCGCGTAAACAATTTAAAAAACATTGACGTAGCCATTCCTCGCAACAAACTCGTGGTGGTTACGGGAGTATCAGGTTCTGGAAAATCTTCTTTAGCCTTTGATACCCTCTTTGCCGAAGGTCAACGGATGTACGTCGAAAGTCTGAGCAGTTACGCGCGTCAGTTTTTGGGACGAATGGAAAAACCCGAAGTAGATTATATCAAAGGCATATCTCCGGCAGTAGCCATTGAGCAAAAAGTCAATACGCGCAATCCGCGTTCCACTGTCGGTACTACTACCGAAATCTACGATTACCTCAAACTACTTTTTGCCCGCGTGGGCATTACTTATTCGCCCGTATCAGGCCATGCCGTACGTAAAGATACCGTTACAGACGTCGTGAAATTCATGCAGAACCATGAGGAAGGCACCCGTGTGATGGTATTAGCACCCCTGATTATAAAAGAAAACCGAACCTTAGTTCAGGAACTGAATATATTACTGTCGAAAGGATATACGAGGGTAGTGGCAGGGGAGGAAATGAAAAATATTGAAGAGTTGATAGAAAATACCGCAACTCCCGATTTCTCTCTTCCGGCTTCTGACTTCTTTATTCTGGTAGACCGTGCGGCAGTCAAACACGACGACGAAGACACTCAATTCCGATTATCCGATTCTGTTCAAACGGCTTTTTTTGAAGGAGAAGGTTTATGTATTATACAAATAGCAGGTGGTGAACGTCGCGAATTTTCCGATAAATTTGAATTGGACGGCCTCAAATTTGAAGAACCCAGTGTCAACCTTTTCAGTTTTAATAATCCTTATGGTGCCTGTAAACGCTGCGAAGGCTTTGGTAAAGTGCTGGGACTTGACCCTGAATTGATCGTTCCGGATAAAAACCTATCGGTATTTGAAGGAGCCATTGCTCCGTGGCGTACCGAGAAAATGAGTGAATGGTTAGCGCCGCTTTTACGCCATGGTATTCGCTTTGATTTTCCCATTCACCGCGCTTACAAAGACCTAACCGACGAACAAAAATCGCTTATTTGGAAAGGGAACAGTTATTTTGAAGGATTGGATGCGTTTTTTGCACACCTCGAATCCCAAACCCATAAAGTCCAATACCGGGTCATGCTATCGCGTTATCGCGGACGTACAACATGTCCCGAATGTCGTGGATCAAGATTACGGCAGGACGCAAGTTATGTAAAAGTAGGTGGTGCTTCCATTACAGACCTTGTTCTGATGCCCATTTTAGAGGTATTGCAATTCTTTAAATCATTAGGATTACCTGATTATCAATACGGCATTGCCAAACGGATTTTGATTGAAATCGAAAATCGTCTTGAATACATGGAGCGAGTTGGATTGGGGTATTTGAATCTCAATCGCTTAACCAATTCACTTTCGGGAGGAGAGTTTCAACGCATCAAATTAGCAACTTCTCTGGGAAGTGCTTTGGTGGGTTCGATGTATATTTTGGACGAGCCCAGCATTGGCCTTCACCCACGCGATACCCGCAAACTGGTGAGCGTACTGGAATCACTTAGAGACATGGGCAATACGGTGATTGTAGTGGAACACGAAGAAGAAGTAATGCGCGCCGCCGACCAAATCATCGACATTGGACCAGATGCAGGAAATTTAGGTGGGGAAGTGGTTTGGCAGGGAACATGGGCGGATATTTTGAACCCCACTGAAGGGGTTAAATCCCACACCATTGATTTCCTAACGGGAAGAGAGCAAATACCCGTTCCTACCTTTCGTCGTAAGACTACTCATTGGCTTGAACTCACAGGAGCAAGAGAAAACAACCTGAAAGACGTGGATGTAAAATTCCCACTGGGAACTTTTACGGCAATCACCGGGGTCTCAGGTTCCGGAAAGTCGACACTTATTCGTAAAATCCTGTTTCCTGCATTGGCTCGGCAAAAAGGCGAATACAACGATGAAGGCGGCAAGTATTCCAACCTAACGGGAAGTATTGACCGCATTGATAACATCGAAATGGTGGATCAAAATCCCATTGGAAAATCATCACGCTCCAATCCGGTCACGTACATCAAAGCTTATGACTATATACGTCAGATGATGAGCGAAGTGCCAGTGGCAAAAGCACGCGGTTACAAGCCATCTCATTTTTCGTTTAATGTAGAGGGAGGCCGTTGTGAAACCTGTCAGGGAGAAGGTCAGGTTAAAATTGAGATGCAATTTATGGCCGATATTTATCTTAAATGTGAAGCCTGCGGAGGCAAACGCTTTAAGCAGGAAATTCTGGATGTACGTTATCAGCGCCCTACGGGCGAATCTGCGGATATTGCCGATATATTAAATATGACAGTGGATGAAGCGATTGAGTTCTTCCATACAGAAGAACCCAAACTCGCCGAACGAATGCAACCCTTACAGGATGTAGGGCTTGGATATGTCAAATTAGGTCAATCTTCCAATACCTTATCAGGAGGAGAAGCGCAACGGGTAAAATTGGCGTTTTTCTTAAGTAAGTCAAATCCCAACCAAGGACGCTCGCTGTTTATCTTTGATGAGCCTACAACCGGTTTGCACTTCCATGATATTCAAAAACTGCTCAAAGCACTGAATGCCCTCGTCAACCAAGGTGACACGGTTATTGTCATTGAACACAATGTTGAAATCATTAAATCTGCCGATTGGATCATTGACCTTGGCCCCGAAGGAGGAGACAAAGGTGGGTATATAACTTTTGTCGGCACTCCAGAAGCCATGATTCAACTCGACGATAATTACACTGCCTCGTTTTTGAAAGAAAAAATGAATTAAGCCTATTTTACAAAAATAGCCAATGTAGTTTCTTCGTACACTCCTAAGTTGGCGTCTCTTACTTGCTCCATTACGGGTCGTAGGGCACAAGTCGCTTCATCAATGCAATCATCACATTTCACATAAAAATGAAGTGATACGCAGGGGGTAGGGGCGATAGGGCCGTCTATGACCCGGATTACCTGGGCAAAATTGACACGTGCAGGTTCAACTCTTAACATATATCCTCCTCCTTTGCCCTTTTGGCTTGACAAAATGCCGTGATTACGTAATTCCAGAAGAATGGCTTCCAGAAATTTTTTGGGAATGTTTTCGCGTTCGGCAACGTGCGAAATCAGGACAGGCCCTTTACCGAATTCTTCGGTCAACACCTTTAAGGCTTTAAGGGCATATTTGGCTTTTTTAGAAATCATGAAATTTCATAAATTGAGTGAAAATTCAAACAGGAATATAACAAATTCAATCTCTTTAGGTTAGTAATTCATATACCAAAGCGTATTTCTAAAGACAACTACTGTTAGTAGTGTATCTAAACAATTGACTCTAACTCAGTCTGTCTTTAAAACTCTCATAACCGTACTGTTTTACCAGTTGAAATGTATCATCCGTTTTCCAAATCCCAATGGAAGGAAGATTTACACCGTTGAAAGTAGTAGTTTTGACCATTGTATAATGAATCATATCATCAAATACTAATTGGCTTCCTATTTCTAAAGGTTTTTCAAAAGAGTAATCTCCCATAAAATCGCCCGCCAAACAAGTCATCCCCCCAAGTCTATACGTAGGCATCCCTTCCATAGGTTCGTAATGAGCCCCTAAAATACGAGGTTTGTAGGGCATTTCCAACGTATCAGGCATGTGAGCTGCAAAAGAAGTATCTAAAATAGCTACTTGAATACCTTGGCTCTCCATAATATCTAAAACGGTAGACGTCAGATAACCCGTACGCCACGCAATAGCCGACCCAGGCTCCAAAATCACCTCCAAATTGTATTTCTCTTTCAGTTGCTTAATGAGCTTAACAAGCTTTGAAATGTCATACCCTTCACGAGTCATCAGGTGGCCTCCTCCCATATTAAGCCATTTAGCTTGATGAAGCAGATCACCAAAACGGCTTTCAAGAGCCTCCAATGTACGCTCCAATACATCCGAACCGTTTTCACAAAGTGTATGAAAATGAATTCCCTCCATTCCTTCCGGCAATTGCTCACCCAAATGAGTTCGAGTCACGCCAAGTCGCGAGCCGGGTACACATGGGTTATACATGTCCGTTTCCACTTCCGAATACTGAGGATTTACGCGAATTCCGCAGGAAATGATTCTTTCCGGATTTGCCTGATTAAACGCCTTAACCTGTCCTTTAAATCGCTCCCACTGGGATAACGAATTAAAAGTGATGTGACTGCTCCGCTCAAGTACCTCAGCAAACTCTCTGTCCTGATATGCAGGAATATAGGTATGTGATTTATATCCCAAATAATCGTTTATGAGCTTGATTTCATGGAGCGAACTGGCCGTAGCCCCGGGAAGGTATTCTTTTACGATAGGAAATGCACTAAACATTGAAAACCCCTTCAGTGCCAAAATAATTTGACACCCCGCTTCATCCATTACGTTACGAATTAATTGCAAATTCTGACGTAGAAGCCTCTCTTCTAATACAAAACAAGGGGAGGGAATAGTTGAAAAATCAATAGACATAAATGTAGATGTATGAATGATCAGGCCCGCTCATGCGGAATGGGGACAAAGATAAAACTATATGAAGTACTTTATTGTTATTTTCACTTGGTTTGAATAACTATTCAATTCACTCATTCATCATTTACAATTAATACTGTATGACAATCGGCTTAGTTCTTTCAGGAGGAGGCGCTCGGGGAATAATGCACCTTGGAGTTATTAAGGCTTTGCAGGAGCAAGGCATTCATCCTGATTTTATTGCAGGGACAAGTGCAGGTGCTATCGTTGGAGCCCTTATCTCGCACGGCCATACCCCCGATGAAGTGCTTGGTTTTTTACTGAAAACCAATTTTTTAAAATATTTACGTCCTTCATTTAACGGACCGGGATTATTGCGAATGGACAAAGTAGAAGACCTTTATAGGCAATTGTTGCCTCTTAACAGTTTTGAAAAATTGAAAATACCCTTAACTGTAGCCGCTACCGATATTGAAGCCGGAGAAACCGTCTATTTTCATTCAGGAGAGCTGATTCGTCCATTAATGGCATCAAGTTGCTTACCAGGTATTTTTGAACCTATTCGATTTCAAAAAAAACTATTTGTAGATGGGGCAGTCTTAAACAACCTTCCTATCGAACCGCTGATTGGTCAAAAGGCTGATTTTATTATCGGAGCTAATTGCAATCACTTTGCGTATGACAAACCAATCAGTTCCATGCGCAACGTTGTAGAGCGCAGTTTACTCCTGGCGGTAAGAAACAAGACCCAGGAACGGCTCCGGCAATGCCACCTTGTTTTTGAACCCAAAGAAGTAGGCCGTTATGACATTTTTGATGTAAGGAAAGCACGCGAAATTTTTATGGTTGGTGTTCAGGCGGTAAAGAAATCAGAAGCTTTTGCCACTTTTCTAAAAAACCGGAGCCCAGCACTACTTTTATAGCCCTCCCACAATAGACCAATCCCCCTTTTTTGAAGACCAAAGTCCGTTAAAAGCATAAAACCAAATTTTATGTGTTAATCTTATTTAAATTTTCTATTGTACTTTTTAAAGAATTTTTACATTTTTTTTCTTTCAATTGCAAACCGTTTTTTGGGGGGTTGTGTACCCACGAATATGCCTAAATACTTAGAATATCCGCTCAAAAACCAGTTTTTTAGCAAAAACTTCTTTTTAAAATACAGCTTTTTTCACATTAATTTTTTATTGAAATTAACACTTACGTAAAACAGGAGGTATTTGATTTATTATATTATTTGATTTATTTTACGGACATAAACTTTTCTTAACCTAGCTAAATCCCTATGAACGAAAATTATACCTCCACTCATTTTTTTTCTTCACAGCCATAATTATCAGTTCTAATAGTCTATGGCAGTATTTCCATAATCTCTTATAGTGTAGACTATTAGACTGGTAGTATTAAAATTAAACTAATAGTAATTCATTTTCTTGTTGTTTCGAGTCCATAACTCGATTAACGAATGCGTTTATGCGATTTTATCAATAATTCATGTTTCACTTATCTAACCAAACTAAATCAAATCAAACATCCTTATGAGGAAAATTCTATTTCTGAGCTTCCTGTTGGTATGCGCTGGTTGTGTCACAGTGGTGGCTCAAGATCGCAAGATTACGGGAAAAGTTACCTCGGCCGAGGACGGGAGTGCCTTGCCGGGCGTGTCGGTTGTAGTAAAAGGTACATCGAAGGGCGTGAATACAGACGGAAGCGGAAGCTATTCCATTGATGCTCCTAACAGTGCCACTTTAGTTTTCAGTTTTGTTGGTACACTCACGCAAGAGATTGCAGTTGGTACTCGTACTGCAATCAATGTTGTTTTGGCTGCTGATACCAAGCAATTGTCCGAAGTTGTGGTAACGGCGGTAGGTATCCAACGCGACAAAAAAGCGTTGGCATTTGCAGTTTCAAATGTAAAAGGCTCTGATCTTCAGCAGCGTTCTGAGCCAGATCCATTGCGTGCATTAAGTGGAAAAGTACCGGGCGTAAACATCACCGCGGGTAACGGTGCTCCGGGTGCAGGTACGCGTATCACGATTCGTGGTAATAACTCATTTACCGGTAACAACCAGCCCCTTTTCGTAGTAGACGGTATTCCTTTTGATAACGGAGTAAACTCTACACAAGGTTACAACCAAAATACAGTTACATCAAACCGTGCGTATGATATTGACCCTAACAACATTGAGTCAATGACGGTATTGAAAGGTGCAGCTGCTTCGGCTTTGTACGGTTCTCGTGCGGCTAACGGGGTAATCGTAATCACCACAAAAGCAGGTAGCAAATCGGCTCGCAAAGGCTTGGAAGTGACTTATAACTCTTCGTATTCGGTTGAAAACGTATCTTCATTGCCAGAATACCAAGATAGCTACACGCAAGGTTCAAACCAAACTTATAACGGTGGTTTTATCGGAAACTGGGGTACTGCAATGCCTGATGCCGTTGACCGTATTAATGCTGGTTTAGGTTTTGAACGTTACTCTAAAGTAATTGATCCAGATTTTCCAGCGGGTACCATCCCTCATCCATTGGTTGATGCTACTGTGCCTTTTGGAGCAGCACGTTATCAAGCCGCCTTCCCTGAATTGATGCAAGCCAATGGCCGTGGTATTGCTGTACCATTGAAAGCGTATGACATCGTAGGGGCATTCTTCCGTCAGGGAAAAGTATTGGAAAACGGGATCCAAATCAACTCTACAGGTGACAAGACATCTATCAATGCTTCGATGTCACGTACCAAAAATGAAGGTATTGTGCCTAACTCATCTACAGAACGTACTACTTTGAGTTTTGGTGGTAATGCAACTCTTGTAAACGGCTTGAACGTAAGTGGTAGTGTAGCTTACACGCGCACCAACCAAATGAGTCCACAGTCAGGTGCTGGTTACTATGCAGACTACGGTGGTTTGGCTTCAGCAGGGTCTATTTATAGCCGTTTGTTTTACTTACCACGTAACTACGATTTAGGCGGTTATCCTTTTGAAAACCCGGTGGATGGTTCAAACGTATTCTATCGCGCGCTTGACAACCCACTTTGGACGGCTAAATACAACTTGTATAACTCAAGCGTAAACCGTGCGTACGGAAATATGGCGTTAAGCTATGACGTTACCCCTTGGTTGAATTTAACAGCCCGTGGTGGTTTGAACACTTATTCTGAAATTCGTCGTAACACGATTCGTCCAGGGGGTACTTTCCAACCTTTGGGTTCTGTATTACGTCAAGACTTGACCAATACAGAGGTTGATTTTACTTTCTTGGCTACGGCGCAACACGATTTTAGCGAAAAAATCAACGCGAAGTTATTGGTAGGTTTCAACCCCAACGAGCGTAGTTACAGTGAATCAGGTGTGTCAGGTTCTCCTGTGATTGATGCCAACGTATTAACTACTGCTGCTACCTTGACCCAAACTGCGTATGAATTTTCTCGTAAGCGTCGTTTGTATGGTGTTTTTTCTGAATTGACTTTAGGTTACAGTAATTATTTGTTTTTAACGGCTTCGGCTCGTCAAGACCGTTCTTCGACTTTACCGGCCGCCAACAATACTTACTTGTATCCAGCGATATCAGCTTCGTTCATCTTTACCGATGCGTTTAATTTACCAAAGAATATTATCAATTTTGGTAAAATCAGAGCCAACTACGCCAAGGTAGGTAAAGATGCCGATCCTTATCAAGTAAATACGGCTTACAACCTTAGCCGTACTTTCTACAACGCCACCGCTATTTCAACGGCTTCATTGCCAAGTCAGTTGAACAATGCAACCTTAAGACCGGAATTTACCTCTGAAATAGAGCTTGGTACAGAGTTACAATTCTTGAATAACCGCATTGGTGTGGATTTGGCGTATTTTAATCGTAATTCTACCGATTTGATCGTTACACGTCAATTGCCAAACACTACTGGTTTTAATACTGAAATCACCAATGCCGGTAAAATCACAAATAAAGGCTGGGAATTGGGCTTAACGCTTGTTCCTGTGAAATTGCGTAACGGCTTTACATGGACTTCTTTCGTAGCTTATACCCGCATTCGTTCAAAAGTGGAAGATGCTGGCCCAGGCGGTGAAATCTTCATTGGCGGTACTGGTCTTTCTGCTTTGGGTACTATTTTCCGTAACGGATTGCCTTATGGACAAATTTATGGTTCAGTAAATGCCCGCGACGAAAACGGTAATTTGTTGATTAACCCCAATACTGGTTTGCCAATCCGTGCTGCTGGTTCGACTATTATTGGTGACCCTAATACCAAATATACAGTAGGTTGGACCAACACTATTTCATTCAAAGGCTTCAATTTGAACATTCTGATTGATTACAAAGCGGGCGGAAGCTTGTTCTCTTCTACGGCGGCTTCGTTGTTGTTGCGTGGTCAGTTGAAAAACTCGGAAGATCGCGAAGGTATGCGCGTAATCCCAGGTGTATTGGGAGATCCTACAACTTATAAGCCTTTGTTAGGTGACGACGGCAAGCCAATCAAAAATACTATTGCAATGTCAGCGTTCCAGTACCACTTCTCTGATGGATACGGTGCTTATGGTTCGGATGAGGTAAACATTTACGATGCGTCGGTAATACGTATTCGTGAGGTTTCTTTGGGCTATGAAGTTCCAAAAACATTCCTGAAGAAATACGCGAAAGTATTTGGTGGACTTCGTTTGTCGGCATCAGGTCGTAACTTGTGGTTCTACGCACCAAACATGTTGCCGGGCTTGAACTTTGACCCTGAAATCTTGTCGAACTTCTCGGATTCCAACATTCAGGGATTTGATTTGGGAGCTTCGCCTTCGACTCGTCGTTTTGGTATCAACTTAACTGCAACGTTCTAATTTTAAGTATTGAGTATTAAGTATAAAGTAATGAGTATATAGAAATGAGAAAAATCTCACACTACTCACTACTCTATACTCACTACTCACTACTATCATTAATCACTCAAAAGACACAAACTAATGAATTATAAAAATAGCATTAAAACACTGGCTTTGGGAGGACTTATTGCGATTGCGAGTTCTTGCCAACTGACAGAATTGGATATCAACACTGACCCCAACCGCCCTGCCACGGGTTCGTTGGCGCTGTTATTGCCTGTAGCAGAAAATGCGGCTGTTGGTGCACACCTTGCCGTTAATGATGCAGCAATGGGTTTTGCAGGTCTAAGCACAAGTTCTGATTCTTACAATCTTAGCAATACCTCTTTTCAGGGTACTTGGAATGGTAACTTCAGAGCATTACAGACCATCGAAGAAATGTTGAAAGGCTCGGCCGATGGTAAAAATCCAAGATACCGTGGCATTGCCCTTACGTTGAAAGCATTTTCTGTAGGCCACATGGTTGATATGTTTGGAGACATTCCCTATAGCGAAGCTTGGAAAGGCAACGCTGCCGAGCCCAACAAAACGCCTAAGTTTGACAAGGATTCAGAGATTTACGAAGACTTACTAAAGTTGTGCGACCAAGCCATAGTAGAATTGGCCAAGCCACAGCCTGTAGCGGTACAAAATGACTACATCGGTGGTGGTAATGCTACTACTTGGACGCGTATCGCCAGAACAGTAAAACTTCGTTTGTTGCTTACGTCTCGCAAGGGCCGTGCCAATGGTAACGCAGAACTAAAAGCAGCTTTTGAGGCAGGTGGTTATATTACTACTGCTGCTCAAAACTGGTCTTACTTGTTTTCTAAACAAGTGGCTCCTGAAAGAAACACACACCCTTGGTACGGTACTTACGCAGGTCTTGGTGACCCAGGCTATATCAACCATCAATTGATGGGTGAGATGATTTTGAACAAAGACCCACGTTTGCCATTCTATTTCTACCGTCAAACAAGCCGCGTTTTAGACCAAAACAACCCAACCGACCGTGGTACAACTCCTTTTGGGGGTTCTTACTTGCCTTTACGTGCCACGTTCTTGGATGAATACAAAAGAGTTTTTGGCTTTACGGGTAATTTGCCAGCTTCTGAGATAGCGTACATTGCAGGCTATTTTGGCCGTGACCGCGGAGATGTATCAGGGGCAGCAGCCGATGGCCCGTTGCGTACTACGCCGGGTTGCTATCCTGCGGGTGGGGTTTATTCTGACAAAACTGTTCCTGCGGTAGCATTGACAGGACAGGCGGCCCTCAATACGGGTGGTGATGGTCAATGGCCTATTATTCACAGTTGGAATACGAAGTACTACCAAATTGAGGCAATTTTAGATAATACGGGTGTGACGGGCGATGCCAAGGCATTGTTTGAAGCAGCTATGCGTGAGCAAATTGCGGTGGTAGTAGCACAAGGTTTGAAATCAGATCCAACCCGCGCCAAAGCACCAGCAGCGGCTGATATTACTGCTTACGTGGATGAGTGGTTGAAACTATACGATGCTGCTGCTACAAATGCAGCTAAATTGAACGTAGTAGCCAAGCAAATTTGGTTCTGCTCATGGGGACAGGGAATGGATTTGTGGAATTTCCAGCGCCGTACGGGTTACCCAATCCAAAGCCAATTCAGACAGTTTTCGGTAGGTATTATGACACCCATCTCTAAGCCGCCGCGTCAATACGCTTTGCGTTTGCCTTATCCACAATCGGAAGGTGCATTGAACCCTACGAATGCTCAGAAATACATTTCGGATGTCATTTTTGACCGTGATCCAATCTTCTGGGATAAAGTGAAAGTGAAGTGGGAGTTTTAAGAAAGTGACGAATTTTAAATGGAGAATGTCGAAACACATTTGACATTCTCCGTTCCTCAAAACCTAAAGAAAGATAAACAATGAAAAAAACACTTATATATTCATTATCACTCGCGATTTTCCTTCTGGTTGGTTGTCGTGATGAATCGCTTAACCCCAATAAACCTTGGGAACCGGGTGTTCATGGTTGGGGCGTTTTTGACGGAGTAGCAGAGGCCGGAAAAGCTAACATTGCCGCCAATGCGAAAACTTTTCCGCTTACGGCTCAGGATGCTGCTAAAATTGACTTCAAAATCCGTTGGGTATCGCTGGATAATCAATTGACGGTTAATAAAATTGTAATTAAAGTAGATATGATTGAGTCTTACACGGATCCCGATGGTAACCCTAAGACGGTTTCTTTGGGTAGTGGAGGAAAAGTTGTAAAAACGATTGACGCCCCAACTGCCAATCGTCAGTGGAACTCGTTCAGTATCACTCCTGCGGAGATTTATAATCTCTACAAAGATGCTACAGTAAAATACGATAAAGTAAAAGATGTGAAGGTATTTGAAAACCCAGCACGCCCTCGCCCTGCGGGAGCACGTTTACAGGGAGCAAGAACAGGCGCTGCTGCTGATGCTTTTGTTGTAACTTGGGAATTGACTACCAGCACAGGTCTTGTATTTAAAGTATGGAACGAAGACAGTATCTGTCTTGACCCAACTCCGGTATCACAAGCCAATGCAAACTGCCGTTTGAACTTCATTGTGAGGTAATATTGGTTTTGTCTCTTTTTAAAATAGCAGATTCTTCGGAGTCTGCTATTTTTGTTTTTGGGCGGGTTTTGTTTTATTTTTGGAAAGTGATTGATAATTTAATCAGAAATGGAAGTAAAAGAAGAAGTAAGACGAATGAGTCGAAAAGTGGCTACTTTGGAAGATATCATATGCCTAAAATAATTATTTACCGATTTTTGCAATTCTTTTTTTATTCTTATGATTTACAAGAGCGTTTGCATTTGCACGTTATCAGAGGCAAAAAGGGATATCAAAGGGCTGCTAAGATTTGGATAGAAAATGGAATTGAGGCTTTTGAGCAAGGAGAGTTAACAAATTCAGAAATAAATACTGCTTTGGAAGTTATTAAGGGAAATTTGCCCCAAATCTTAGAGCATATTGAACGTTTTAAGAATGGCGAAAAAGTAGAAATATTAAACATTTACAGCTTATGACGCAATTACAGGGCTATATTGGTATACAACCTACTATCAAAAAAATAGGCTTTACATCACGGGGTAAAATGTCGGTAGAATTTTTAGACGGACGGAAAATTGTAACACCATTAAACCGTTTTCCGTCTATTGAAAAACTATCTGCTCAACAGCGTAAAGCGTGGCAGATTATTGATGGGATTATGTTTTCTTTTGTGGATTGTGACGAAGTTTATCACATATCACAGCTACTTGGTAAAGACGAGTTTGAGAAGTAAATGCGCAAACGCTGTTGGTAGTGTTCTCCCGTTGGTGGTGAGAACACCACCAACCCGTACATAGCTTTGAATAGCAGATTCTTCGGAGTCTGCTATTTATGTTTTAAATTTATCTTTTAACATAATTTATGAAGAGGGCAGTTTTCGTTTTTTGGATAATAACAACAACAGTTTTAGCTCAAAAAAAGCTGACCTTTTATGAACACATCCAGCCCATTATTGCCAAAAATTGCGCAATATGCCATCGTCCGGGAGGTATCGGGCCGTTCAGTTTGCTTACGTACGAAGACGTTGCCAAACGCTCCAAGTTTGTGGCGAAGGTTACCCAAATTAAATACATGCCTCCTTTTCCTGCCGATAGAAGCTTTCAACATTATGCCAATGAACGAGGATTAAAAGAAGAGGAAATTGAACTGATTCAACAGTGGGTAGCGCAGGGAAGTATCGAGGGAAAAAGTGTAAAAAGGAAAAAGGAAAAAGGCGAAGACATAGATGCCCGTATGGACGGCCCCGCCCTCGCCGGCATGACAAAGCGGGCGCCGGATTTGATTCTGAAAATGCAGAATGCGTTTACCGTTCCCAATACAGGGATAGAAGAATTTCGGTATTTTCACGTACCTACGGGGCTGAAAGAAGAGGTGATGGTGGAAGCCATTGAATTTTTGCCGGGCAATCGAAAGGTCGTACATCACAGCCGCGTGATGGTTGATACGAGCGGACACATGGGAGGCTTGGAAGGAATGCATGGCACCGACCCTAAACTGGCCGAATTTCAACGTATTCCGATGGCCGACGAATTTCTGTACGGTTGGGTACCCGGAAATGATCGAATTCAATTTCCCGAAGGAGTGGCAAAGAAAATTAAGGCAAATTCAAATTTGATTTTATACCTGCACTATTCTCCGTCGGCTACTGTCCAGACCGACCAATCGGAGATTAATCTGTATTTTTCTCAAAAGCCCGTAGAACGCGAAGTTAAATCGCTGATTCTCCATGAACAGCACATCACCAACCCACCGTTTCTGATAAAAGCCAATGAGAAATCTACGTTTTATATGAGCACCCAACCCTTGAAGGAAGATATATCGGCTATTTCGGTTTTACCCCACATGCACTTTCTGGGCAAAACCTTCAAAGCTTTTGCCATCACTCCCGACGGTGATTTAGTACCGTTTATCAAAATCGACAATTGGGATTTCAATTGGCAAATGACCTATCAATTTGATTCTTTATTGCACGTTCCGAAAGGCTCAGTTATTTTGGCGGAAGCCACTTATGACAATACCGAAGAAAATCCGTTGAATCCGTTCAAACCTGCTCGCGACACTACTTTTGGGTGGAATACTACGTCCGAAATGATGGAAATGGTGATTTATTACGTTTCATACCTGAAAGGTGATGAAAAGGTAAAACAGGCCCCCAACCCCAAAGGGGGGTAAATCTGATTCACGGATTATACAAAATAGCTTTATCCACTTTGGCAGGCAGAGGCCCGATTGTGCTGATTTTCAACGCTGCAATATTGGCACCCGCCTGCGCACATTCAGCAGGTGATTTGCCATCTAACCAAGCTGTCAGAAATCCTGCCCAATACGAATCCCCGGCGCCCGTCGCGTCTTTGACCTCAATAGGACGGCCCGCAATTTCTACACAGTCTTTTCCGTAATTCGACGAAACAATACTGCCTTTGCCCCCCAAAGTTAAGCAAACCAATTTCGCGCCCATTTCGTGGAAAGCAGCAATAACTTCCTCATTGGTTAGAGCCTCTCCGAAAATTCGTTCGGCATCATCTTCGCTTAGTTTCACAAAAGCCCCATTTTGGCAATAATTCCTGATAACCTGTTGCGCTTGACTGCGATCAGGCCAGATGGAAGGTGCATAATTGGCATCCAAACTTACAATACAGCCGGCAGTTTGTGCCCGCGAAGCGGCCTCTACAATGGCAGTTTGAGCAGGTTCCTGACTCAGTGCAAAACAGGTCGTATGAAAAAAGGATGCATTTTGAAGTAAGTCATCGGAAATATGCTCGGATTGAATCATCCGGTCGGCCGTTCGATAGGCAATAAAATCAGGTGTTCCTTTGGTGCGTGATACGAGTACAATACTAGTTGGGGCAGAAGTGTCCTGGGCAATAAAAGTAGTATCAACACCTGTTTCCGCTACTTTTTCGACCAAATACGCTCCTACATTATCATTCCCGACACAGGCTACCAACGCAGTATTATTTCCCAAGCGTGCCATATTAGCCGCGAGATTGGCGGGACTCCCGCCCTGAAAACGTCTGAAGATTTCTGTATCTGAAAGATTTTGCGTAAATTCAGTTCCAATTAAGTCCGCAAGCAGTTCACCCACAGCGACTAAAGCGTATTTTCGATTCATCATAGGTTTTAGGTAAGAGGTTGCAAGTTAGGAAGGGTTTTGAGATTTGCAAAAAGAGAATTTTGTCATACATTTTAATCGCAATCATTGACTGACTCCTTGCACGATTGTTTCCATTCCATTCACTTTCATTCAAATTACCTACTTATTAATTTCAGCTTTATGTGGCTTTTTTGCCCAAATAAGCCCATAATCCATCTGTGTAGAAAAAGAATCAAGGGAGGGAATCAAGCCTGCATTGTGCAATAATTGTCGATATTCCCAGCGGCCGTAAGCACGGCCTTTGGTTACCCAAAACAACTGCGCTGAATAATCCGTCACGGCCAACGGCCCATCCAACTCATCGTTTAGAAAGGCATCGTGAATCCACAACTCGCCTTCCGGTCGAAGAGAAGCGGCAAAACGATGAGCAAGCACCTGACAGGTTTCCGTAGGCCAATCATGAAACAAACTGGCTGCCAGAAGCAGGTCGGTCTGCGGCAATTCATCCGCTAACATATCACCCGGCATAAATTGTACCCTTTCCTTTACACTGACTGCCCGGGGTAGGCCGCTTTGACAAAAAGTTTCCAATACTTCTTTCGCCACGGTCAACACCGCCGGGCGATCGAATACAGTGGCAGTTGCCTGAGGATTTACCAATAACCACTCGTAGGTAAAGTAGCCTGTTCCACCAGCTACATCCAGCAAATGACCGCTGTGTTTGGGAAGCTTTTCGGCTACCAAAGGTGCTAAACACTGTGCCCGACCAGCCAAGGCCATGGTCAGAAAACGAGCGACTTCCGGATCATCCATCGGAGAAGGCACATCGCCTTCTTTTACATAGGCAATTCCCGTGGGTTCCGGTTGTGGCAGCCCATCGTTACGAAGCCGCTCGGCCATTTCAATGACACCGGGATCATTCTTTTCCAAACCCACATAATCCATGAGCGTTGGGGTAGCTCCGCGCGTCAGATGTCGTCCTATGACAGTCAGGTGAAGTTTTCCGTCCGAATCATAAGCCAATAGCTGCATCGCACACAGTGCTGGAAACAGCACCATGGCCGGACGTTCCCGAAGTCCAAGACGCTGCTGTAAATCAGCGAAGGAAAGAGGCCCGCCTATGAGAGACTCAAAGACATTCAGGTGATGCACGGCCGCAATCAGCAGGCGTGAGCTATACATGGCCCGCGCATGTCGGGTAATAGGGGCCAGGTCAGGAGAAAGAGGAATTGGCATACGTCAGCGATTAAACCGCTAAATTCAGAAATTTATGCAAATTCTTATTGCTTGCGAGGTTAAAGCCTCTAATTATCTTCTTCAAAACAGTGTTTTTTAGTAAGTTTGGATTCTACTAAATCCTAACTCTATGAAATTTCGTCTACACCTGACCTTTCTCTTATTTTCCGTTTTCATTACAATGGCCCGGTCCCAAACAGGACTCAATTTAGACGTCGTTAAATCGTATCCTTTTCCCAACGAACTCACCGCCGCAGCCACTGGCTCCCGCATTGCGTGGGCTTTCAACGAGCAGGGACAACGCAACATCTACGTAGCCGAAGGACCCGATTTCAGCGCCCGCCGCCTGACCAATTATGTACAAGACGACGGTCAGGAATTGAGCAGCGTTGCGCTTTCGCCGGATGGAAAGTGGGTGATTTACGTGCGGGGCGGTGACCATGGCTCCAATTGGGGTGATGAACTGCCTGTCAATCCTACCTTCAGCCCGACCCCTCCCAAAGTACAGATCTGGGCCGTTCCTTTTTCGGGTGGTGAGCCCAAAGCGCTGGGAGAGGGAGAAGAACCGGTCATTTCACCCAAAAGCGATAAAGTGGCCTTTGCAAAAGGCGGACAAATCTACACGGCTCCCATCGACGGCTCGGCATCGCCCGTGATGCTGTTTTCGGCCCGGGGCACCAATGGCTCGCCCGTTTGGTCACCCGATGGAAGTCGTTTGGCATTCCAATCCAACCGCGTTGACCACAGTTTTATTGGAGTTTTCACCGATGCCAAGACCCCAATTAGTTGGATAGACCCTCAGTACAAGCGTGACAGTTCGCCGAGGTGGTCACCCGATGGAAAGAAATTGGTTTTTGTTCGGGCAAATGGCTTAGGAGGCAAACCCGATTCTATCCTCGTTAGAAAACACATTCCGTGGTCGATTGTCACGGCAGAGGTTAGCACCGGGCAGGCAAAAACGCTCTGGACAGCCCCAAAAACACTGAGTGGGTCGGTGCCCAATACGCACGGCGGCACCAACTTACACTGGGCCGCCGACCGCATCGTTTTTCTTTCCTACCAAGACGGATGGCCTCATTTGTATTCGTTGACCGAGCAGGGCGGCAAACCTTTATTGCTCACTCCGGGCAATTTTATGTGTGAACATATCCAACTGAGCGCCGACGGTAAATCATTAGTTTTTGCCGCCAATGCCGGCACTGACCCGTTGGATATTGACCGGCGCCACGTCGTCAAAGTCTCGGTAAGTCAAGCAGATATGAAGGTCATGACTCCCGGCGCAGGTTTGGAGTGGTTTCCTGTTCTTACTGGCGATGGACAGACCTTAGCATTTGTGAGTGCGACGGCACAACGCCCTCCCCTCCCCTGCGTAATGCCAGCCAATGGCGGCACAATCAAGTTACTGGCTACGGACCGTTTACCTGCCAACTATCCCGCAGCCGATTTAGTAACGCCCAAACAGGTCGTGTTCAAATCGTCGGACGGAGTGACGGTGCATTGCCAACTCTTTGAAAAAGCGGGCGGATCGGCCAAAAAACCAGCCATCATTTACGTACACGGCGGGCCACCTCGCCAAATGCTGTTGGGGTGGAATTATTCCGATTATTATGCCAATGCATACGCCATGAACCAATACTTGGCGAGTCGTGGTTTTGTAGTCCTTTCGGTCAACTACCGCTTGGGAATTGGGTACGGTTATGAATTTCACAACGCCAAAAACGGGGGTTCAAACGGTGCATCCGAGTACTTGGATATCAAAGCGGCGGGCGAATGGTTGGCTAAACAAAGCCAAATAGACCCCAAGCGAATCGGTATTTACGGCGGCTCTTACGGCGGCTTTCTAACTGCTCTTGCGTTGGGGCGTGATTCAAAACTGTTTGCCGTGGGGGTTGACATTCACGGTGTACACGACCGCACCGTCGAGCGCGCCCGCAGCCTCGTCCTCCCCGACCAATACGAACGCGCTCCCGATGCGGATCGTGCGTTGGAAGTAGCCTGGAAATCTTCCCCCGTGGCCTACGTCAATACGTGGAAATCGCCCGTGCTCTTTATTCACGGCGACGACGACCGCAACGTACGGTTCAGCCAAAGCACCGACTTGGTTCGTCGTTTGGAAGAATTGGGGGTGCCTATGGAAACGATGGTGATCGTGGATGATACGCACCATTTTATGATGCACGCCAACCAAGTCAAAGTAAACAAAGCCATTGCCGCCTTTTTTGAGAAAAAATTGTAAGGTAATCAGGTACGTAGTACCAAAATAGTTGTAGCAGCAGAATTAAAATCAACAAGCAAATAGGTGCAGCGCACCGAAATAGCTATTTCAGGTGTAGTTATTTCGGTGCGCTGCACCTTTAG
Source organism: Runella sp. (assembly GCF_027484545.1). GTDB lineage: Bacteria > Bacteroidota > Bacteroidia > Cytophagales > Spirosomataceae > Runella. Next base: position 47,289 of record NZ_JAIXST010000304.1, on the reverse strand, counting down.
TGGCTTGTTCGGGTGTACATTTCTTTGCTACAATTATTGCGCTGCTATGCAGCTTTTCCTGTTACTATTTTTACTTCAGCAAACTATCCAACGCTGAACGATAAATTGGCGAACTGTTCAGGTACAAATGATGCCCGCCGGGAATGGTGGTTAACTTCACTTTGGCAGGACTTTCAGGTGCCGGAGTTGACAAAAGAAGAAGGCTGTTTTTGTAAGGAACTGTAATGTCTTTGGTACCGTGAAAAAGATGGATAGGGCAATGAATATGCGCAAAACAGCTATCCGTTCTGAACTTGTAGCGCGTGAGCCATTCATACGGAAAAATCGGCAATTGAGTGCGCCCCAACGTTGGCATACTGGCGTAAGGCGCCTCTAAAATCAGCAATTTAGGACGGTTATTGGCCGCAATGCGCGACGCCATTCCTGTTCCCAACGAATAACCATACACCACAATAGAGTCTTCTGAAAACTGTTTTTTCAGGAAATCATACAGGTGCTGTGCATCCCGATGAAGGGTGGCTTCGGAGCGCTCGCCAGTGCTTTTGCCGTAACCGCGATAGTCGTACATCAACACGTTGTAGCCCCTGCTCGTAAATCGTTCGGCATATTCACGGCCCCACCGAGCCAAATTGTCGCGATTTCCGTGAAAAAACAACACGACCGGCCCCTTTTGAGAAAGTGAATTACTGTCTTTGCTAAACCACAGGGCATTCAATTTTACGCCTTTTTCGCGTTCAAAATTGATTTCCCGAAACGGCAAGGCAAAGCGATATTCGTAATCGGCGGCTAAGGTTGTGGGTCGAAATAAAGCGAAAGGATGAAACGCCCAAATCAGCAGTGTAGATACAAAATAGGTAAGAAGAACATATTTAAAAAAACGAAGCATATAAAACCGGTTGTTATCCTGACCCATGAACACTCTTTAGACACTTTCAGCACGACAAATTACAAAAAATCAAGTTAAAGCTTTAACTTCGTCATAAATCAAGAAACTTTCTGAAAATCAACGCCGTTATCTATACCCGTTTAACCAATAACGGTTAACTATTAATCCCGAATGAATTCGGGACGGAATCGTAAATGAATTCAACCGCAAAAAAACAGGAAACAGCCGTGTTGGTCGCCGTTACTACTCAACGGCAGACCGCTGCACAAACCAAAGAATACTTGGAAGAGTTGGCTTTTTTGGCCGCTACGCTGGGTGTACAGACCGTAAAGACATTTACTCAAAAACTCGAATATCCTGATAATCGGACGTTTGTGGGCAAAGGAAGACTCGAAGACATCAAAATTTTCGTGACTGACAATCCCGTGGACATGATTATTTTTGATGACGAACTCATCCCCTCGCAGGTGCGCAACCTGGAGGCGGAGTTTAAAGATATAAAAGTACTCGACCGCAGTTTATTGATACTTGACATTTTTGTGATGCGGGCTCAAAGCGCACAGGCCAAAACTCAAGTGGAATTAGCTCAATATCAATACATTTACCCTCGCCTTACCCGTATGTGGACCCACTTGAGCCGCCAAAAAGGGGGCGTCGGGATGCGCGGTCCGGGGGAAAAAGAGTTGGAAACTGACCGTCGTATCGTGCAGGATCGGATTGCTTTTTTGAAGGAAAAACTCGAAAAAATTGACAAACAAAGCGTGACCCGCCGCAAAGAACGTGACCGTTTGGTACGCGTAGCTTTGGTGGGCTATACCAACGTGGGCAAATCCACCCTCATGCGACGCTTGGCCAAAGTGGACGTTTTTGCCGAGAATAAACTCTTTGCCACCGTGGATTCTACCGTGCGCAAAATGGTACTGGAAAACATTCCGTTTTTGCTGACTGATACCGTTGGGTTTATTCGTAAGCTGCCCACTACGCTCATTGAGTCGTTTAAATCTACATTGGACGAAGTACGCGAAGCGGATATTTTGTTGCACGTGGTGGACATTTCGCACCCTTCTTTTGAGGAGCAAATTGAGATTGTCAACCAAACTTTGACCGAAATCAAAGCCGCCGACAAGCCTACCATCTTGGTTTTCAACAAAATAGACGCCTATCATCCCAAAGCGGCAGATTTTGACGAGGTGATTGAGACGCCCGAAGGCGAAATCATCATTGAGCAAACCAAAGAAATGGTATTGGCCAAATTGAAGAAGAGCTACCTGACCGGCAAATCTGACCATGTTGTCTTTATTTCTGCTGAAAACAAGGAAAATTTGGAAGAATTACGGGCTACGCTCTTTGAATTGGTGAAGACCAAACACTTCCAAATCTATCCAAATTGGACCAAGATGAATTTCTTCGACGGAATGCCGCCCAACTTTGATATTGCGGAATAGTTTTCAGAAATTTGCACAAATTCAGATTTCGTAATTCAATGGAACGCCGCCCGATAAGCATTTTCCAAACGCTTGATACGACGGCTGACCAATGTAAAAAATAGACTTCGTAGTTCAACGGATAGAATAAGCGTTTCCTAAACGCTTGATACGGGTTCGATTCCCGTCGAGGTCACATCTTCAAATTATTGTTTCAAAACGCTAAATATGGCTGAGATTACACCTGACTTGCTGATGCTAAGAGTTGCTTTTACATTCAGTAATTTGAGTCGGAGGTTTCGCTGTAGCAATACAATTCATATTTGGAAGCTAACTTAGAATTTTGTTGTTCTTTGATAGTCGCTACATTTGTCTTAAAATCTGAACTAAAACTCACATGTTGGTTTTTCCCATTTTTGTGTTTGTTTTAGACAGCAATCTCCAATTTATTGTGCCTGCCTAAATTCTGGGAAGCATTATAACAAATTTTGGTCTTAAAATTCTTAGAATAAAATGAGCAGAATTAGAATAAAAAATTTTGGTCCAATAAAAGGCGGTTACCAAGAAAATGATGGATGGATTGATATTAATAAAGTTACGGTACTTATTGGCAATCAAGGAAGCGGCAAGAGCACAATTGCAAAGCTCTTCTCAACATTAAGTTGGATTGAAAAAGCTTTAGTGAGGGGAGACTATAATTCAAAGTGGTTTACCCAACGAAAGCGATTTCAAAATGTATATTGTAAATATCATCGTCTTGAAAATTATTTTTCTGACAGCAACAGCGATTACCAGACAGAAATTGAATATCAGGGAGAAGCCTATCATATAGCTTATAAAGCAGGAAATTTAACTGTTAATGAGAATAAAACAGGGAAATATTTGTTACCTCAAATCATGTATGTACCGGCAGAACGTAATTTTATAAGCACTGTAAGGAAACCTGACGTCTTGAAATTTTCCTCTGAATCTTTAGTTGAATTTGTTACTGAATTTGATAATGCTAAAAATCAAATGAGAGGAAATTTAAGTTTGCCTATTAACAATGTAGATATAGAATATGATAAATTAAATGATATTATAAATATTAAGGGAGAAGGCTATAAAATAAGATTAACCGAGTCATCGAGTGGGTATCAATCATTGGTTCCTCTATACCTTGTCAGTAGATATTTAGCTAATAGAATCGAGAGTAGGACGAGAGGCGGTACATATGATAAGGAGGAATCTATGAGCAGTTTTGAATTAAAACGTTTTAGCGAAGCAATTACAAATTTATTTCAAGATGCCAAACTAACTGATGAACAAAAAAGAGTTGCGTTATCTGCAATATCAAAAAGATTTAACAAAAGATGTTTTATCAATATAGTTGAAGAACCGGAACAAAATCTATTTCCTACTTCCCAACAAAAAATACTGAATAGCCTATTGGAGTTTAATAATATGGACGAAGCCAATAAATTAATTATGACGACACATAGTCCATATTTAATTAATTATTTAACACTTTCAGTAAAGGCAAATATGCTGGCAGAAATGATTAAAACGGAAAAAAATCTAAAATTATTAAATGAGATTGTTCCATTATTATCAACTGTGAAGCCAATTGATTTAATTATTTACGAATTGGATGAAAAAGAAGGAAGTATCAAAAAATTAGAAGCATATAATGGTTTACCATCAGATGAAAACGAATTGAATGAAAGACTTGGAGATGGGAATGAACTATTTGCGCAATTATTGGAAATTCAACAAAATTTATGAGCATTAATTTAGCAGTTGAAGTTTGTAAAACTCATTCTAACAGAAAATTATTCGGGCTTTGTGATGATCCGCATCCAGCTAAAAATCCTGCATATATTGATGAGTCTGATGGAAGTAAATGGATTGCTGTTGTAGTGAACGAAGACAGAAATCATGTAATATTTACTGCAATTGATAATTGTATCGCTGTTAGTAGAGAAGATGGAACTATGGATAAACGTTGCGATGGTGTTTTGATTTATGACAGGGTTATAATTTTTATTGAATTGAAAGAAAGAGGAGCATTAGGGAATTCATGGGTAAAAGATGCTGAAAAACAAATACGTACTACAATTGGCAATTTTGGGGATTCAGATGAAGCGGGAGAATACACAACAAAAAAAGCATATATAGCCAATAGTGAACATCCTAAATTTAAGGAGAGCCAGATAAGACGTATGGAACAATTTCTTAATGATACAGGATATGTTTTAAGAATAGAGAATAGGATTATCCTTTAATAATTAAGGAATGGAGTCGTATTTATATGTTTACCAAAGCCTTTGCGCAAACTGTATCCGAAGTCCTCAAATCAGTTAAAGAAATTAGGGATTCATTTTGAGATAAATTACTCATTATTAAAGTAATACACAAAATATTTCTCAAAATCATTGAACATCTTCTTGAATACAAAGCCTCTCAAATGAGCTTTTTAAGAGGCTTTGTATTTGTAAATAGGTGGATTCCTACTAAAGCCTCCTCACTAATTCCCCCCATAATCACTCTTCCTATCACGCCAAACCGAATGCGGATGCGTCGTACCGGGAATATCACGGCTCGGCTGCGCCGAATACTCAATCCAAATACTCGGTCCGTCGATGCGAACGTAATCACCCACTTGGTTCATCGTGCCGCTTCCTGCGTAGGCTACGTAGGTCTCGGGCAATTCGGCCGTGTACTTTTTCATCCATTCCTCGGCCGTTTCCGCATCCAAATCCCGAACGTAGCTTTCCATGGCTTTTTTCACCCATTTTTGCTGCGCACTGCTCAAATCCCCCACCTTTACACCCTGTTTTTCCAAAGGAAACTTTCCGTCCTGATTGGGGCCTAACAGAATATTGTTAAAGGACAAACGCAGCTTGGCCGTCGTTTTCTCCTCTTCCTTCAACGAACCAATCAGGGTGGCAAACGCGTCTTTTTCCTGTTCGAGCGGTTGGTATTTCTTGCCGTTCCATTCAAATACCGAGGGTTCAACCCCTCGGAAGGAAGGCGTCGCACCGATGATTTTTCCGCCTTTGTAGGTATTGGCAAACGCATAATGATGCCCGCCGAATTGCAACTCCCAAAGGTCGGAAGTACTTGGTTTTCCGAGAAAGGCGATAAAGAAATTGCCCGAACTGAACAGCTTCGGATTGTTGGTATGCTGTCCGAAAAAATCATCGGCCGCTAAGTTGCCTTCCATTTCCCCAAATCCTTCCTGCTCCGATTCGTGCGACAAAACCGCCGACATCAGTGCCTTGGCCGCCGCCAATTGCGCCGGATTGAGCAGCCCCAATCGAATCCCCACGCGTGTCGGTCTGAATTCAGGAAAATTGGACCACTTCACCGCGTTGCTTTTGGTATATTCCAATTGAAGTTGAGCGGTTTGCTCGGCATTCAGGGTCGCTTTAAAGGCTTCCGCAAAACAAACTACTTTTGCGGTTCCTTTTTCCTTGGCGCAGTCAGCTGAAACAGGAGCGATTTGGGACACAATTTCGTTCTCATTTTAAGAAGAAAACAAACCTAATAAAGGCAGTAAGATTGCTCCGTAAAATGCAAATGCTTTCATGGTTTTTATCGTTTAATTGGTTTGCCAAGTTTTAGCTATTAGAACCCCTATCCCCAACCCTTGCGGTCCGCCGCCGCGGCCCCTGTGAGGGAAAGGGAGTTCTGACAAGTCCCTCCCTCACAGGACGGTCCGCCGCAGCGGGAGGGATTTAGGGTGGGGTTCATCAGGAAATAAGTTCAGTAATAAAATTCGGTTTTTCCTGAATACGCTCTACCATCCATGCCAACGCCAACAGCATCATGACAACGGCACCCGCCTGTCGGACGAATACATAATAGCGTGTTTTGGAAAGTAAAAGCAGGACGGGAAACACCAACAAAATGAGAAACAATTGCATCAGTTCGATGCCTACATTGAATCCTAAAATACTCAAAATCATCTGCTTGGCAGAAAGCTGCAAATTGGTCAATGTTTCGGCAAACGCTAATCCGTGAATCAGGCCAAAGCCTCCGACAATAAAAACTTCCCACTTGGGGTACAAGGGGCGAAAGGCATGAAAAGCCGACACCAAAATAGTGACGGCAATCAATACTTCAATCGGTTTACTAGGAAAATGCAGCCATTGTACCGAACCTAACAACAGCGTCAGCGAATGCCCAATGGTAAAGGCAGTGACGATTTTAAGTACAGCCCCCCAACCCCCAAAGGGGGAGCCTTTCTTACTCCCCTTTGGGGACGGTCGCAGTGGCGCACCACCGCCGCACGGGATGGGGGGCTGTATTGCTCCCAACAGCAAAGTCAGCAAAAAAAGAATATGATCGGTTCCTGCGGCAATGTGCGAAATCCCCAACGATACCATGTTTTGGAAGCCTTTCCAAGTGCTGCCCTGCTGTAAACTCACCTGAAAAGGATTCAGTTTTCCCTGCACAATATCCCATTCGATGACTCCCACTTGTTGCGTGGTGGTATCTTCGCTCACCAAGCCCCGTTCCCAATCCTGTCGAACGTTTACCAGCACTTTATGACTCGCTACCTGATGCAAAATTACGTCGTAATCAAAGTAGAAATTCCGAAGGTCGTAGTGTTCCGGCGGGGTCATTTCAAACCGAACAATCAATTCTTTGTAATCGCCCGTCAGTTCGTTTTTGGTTTCAATGACTTTCATTTCACCCAACGTCACCATCCACGGTTTTCCTTCAAAACTGCGGGGACGAATGTGCTGCTTCAGATACATCCGAAGGGCATCGCCCAGTCGTTCTACCAATCGTTCCGAACGGTCATTAACGCTCATCCCGATAGCCGATTGCAGTTCTCCCAGCGGCAGCATGATTTCGCCCGAAATGGACTTTTCGTGCACATTCAGTATTACCATGGAGTTGGGCATCGGATGCGCAAACAGCCCCCCCTGCCCCCAAAGGGGGAGTAAAAACAGGCATAGCCAAAAGAGTCTGAAACATGCTCTAAAGAGCGCAGTTCCCCCTTCGGGACGGTCCGCCGCGCGGGTTAGGGGGCCGTTAATTTCCACCATAATCGGCTTTTCTGTCTCTCCAAACGGAGTGCGGGTGATTGGCATTTTTCACAATAATACCGCCTTGCATCGAAAACTCAATCCATACACTCGGTCCATCAATCAAGACATAATCCCCTTTTTCGGTAAGTGCTGTAGTGCCATAATACGAAATGTAGGTTTCATCAATTTCTGATTTGTACTTGGCATACGCCGCAGCCGACGCTTTATTGTCCAGATCGTCGGTATACGTTTTAATGGCCGCCAATACCAAGTCCTTCTGAGTTGATGTCAGATTTCCTACTTTTACTCCTGTTTTTGTCGTTGGGAAACTGCCGTCTTTTTGTGGCCCTACAATCAAATCATTTTGAGCCGCCGAACGCTTGGCAGTGGTGAGTTCGGTCGAACCCAGCCCTTTCAGCATCGCCGAAAGGGTATTCAATTCCTGTACAATAGGTTGATAAGTAACGGTTTTCCATGCAAAACTTGGGAAGGGTTCTGTAGAACGGAAGGAACCCCCGTCATTTTTCCGCCATTGTACGTTTGAATGATGGTTCCGTGGTGACCGCCGATTTGCAAACACCACAATCCCGTAGCACTTGGTGTGCCAATAAACGCAATGTAGTAGTTGCCTGAGCCATAGTCTGAACCACCGCCGATAGAATTCAAGTAATCGTCAGCCGCCAAAATGCCTACGTATTCTGCATTTCCTTCGTCTGCTCCTGACCCCGTAGCCGCTTTCAGCAAATTATAGAAAGCCGTCCATTGAGCAGTACTGAAAGTAGTGGATTGCAACCCTACTCTGCCTTTGTATAACCCTTCGGGCAAATTGGACCACTTCTGTGCGTGGGCTTTGTTGTACGAGTCTTGCAGGGAAGTTAGCTGTGTAGAAGAAAGCGTTGCTTTAAATGCATCGGCCGTAGCCACGATGTTGGCAATATCCGTATCAAAGGCCCAAGCCGTTCCGCCCGTAGAGGTAGCGGCCGCACTGACGGTCAACGAAAGTGTACAACTCTGCCCTCCCAGAGAAATGGCAAAAGAGGCCGTTCCGGCGGCCGAAGGTGTTCCCGTGATGGGATACGTCACCGAGCCAGCGCCCGAAGCCAACGTTCCTGCGGCCAACGTAGCGGTCAATCCTGTCACACCCGTGGAAGAAATGGCCGAACCGGCCGAATAGGCCACTGCATTCCCACCCGTGTAAGGCACGGTGGCCGTACCCGTAAAAGCTGTTCCGGCCGCAGGTGTTCCTGAATACGTAGCTGACGAACATGTTAACGCCGAAACCGTAGCCGACGAAGGCGTGGGCGTATCGGTAGATTCATTACAACCGACCAAAAGTACAAGGACTATGGCGACTGTGCTTGCGAGAAAATGGTTTACTTTCATAATCATTTAGTTTTAGTAATTGCTTACGTAGCTATATGACGCTGAAAAAGAAGTATATGTTGAGACAAACCTCTTCTTTGAAAGTGAAAAGGAAAAAAAGGCAGGTGAATCGTCGTTTCAGCTTTTTTCGTACCACCGTTTGAAAGCCGTTACTTTTTCTTTGCTGACAATAATGTCAAAGGGAGCGGCGGGTTGAGTACGGATGACGATTCGGCTGTTGGCGTAGGAACTGATTTCTGTTACACATTCCCAGGAAAGAATAAATTGCCGATTGGCCCTGGTAAATTCTTCTGGATTTAACTGAGTTTCCAATTCTTCTAATTTAAAATCAATCACAAACTTTCGTCCGTCGTGCAACTGCCCGTATACCAAGCCGTTATCAATAAAAAAGTACGCAAACTCCGTTGTTTTAACGGGAAGTAATTTATCCCGAAAACGCACCAAAAAACTCTTCCGATACGCTTTCGGTGTAAAGGTATGTTGTCGAATCAGTTCGTTCAGCGCTTCCCGATTGAACAGTTGTTGGTTATTAAATTTTTCGATGGCAAATCGCACGGATTCTGCGTCAATCGGTTTCAGCAAATAATCAACACTGTTCAACTTAAAAGCCCGAATCGCGTATTCGTCAAACGCCGTGGTAAAAATAATCGGAGCTTTGATTTGAATCTGTTCGTAAATTTCAAAGGACAGGCCGTCAGCTAACTGAACATCGGAAAAAATAAGATCAGGGCTTTCGTGGGTTATAAACCATTTTATTGCCTCCGTCACGGTTTCAATGACTACCATAATTTGGTGCGTTATCCCCAATTGATTCAGCAAAAATTTCAACTGATTGGCCGCTGCCACTTCGTCTTCAATGATGACTATGTTCATGCAATCAGAGGTAAAATAACGCTGAATTCTCCATTCTGCCGAATTTCAATTTCGCGGTCGGTTAACAATCGAAATCGTTCGTTGAGATTCGCCAATCCAATACCCGTCCCTTCGGAGTTAGGCTTGAGGTTGAGCGAATTACTGATGTTGATTCTGTTACGTTCGGCATCCGTGACAATGTTGATTTGCAAAGGACTGCCCGAAGAAATGATGTTATGCTTCACTGCATTTTCTACCAACAACTGAATTGACAGCGGCGGAATTCTAAATTTCTCGGGATGTTCGATCGCACGGTGGACATTCTAATTATCCCCAAACCGCATTTGAAGCAAAAAAATAAAACTGTCGGTCAATGCCATTTCTTCTTTGAGCGACACGAACGATTGCTCTTGCATACTGAGCGAATACCGCAGTACCTGCGACAGTTTTTGCAGATACAGTTGGCTTTTGTTTTTGTCTTCGTTGATCAGCCAACTCAGGGTATTCAACGAATTAAATAAAAAATGAGGGTTCAGTTGATTGCGGAGCGCCGTGAGTTGAATCTGTAGATTATCGTTTTTCAACTGCTCGTTTTCAATCAGTATCTCATTTTTTCGCTCGTTTTCCGTGAGAAATCGACTGAAAAAATAAGCAATTCCTGCCAGCAACCCTCCCCGCATGACAACCGAAGGAATCATTCTGACCGGCAAATCGATAACAATCATATTAAAGGCCGATAAGATGACCGCAAAACCCACAAAAAGAAGAAATCCATCTGACCATTGCTTTTTTGTACTCAGATTACGCTTTGAACTTCGATAAATGAAGTTAATAAATAGGAAAGAATACGTCATGCAAAGAACAATCTGCATAAAGACATCTAATTGCGCCAGCGATGACTTGCTTAAAAGAGGTAAATTCAGAAAAATGATGGGGAAGTTCACAAACAAAGCCCCGAAAAGCGATACTCCCCAAATGAAGTGGCGTACAGCAGGATTTTTAGCCATTTGATATCTAATAAAAAATTAGTCAAAGGTATTCGTTTGGGTGAATCAGTCAAGCAGAATCAAAGTAAAAAGGAAATAATTGGGCTTCAACGGGAATAAACAAAAAGAGGCTGCCCTTGGGAGGCAGCCTCGAATTCTTTCAAAGAATTGATGCTATGGATTAGCCAATTTCAATCAAACGGGGAGTTTTTTTGGCTTCTTCTTTTTTGGGAAGTTCGATGCTCAGAACTCCATCCGTGTAAGCAGCGCCGATTTTCTCGCCATCTATGCTGTTGGGCAACGTAAAGGTCCGACGGAAGCTATTGAAACTAAACTCTTTACGAGTGTATTTTTCGGTCGTTTCTTCGATTTTCTGTTCTTTTTGCGCCGAAATCGTCAAGACGTTGTTCTCCAAATTGATTTTAAAATCTTCCTTTTTCAAGCCCGGAGCAGCTACTTCAAGGCGGAAGCCACCCTCGTGCTCAGCAATGTTGACGGCAGGAACACCGTAATTGGTTAAAGTGGCAGGGGCAAAAATGTCATTGAAATCTTTGCCAAATACACTGCCTAATAGAGTAGGAAAATTTCCGTTGGTTTTTACTAAAGTTGCCATGGTCGTTATTGTTTTAAGGTTTTGTTTTAAATCTTTGCGCGGATTCTCTTTTATTTGTTCTACCGCTGCAACGTCTCTAAAAATAAAACTTTTGTACCACCAGGAAATAACAGCAAACAAAATGACAAAATGTCTTGTTTTTGTAATTTTTACAGGTTTTTAAATGACAAAATGTCTTTTTTTCGTAAATACAGCAATTTAACCCCCTAACCTATGTTTTCTACTACATTCGTTGAAGCAGCCCGCCAAGGCAAAAACAAGTTTCTTTTATACGCAGGTGTATCTCTTTTGGTCATCGTTGCCAATATGATTGGCTCCCTTCCCGGCGCGTGGGTAATGATTGATCAGAAAGCAAACCGCTTACATCTGCCTGTTTATGGCGTGATAACCATTCTATTAATGGGCTTTGTGGTTTCACTGATTGCCTTGTGGCTTTGTGTAAAATACATTCATCAGCGCAATCCCCTGACGATGATTTCGCCAACCGCCGTTGTTAATTGGGAACGAGTACTCAAATCCGGAGGGCTGTGGCTGTTTTGCTCGGTAGTGGTGGAACTTGTCACCTATTTGCTTTTCCCGGACAAATACCGTCTAAGTCTTAATTGGGCGGATTTTTTACCTTCGTTGGTGATAGGATTGTTATTGATTCCCCTTCAAACCTCGTTTGAAGAACTATTTTTCAGAGGCTATTTGATGCAGGGAATCGGCTCTTGGAATTTGTGGGCAGGAATTGCCATTACTTCTGTCCTATTTGGATTGGCACACAGTTTCAACGACGAAGTAGAAGCCGTTGGGTCGTTGGGAATCGCGATGATCTATTACATCGGCGTGGGGCTTTTCTTCTCTCTATTAGCCGTTTATGACAAAACCCTCGAACTTCCGCTCGGCATTCATGCCGCCAACAATATCTACGCTTTTCTGATTGTAGGCTATCCAAGCAGCTCCATGCCCAGCGCCACGATTTGGATGACCACCGAACTCAATTTCCCTTTAATGATCGGACAGTGGGTAGTAGCATTGGTTATTTACCTCTTACTCGCCCCACGTTTTTTGGGGCTTAAAAGCTAACTGTTTCCACCACTGAGTAACAGTGAGTTATGCACATCGGACCGCCGATGCGGAGTTCCACTAAGTAAAAAACTCAGTGACAAACTCCGTGAAACTCTGTGGTTTAAAATCTATTTTAGGAGCAGGGAAGCAATCACTTTTACCAATTGACCCCACTTTCACCCAATCCCAATTTCTTGGTAAACTGAGAAGACAACTTGGATTTGCTTGAAATATAACGCACGCTGGCACCTATAAAAGGCGCAATACCGGGGTTTTGAGTCCCTAAGTTTTCCCGAGCGGAGTTGAACGTTCGTAGCTGACGGAAGGTACCCAATCCTGCTTCTAACGAAACATTAAAGACGCCCAACAAATGAGCATTGGCCGCTACGGAGAATTTTACGTGTTGGTAATTACTGCGATGAAGCGATTTCTCAACGATCGTTACCTCCTGAAAACCACCGCTATAACCATCAAACGCTCCAATCATATCTATATTAAACCACTGATTCACTTTGTAGTTTACATCTGCCCGGAAAGGAAGCAATGCTGACACACGCCACTCTTTACCTAGACGTTTATTAATACCGAAAACGGGAATTAAGCGCAGTTTCTGATTAAATATCAGTACTGTTCCGTAGGCAATTTGTGTATGTAGTCCCAATATCCGCATCCGGGCAGCACCACCCCAAAAGAAAGGTTGCGGTATAAAAAAAGTCTCGTTCGATTCCGTCAATCCCAAGCCACCACCATAAATCCAAAGTCGGTCGCGCAAACTGGCTTGCAACATCAACGCCCCCACCGAAATAGTCTTGTAGCTGGCGGGATCAATGGTTCCGTTCAGCGTAGGATTAATTTGGGAAGCATTGGCCAACATCAGAAAATGCCGCGCCCGAAGGTCAAATTTTTTGCGCAAATTAAACGATACATCCACTTCACTGCGCAAAGGAATTAACGCATTGAACGAAGTACGGGAAAGACCGTAACGCTGGTTATTGCCCATGTTGGCATCCGCCATAAAATCAGCGCGGAGGGTAGCATTGGGATAAAAAAGGCGACTTAAGGCAAAGTGCTGAGCACGAACTTGAGAAACAATTACTATTAAAAAAAGAGGAACGCACAGACGGAAGTTAGTCATAAAAAAACCTATTTAGTGGAATTAACGCGCAAAAATGCGCGATATTGCGAAAAAAATGCAATCATTTGTTTCTCATACTAAACCCTCATACAGTTTTATAAAAATAATAGCTCCCCCATTGGGGGTGGGGGGCTTTTTATACACATGAACCTAACCAATAAAATAGTCTGGATTACGGGAGCCTCGTCAGGAATCGGCGAAGCATTAGCTCACGAGTTTGCCAAAGAGGGTGCCAAATTAGTGCTTTCAGCACGAAGAATTGAAGAATTGGAGCGCGTAAAAAAAAGCCTGAACCTGCCCGACAACTCCGTTCTGACATTACCTATTGACATGCTTCATGCGGAAGAATTTGCCGCAAAAACACAAACAGTACTTGATTTTTTTGGCAAAATAGACGTATTGGTTCCCAATGCAGGCATCAGTCAGCGTGAAAAGTTTTTAGACGTTGCTCCTCCTGATTTCAAAAAATTGATGGATACCAACTTTACCAGTGTGGTACTGCTCACTCGGGAAGTACTTCCACTGATGGTGGCCCAAAAATCAGGAGGTATATTAGTGACAAGCAGCGTAAGCGGTAAAATCGGAACCTCTTACCGTTCGTTTTATTGTGCTTCCAAACACGCCGTTCAGGGCTTTTTTGATTCACTTCGCGGCGAAGTATGGCGCGACGGTGTTCAGGTCACGGTGGCTTGTCCCGGCTACATCAAAACCAATATTTCATTGAATGCCATTGGCAAAGACGGCAAACCGTTTGGCAAAATGGACCAAAACCAAGCCAAAGGAATTCCCGCTGAGGTCTGCGCCCGAAAAATGGTCAACGCCCTTAAATCAGGCAAACACGAAATAATCATTGCAGGTTTTATGGAAACGCTCGGAACCTATCTCAAACGTTTCGCCCCGGCGCTTTTGTGGCAATTCACCAAAAACTACAACATCAAAGCGGTAGAGGAATAAGCAGACTTTGCGGTCCGCCGCCGCGGCAAGTTTACTCCTAAAGTGACATTTAAACTTGGAAAGTCTTATTCTGCTTCAAAACTTACCAATTCAACAGCGCCGACACCGCGTCATCTCCTACGGCAGCATTGGCGGGGCGTGGGTGTTCGGCATTAAATACCGCTAACTCTTTACGGTCGAGCACTTTGGCAAAACTTTCATCAATGCTTCCATCTGCTTTGGTGGCTTTCGACAAGTCCAATTTAAGGTGCTTGGCTAAAAACGTATAGGCGGCAATGCGCTTGGAAGGGCCATAATCGTGCTTTTCAGTAGGAAGATGTACGTTTTCGACCAAATTCTCTTTGCCGTATAGGGCGTAGATTTTTTGTAAGTGCGGGTATTCCACGTTTGGGTTATTTTTGGTCCAATCTGCCCCGTCGGAGACGATAAGCATGGGACGAGGAGCAGCTAAAGCTGCAATTTCAACGTTGTTGGTCTGAAAATCGCCTTTTTTGTGAACCGGCATTCCGCTTTCACACACACAGCCGCCAAAAAAATGAGCGGAAACCATCACGACCGGCACCGTCACTTTGATACGTGGATCGAGGGCGGTTAACATAAAGGTCTGCGTTCCTCCACCGGATTCGCCCGTTACACCCACTCGATTTTTATCAATATCAGGCTGCGCCAACAAGAAATCCAAGGCACGAATGCTATTCAACACCTGCAATTTAAACGCTTTCAGAATTTTGTGCTGACTCTGTTGGGCATCGCTGTAGCCAAGCATATCATACGCAAATACCACCGCACCCATACGGGCTAAACTCGCGCAGCGAAGTTGAACGTATTCCAAATAACGGGCATCCGAATTTTCTATATGTCCATGCGTACACAATATTGCGGCAAAGGGCCCCTTCTGATTGAGCGGGCGATAAATATTGCCCGTCAAATAATAGCCTTCCACCGTTTCAAACGCCACGTTTTCTACCGTATATCCATTCATTTCGCGACGGCTGTGTATGATCGGTTTTGAAGCGGGACGGGCAGGCAGTTTTTTCAGTTCCCCTCCTTCCAAAATTCGATTGCGAATTTGCTCGGCACGCGCTTCCCATTCCTTTTTGGAAGTAGGGACGTGTTTTGCCAAAAACTCTTTTCCCTGTGGCTCAGTGAAATAAGCCCCTTGACAAAGCTCAGGAGCAAATTGAGAAAAAGAAAGTTGAGAAAAAATACAGGCAGTTATTAATAAGAGAATACGTTTCATAAGATAGCAAGGATGTATTACTACCCAAAAGCCCTCAATGCCTCCATCCTACCGTTTTGATAACTTAGATGCAGGCATACCACTACAATAATGGCCATTTTCAACAACCGTTACAATCGTATCCACTGTACCTAAAAACCCTAACTTTTGCTGAGAAGTAATTCCATTTTGGTATCCACCTTTCCCGAAACAGCGAGAATCTGCTCATTGGGAAAAGATGTTGCATCTCCATCAAAATCACCGATGTGGCCGTAGTGTGAGCCAAGTGTGAGTTTTGGTTTCATTGGTAATCCCTGTTTTAGTGTGAAACTATCCGAAAAAAAGCCGCTATTCTTTTCATTTTGGACTTTACAAATAGTTTTTTGAAATATCATTTTGTAAAGTTCATATCTTTGAAAAAAAACTATCAATTATTAGCACATTTTCCAAATTTAAGTAGTATTTTTAAGTATAAGATTATGATATTATGCTATTTTTGTGAAAATTAGTTTCTATAATTATTATTTTTAATATAAAATAAGTATTTATTAAAAATTTCAGTTTTCATTTATATTGAAAAATATTTTACTTTTTCAAGAATTACCAGAAAGTAAACCAGTGCATATTACGTTTTCAAATTAGGGATATTCATAACTGTATTTTTTATGACCTACAACGGCATTCAACTCCTTATTGGCGAGTGCCTAACAAAAATTAACCCCGTTGCGCATTATGTACAAACCCTCACTGGGCTTTGCCTATTTCATAAAAAAACCTTTTCGCTCGAAACGGGCCTCAACCTGCAAGGCGAAGAGTATTATATTAACGTTTATCCCGTCAAAGTAGAAGGCGGATTTGTATTTATTGGAGTCTGAAAAATAGTGTCGAGTACAGAGTGCAGAATGTCGAATAACTAAGTATTACTTGACATTCTGCATTCGACATTTGACATTCAAAACTATGCCACTACGCGTCCCGAAACGATTTACCCGTCTGTACATTACTGCCCTATCGTTGGTTGCTTTTCTGACGATACTGGGACAGATCTTGATCCAAACTACCCTCGAAGACGAACTTCATGACCCATGGCTGGTCAATTATGCCGGCAGGCAGCGTTTTCATAGTCAACTCATTGCCAAAACAGCCCTTCTGCTTACTCAACGCCCCGATTTAACAAATAAAGAAATTCAACTTCAGGAACTGAAACGGGTTTTGGCCGATTGGGAAGACCATCAAAACCAACTTCGCACGGGCGATTTGCGCGACATAAAAGCAAAATCGGTCAACAGCGACACGATTCAATCCATGTTTGAAGACATTGATCCTCATTTTCAAGTCATTGCAAAAAATACACATTCGGTATTGAAATGGATTGAAAAGGCCGATACTTCTCAAAAAATAGATAAAGATCTAAAAAATATCTTTGCCCACGAGCTAACGTTCCTGCAAAAAATGAACCGTATTGTATTTCAATACGACAAAGAAGCCAAAGAAAAAGTAACTAAATTGAGGGGCATAGAGTTAGGACTGATGGCATTAACTCTATTTATTTTACTAATGGAAGGGCTGTTTATCTTTAGGCATGCGGTACAAAAACTGCGCGAAACACTTATTCAGTTGATTGAAGCCCGTGAAAAAACGTACAAGGCCAATCAAGAACTTCAAACGGCCTACCAACAACTTCGATTAGCCCAATCGCAATTGCTAGAAACCACGCAATTACGCCATCATCAGGAATTAAAAGAGCATAAAATACACGCTTCAGCGCTTTTGCAGGGTCAGGAAGAAGAACGCCGACGTCTCTCCAAAGAGATGCACGACGGAGTTGGACAGATGCTTACTGGACTTAAGCTGATGACCGAAAACTTTGCCAATACCAAGTCCTGGACTGACTACGACCGTCAAAATGCCCTAAACCTTCGTCAGTTGGTTGGACAAACTATTCAGGAAGTACGAAGTATTTCTAACAATTTGATGCCTACTGTGTTAAATGATTTTGGCATCAAATCCGCTTTAAAACAATTAGTGGATTCTACTGCCCGAAACTGTGCCGCTCATTTAACCTTTGCTTCCAATCTCAACGACGAGCGTTTTGACCAAAGAATCGAAATTGGTCTGTATCGAATTGCCCAGGAAGCGATTCACAATGCCGTAAAACACGCCGACGCCTCCGAAATCAGTTTGGGAATTTTGCAAAAAAACGCTGAAATTAGCCTTACAATTAAAGACAACGGAAAAGGGTTTCGACTCAACAAGAAAAAATTTACTCCTACTTCCCCTTCCCACGGATTGCATAATATTCAGGAACGTGCTCATTTGCTCGATGGAACTTTAAAAATCAATTCAGCGATTGGTCGCGGAACAGAAATAGCTGTACAAATACCCAATGATACTAAACTGACAAGATGAAAAAAATTCAAGTAATGCTCGTAGACGACCACACCATTGTACGGAATGGTTTGCGCTCTATTTTAGAAAACACCGATGAAGTGGATGTCATTGGAGAAGCTTCTACGGGAGAAGAAGCCCTCGAAAAAATACCGTTACTCAAACCACAAATCATGCTTGTGGATATTTCCATGCCAGGTATTTCGGGCATCGAATTGGTGAGAAAAGTGGTAAAACAGTGGAGTACCATTCGTCCGATTATCCTTTCCATGCACAACGATGATGCCTATATTCTTAAATCTGTGGAGGCAGGAGCCTATGGATATTTGCTCAAAGACGCCACCCGCGAAGAAATTCTGACGGCATTGCACACCGTAAAGGCCGGCGAGAAATATTTTAATTCATCCGTAGCTGCCGTGATTGTCAACGGGTATTTATCACAGGTTCACAAAGTAGAGAAAGCATCCGAATCACGTAAAACGCTGCTTTCTAAGAAAGAAAAAGAAGTTCTTCGGCTATTGGTTGAAGGAAAAAGCAGCCGTCAAATCGCCGACCAATTGGATTTAAGCGTCCGCACCGTAGACAACCACCGCGCCAACATGATGCGTCGTCTTCAGGTACACAATGCAGCCGAATTAGTAAAGTTGGCATTAGAAGAAAAGTTGCTGTAAGTTTGTAAAACGGTCAAGTTGACCGTTTTACAAACCAAAGTATGGAAATAGCTGGGTACGCCGGAGCTTTTTTTATGGGTTTATCATTAGGATTGATTGGCAGCGGTGGTTCCATTCTCACCGTTCCAATCTTGGTGTACCTATTTTCCATTGACGCTCTTTTAGCCATTACTTATTCTCTTTTTGTAGTCGGTCTGACCAGTTTGGTAGGAGCGGTTGCCCGAGCAAGTTCGGGCTACATTCACTGGCCTACTACGCTTGCTTTTGGTATACCGTCGGTCATTAGTGTTTTCTTATCTCGCTCTTATCTGCTGCCACTTATTCCCAATACTATTTTTAATTCCGACGGATTCACCCTTACCCGTTCCGTATTTTTGCTTCTTTCATTTGCTGTTCTAATGTTAGTAGCCTCCTTTTCCATGATTCGAGGTCAAAGCGAACATGCCGATGAGGAGGTACTTAGTTCACCTCGGACTCAAAGTCTCTATTCCATTCTTATTGGTATTTCAGTAGGAAGCATCACTGGAATACTGGGAGCGGGAGGTGGTTTTTTGATTATTCCGGCGTTGGTTTTAAAGGCAAAACTTCCCATGAGACAAGCCGTAGGCACGTCTT
Source organism: Runella sp. (assembly GCF_027484545.1). Taxonomy (GTDB): domain Bacteria; phylum Bacteroidota; class Bacteroidia; order Cytophagales; family Spirosomataceae; genus Runella. The sequence goes on along the minus strand of NZ_JAIXST010000304.1, from coordinate 28,092 downwards.
TAATTATCATCGCTACTAACTCATTGATGGGATTTTGGCGTGATTATGAACTGCATGAGCTCATCAATTGGCGTTTTCTGTTGTATTTTTCAACCATCGCCATTGTTGGTATTCTAACCGGCAGTGCCTTATCACGCCAAATAAGCGGTGATAAATTGAAACCTATTTTTGGTTATTTTGTGCTCACTATGGGCTTTTATATCATAGTAAAAGAATTATTTTTATCATAAACAACTCCAAATCATGAAAATCCTATTGACTGTTTTCGCAATAGCGCTTACTTTTACATTAAGCCATTCGGTGCAGGCGCAGGAAAATTTAGCTCCTTCTGCTTTCGTTGCCAAACTCAAAACCACACCTAACGCCCAACTGTTAGATGTGCGCACTCCTAAAGAATGGACTGCGGGAAAAATTGAATCCTCCAAGTGTGTAAACTTTATGGATGCCGATTTTAAACAACAGGTAGAGAAACTTGACAAAGACAAACCTGTATTCGTTTATTGCGCCGCCGGAGGCCGCAGTACCAAAGCTTCACAAATCCTGAAAGAAGCAGGCTTCAAGGTCATCTACAATTTACAGGGAGGCGGTTACGCTGATTTAGCGAAAGAAGGAATAAAATAACAAGTCCGAAAGATAGAGTACTGAGTAAAAAAATAACGTATTTTTCTACATTTACTTCTTTTTCCATACTCCATTATTCCGTTTTTCACTAACTAGCGATAAAAATCTTCGGCCTTATTTTGGTGTTCACGTCAAAATCCTATAATTTTGCACTCCCATTTTTGTGGGGTGGTATAACCATTTTTGAAAAACCAGTTTAAAATGCCAACGATTTCACAATTAGTACGCAAAGGACGTGAACAAATGACGTGGAAATCTAAGTCTCCGGCCTTAGATTCTTGCCCACAACGTCGCGGTGTATGCACGCGTGTATATACTACGACCCCGAAGAAGCCAAACTCGGCTTTGCGCAAAGTTGCGCGTGTACGTTTATCAAACATGAAAGAGGTCAACGCTTACATCCCCGGCGAAGGTCACAACCTTCAGGAGCACTCAATCGTATTGGTGCGTGGCGGTCGTGTAAAAGACCTTCCGGGTGTACGTTATCACGTAGTTCGTGGTGCGCTTGATACTGCCGGTGTAAACGGTCGTAAACAAAGCCGCTCACTTTACGGTGCAAAACGTCCGAAACCGGGACAAGTAGTAGCAGTAGGTAAAGGTGGCAAAGGTGCACCTCCGGCTAAGAAGAAGAAGTAAGAGTAAGAAGTCCTTTTTGTTTGCGTAATACAGTACAATAGCATAAAAGGGTAGTAATGCCGAAAGAATATTTGGCATGAATCAGTTAAAATCGGTCACCGGACCGAATAAAACGAAACCTACATTGATTAACAACTCAGTACAATGAGAAAAGCAAAACCGAAAAAAAGATACCTGTTGCCTGACCCTAAATACAGGGACGTTATGGTAACTAAGTTTGTAAACAACCTGATGATGCAGGGCAAGAAAAGCATTGCGTATGATATTTTCTACGGTGCTTTGGAAATTGCCGAAAAACGCCTTAACGAAAGCGGTCTTGAAATCTGGCGCAAAGCATTGAACAACGTAATGCCTGCGGTAGAGGTAAAAAGCCGTCGTGTAGGTGGTGCTAACTTTCAGGTGCCTACTGAAGTTCGTCCCGATCGCAAAATCGCATTGGGTATGAAATGGATGATTAAATATGCTCGTTTACGCGGTGAAAAAACCATGCGTGACCGTTTAGCCGCTGAAATCGTTGCCGCTTCAAAAGGTGAAGGTGCTTCAGTGAAAAAGAAAGATGATACGCACCGTATGGCAGAAGCCAACAAGGCGTTCTCTCACTTCCGTTTTTAGTCTAACGGTAAAAAATAGATTTCAAAAAGAGCTGACTCGTACGGGTCGGCTCTTTTTTTATGGGTAATTGTATAGCTTCCTGTTTAATCCTTAACTTAGCAAAAACAAAGACCGAACTTATGAAGTTGCTATTAGACATACCAGACCACAAAGCCAATTTTATGCTCGAGCTCATCAAAAGTTTTCGATTTGTAAAATCTCAAACGATTACTCCAGCAAAAGCACAGGAAATCAGTACTATGATTGAAGCCATCGAAGAAGTAAAATTGGCCAAGCAAGGAAAAGTAAAACTCGAAAAAGCGGAGGATTTACTTAATGAGCTTTGAGATTGAAACTACTTTAAGGAAAAACTCAAAACCTGCCATTCGTTTTCCTCAGGGATATTATCATTATAATTTTTATCAAGGCAATACTCAAAAATCCCACTTTTGAAGCGCACAATTCCCCCAAAAAAGTTGCCGCCTAATTGTTCGATTTTTAAAGCTAACGCTTTTGCTTTTCCTTCTGTATTGAGCGTAAAACCGCCTTTGGTATCAAAAATGCCTACCTTCCCATTTTTGAGTTTTATAATCCAATCAGGATAAAACAAAGCCTCCGTTTGGGCAGGTGTCGTATATTTGAAGCCATAGTATTCTTGCCCAATGCCATTTTTGAACCACCAATCCGCGCAGTCTGCGTTGCCTTCCAAAAACTTGATAAATTTAAGCTCATTTTCGCGTCCATTGTACTGACGTAAAACATAGGCTTTCTCCAATACACAAAGTTTTTGGGGAATTGCTTCGTAGTCTTCCGTGTAACTATAAGCTGACAAAATACTGAAAGTGAATTGTTTCTGTGCCTCTTCCCCTTTTTTCTTTTCTGCTAAGAATTGATTCAAAATAGGCCTATAATCTTTGAGTGCCTGCGTAATGGCAGGCCGTAGAACACTATTGGTTTCTCGGCCAACATCAGTAATAAATATTTGATAATAAGCGTGTTTAGTCCACTCACCACGCTTAAACCATACATTCAATGCCGATTTGAGCGTAGCCCAAGCCCGCGCAATGTTGCTGTATTTCGCATCAGGGTCTTCTTGTTCTTTGAGTAATTGCCAACACAGAAAATTGAATGTCTTATCTAAATCGTTGGCTGAAAGTGCGTGCGTAGCATTATCTTGTCCTTTTTTCAAAATCTCGTTACGGATATTGTCAAAATCGTCGTAAACAGCATTCACAATCAATTGATAATTGACATGGGCAACAGTATCTACCCCTTTTTGAATCAATTTTTGTCTAAATACATCGCCTACTTCATTAGGTAAAAGTTCAAAATACGTATTCATCGAATTCTGAAACGACTGTTGAAAAGCAGCAGCATTGGCCAAATCACCGTAGTCAGTTCGTGAAAGATAATCAGATTGTAAAGCTAAACCATTGAACAAGGACACAGAATCATGTAAATGCGGTTTTATGACAGAATGCAGTGTCGCAGGTTTATTTCCGCCCGTTTTACCATCGGGCATTTCCACTTTATTCCGTTCGTAGTTGGTAAACAAATAACCTATTCGCAACGCAGGGGTATTACGATAATCTTCTTGGCGGTCGGGCTCAGCAGTCCGCAAAATACGTCCTAACACCTGCGTATGAAAAATAGGGGTTTTAATTTCTCGAAACATCACCAACACACTCGCCCGTGGACAGTCCCACCCCGTTCCGGCCGCTTGCTTGAACAGCATAAACTCTACCGGATTGTCGTTGTCGGCGATATATTCGAGATTGTGTTTCTTCTTATCAAACCACAGTGCTATTTTATTTTCTGGTACATTGAGTTCATGCGTCAGGTAATTCAGTACGATTTCTTCTTTCGTTTTTTCGCCCCGTTCTTTAAGCTCTGCATCATCATTAGGCAACTGTATCAAGACCAGTGGATTGATACTATTTTTCCCCAGCGATTCGTATTGATTTTTAAGAGAATTACGCTTATCTGCGGCCAAACGCACCAGCAACTTGTCCATGTCCTCGTCGGGGTATTGTTGCAAATCTTCTTCGGTTTGAGCAACAATTTTCTCTTTGATAAGCCCTGCCATTACCACATCACTACGTTTTACTGAAACATAGGCAGCTTTGCCTTCCTCTATGTCGTCGGCTGTCGGAATTTCTTCTCGCTTGGGGGTAGCGGTTATTTTTACGATAATTTTTGGATTAATTTGCTTGAGCAGGTCTTGCGAAAGTACTGTATCCGCATTTTTATGCGACTCGTCAATGATAACCGCTATTTGCCTTCCTGCTGAATGAGTAGCTTCGATAACATCCTCAAAATAGTAACCTGATTCTTTCCGCACTTGGTTTTCATTAGGTCGTCGTAGTTTTAGGCGGCGCGTAGCAGCGTCATTCTTGACCACTTTTTGCCAGTTCAAAAACAAAATATCATTGGATTTCAGAATACCCTGTTGCACATCTTGCACCGTCAAAAGGCTATTTTTGAGGGTATTATTGAAATAAGCACGAAACTTATCGCGGCTCTGCATGGCCAAATCGTCCGAAAATGTAATCCAAACAAAACACACATCTGCTATCCAATCGGGTTGGGTGTGAAGCTGATGGACAAAATGCGCCACCATAAAAGTTTTACCGCTACCCGTAGGCGACTTAAACAGCAACGGCAATTCCCGCTCGGGGCTACGCCAAAGTTTTTTGAACTTGCCAATTAGTTCGTCAATGGCTTTTTGTTGGAACGATAAAGGGGAAAATTTGCTCATAATATACCACATTATCAAGCCTTTTTAGGCCCAACAACGTTTTTAGTTTTGATTGATACTTCGGTAAATCTTTAAAATGGGTTCAGGAATAGACTTGACCCGGACGTTGGGTTGAGGTTCAAAATATTCGTCAAATTCGCCCTCGCTCCAACTGAATACATACACGGACGTTTCTTCTTTCGAGTATTCCCGAATCAATGCACAAAACATCTCAAAAGCCCCTAAATCTTCCTGAAAATAGATGCCTGTATAACTACGAGGCGAAAAAGCAACTGCCGTAGAAACATCGCCAAAATCTAAAGTGGGTTCGGTGTCAGATTGAGCCGTTGGGATGGGTTGCGTAGGATCAAAATCGGCAGGATAGTTACTAAAAATCTGGTAAGCGTCGGTGCTTACTATCTCGTAAAGTGTATTTTCGGCCAAGGCAAGCAACTCGCCGGCATGGTGGGCGAGGGTGAGCAGGTCTTCGTCGTTGGCGCGTTGGGCGTGATTTTTACCCACAAACCCCACTCGGTAGTAGTTGAGCGAGTTGCCTAACGGGGCTACGACTTGCCCCTTGGCGTTGGTATAGCCCTGCATTATACGACGATTACGCTCGTAGCAAACCTCTTCGCAGATGTTGTTTTCGTTGTTAGTGACCAAAATACACTGCCGTTGCCCGCCATCTTCCGCATTTAAGGCCATCGTAGCGTGTAAGGTCGTACCCGAACCGGCGAAGAAATCGAGGACGGTGGAGTTTTTTTGAGAAGCTAATTGAAAAACTCTCTTGACAAGCCCGATTGGTTTTGGGTTATTGAATACTTTATCAGTTTTGAAGATATTCTGTAATAATTTCGTCCCATTAGTTGTCGTTTCAATGTCATTCCAAATAGATGTAAGAACACCTCCTTTATTTTCTGCCTCCGTTAAAAAGCGTTTTAATTGTGGTTTTGTCTTACCTTTTTTACCAAAAACAATCCGATTATCTGCTAAGAAGTTTCTATATTCATCTTCACCAGTTCGCCAACACCTTCCTTTTGGAGGCCAAAATACCTTTCCTGTATTAGGATTAACAATCCCGTAAGTCAAATTGGGTCTTAAGTTAGGTGCATCAAATGGATCCGCTACCCAACTCCCGCGTGGGTCATTATCAGGGTTACTAAATTTTTCTCCAGTATATGCTGGAACTCTAAAATCATCTTTTCTTAAGGTTTCAAGGCATTTTGCAAGTACAAGTGTATGGTTATGTGAAAGAGAAATAAACGTATCATTTGAAACTGATTTGCGCGATTGCCAAATAACATCAATAATAAAATTCCTTTCCTCAAATACCTCATCACACAATAATTTCAATTGAGCCACTTCATTATCATCAATTGAAATAAAAATTACACCCTTATCACTGAGGAGTTTCTGGGCCAGTTGGAGGCGTTTGTGCATAAACGAAAGCCAATAGCTGTGCCGCAAAGGGCTTTCTTTAGGTACGGGCGTACCGTCGGGGTATTCTTTCAACAGGCGCTTATCACGATAGCGAAAGCCATCATTGCCCGTGTTGTAAGGCGGGTCAATGTAGATAACATCAATTTTGCCTTCATGGGTGTAGCAGAGGCACTGGAGAGCGTGGTAGTTTTCGCCTTCTATCAGCACATGGGTAGGTTTGCCGTCGGGCGTGTGAAGGGCGTATTCTTTTACTTCTTTCAGAATCGGAAGGGCATTTTCGGCTTCGGGGCCAAAGTCTTCGGGAACATCCAGCCAATGCAGGCCAAAACGCCCTTCTTCGGCGGCGCGTTTGAGCTGAAAAGCCAAACGTTCGTTTTGTTGGCTGAGTTGGTAGTTTTGAGCTTTAAGTTGATCTATTTGAGCGTGCAGTTCTTCTATCGTCATACCTCGTGGGGCTTAGGGTGAGCGCCTTCGAGGTTCGAAGAAAGGCAAAAAAAAGGGACGTGAACCTCCGCTGCGCGTATTGGCCCTCAGGAAGGTGTGTCCAGCACCTATGCAGAAGCAGAATACAAAACAGCAAGAGGACACGCCCTTGCGAGCGCGTCCTGCTTCACTGTTTCCCTCTGCTTTAAAATTTTGGACACTTTACCTGAGAGGAAACCGTTAGCAACGCTATATTTTCATAAAATACTATTTTGTCAAATCATCCATTTTTGGTTTGGGGCGCAAGATAGCGTACAAAGAAAGAATAGCCAAGAAAAACACCCAAGCAAAGTGTAACCTTTGGCATTATTAGAAGTACTGGATTATTAACAACCATTCTTAACCCCTACAGCCTGACAAATAAAGGAAAACGATATTTAACATTCTTTAATATAAATCTTTCTGAATAATTTTGACAATAAACTAAATCTTTAGTACGTTTACAGAATAATAGCCATTTCCTACATCTCAAACATTTTCAACCTAAACAGCCATGCTAAAACTTCTCCTCGGAGCATTTCTATGCTTTTGTATGTCCTTGGCCTATGCCCAAACTCCTACCCGTTTTCAAATTCAAGGTATTACTGCCGACACAGCATCCGCACCACTTGGATCTGCTACAGTGATGCTGTTGCAACGAAAAGACTCTTCGTTGGTCAATTTCACCCGTTCCAATGACAAAGGGGCATTCTCAATACGAAATGTCAAACGAGGCGATTATTTACTAAAGGTCTCCTATGTCGGTTTTATCCCTTTCCAGCAGGATATTGTCTTTTCGGACAAAGAAGTAATTGACTTGGGAACGTTGAAAATGAAAGCCATCACCAAAGAACTCTTTGAGGTAGTCATTAAAACCGCCCGGGCTCCGTTGAGTATCAAAGGAGACACCATTGAATACAACGCCGCTTCATTTAAAGTACCGCCCGGCTCAACGGTAGAGGACTTGCTCCGCAAACTGCCCGGTGTGCAGGTGGACCAAGACGGCAACATCAACGCGCAAGGCCAACAGGTACAGAAAGTCACCGTAGATGGAAAGCGTTTTTTTGGAAATGACCCCAAAATGGCCACCAAAAACCTTCCTGCGGATGCTATCTCAAAAGTGCAGATTTTTAATGATAAGTCTGAACAATCGAAAGTAACGGGCGTAGAAGATGGGAAGAAAGAGAAGACGGTCAATCTCGAACTAAAAGATGGTTTTAAGAAAGGTGGCTTTGGAAAAATTACCGCAGGGGGAGGTTTGGACGGTAACGGCAGTGCTGGTCCACGCGGAGAAATCAAAGGCAACTACAATAAGTTTGACGATAAAAACCAGTTTTCGATTATTGGGTTGACCAACAACACCAACCAAACGGGAATGTCATGGGATGATTATCAGGACTTCAGAGGGAGCAGTTCTTTAAATCAATGGAACGATAACGGCGATTTCGGCTTCGGAGGCGGTGGAGGTATTATTATCTCTATTGGAGGTGGTGGAGATGACGACGGTGGAATCAGCATTCCCGTAGGCGGAGGCAATGGTCGTGGCTATTCCAACAATATTGCCGGGGGTATTAACTACAACTACAATACTAAAAAAGTAAAAACCAATGCCAGCTACTATTACAACTCTAATCGTCAGGTGTTAGACGCGGTCCGTAATAGAGAGACTTTTCTACAAAACGGCACTTTCAAAACAGCAGAAGAAAGCAGCCAAATCAACTTTTTGGGGAACCACCGTTTGGCTTTCCGCCATGATCAGACCATTGACTCGCTCAATACACTCCTTTTTACAAACAACAGTCGTTACAACGTAGGCGATACCCGTTTGGGAAGTTTGCAGCAGTTATTCAAAAACAACACGTTTAAATCAAACGAAACTACAATTAATAACGGCACGAATGTTAATAAAATAGAAACTGCCAATACGCTGATTTACCGTTTGATGTTCAAACAAAAAAAAGGTCGAAGTTTTGCGGTCAGCGCTTCGTATAATTTTACCAACAATGACGGTATAGCCGACCAGCGTTCCGTCAATTTGTTCTACAATGCCACAGACCCTAACGATGTCCTTCGTCGGGTACTTGACTTAACTAATAATACGGGCAGTACTGTAAGCCAAATAAAGTCCAGTTTGCTTTTTGTAGAGCCCTTTGCCAAACGTTTCTTCTGGGAAAGCTTTTTGAACCTAAGCCATCGTTCCGACAATGTAGACCGTGATGTTTTTGACTTGGCTAAAGACAGCGGCAAACGTTCGCCCGTAGACAGCTTGAGCAGTTTCTATAAAAACAACTACAACTATGCCCGTGTCGGAAGCAGTATTCGTTATTCGTTCAAAGGTTTAAATTTTTCAGCAGGTTTGGCGGTACAAAGTTTCCAGATTGACGGACAATTTGCCCGTGGACAGGAACCAACCTCATTTCTGAACATAAACCGTACGTTTACAACGTGGCTTCCCAACGCCTCGTTGAATTATGATTTGAAAAACAATCGATACTTATGGTCGGCCTATAATGTGAATGTAAATCAGCCCTCTACCCGAGATTTACAGCCGATAATTGACAACAGCAATCCACTATTTATTCGTCAGGGAAATCCGGATTTGTTGCCTTCCACCAATCACAATGTCAATTTTGGGTACAATATGTTTAATCCGGCAAGTTTTATGAATATAAATGTTAACCTGTTTTATTCCTACAATGTAAATCAGGTCATTTATAATCAACAGGTTGACCCAAATACGCTGATTACGGTTACCAAACCAATCAATATATCAGGTGGTCAAAGTTTAGGTTCATACGTTGGATTCGGGTTTCCGTTGAAAAAAACGAAAGCCACCATGAATCTTAATTTCAACCCTAATTTCAGCAAAAACCTGACGCCCATCAACGGTGTCATGAACCAAACCAATACCAATAGCTACCGTTTCGGTACTCGCCTTGATTTGACCCCGGGCGATAACTTTACATTCTTTGCCAATGCCAATTGGAGCATCAGCGATACCAAATATTCTATCAATACTACTCAAAATCAACAGATTGTCAATCATACCTACGGAGGTACGATGAACATTCGATTACCTAAGGATTTCTTCATTAATTCTAATTTTAATTACCAAATCTACATCAATAAGCGTTTTGGGTTTAATCAACAAGTACCTGTTTTAAATGCATCGATTTACAAAATTCTGGGTAAGGCTAAAAAAGCGGAGGTACGGCTTTCACTCTACGATGCTTTCAATAGGAATTTAGGAGTTAGCCAATTTGCCAATCAAAACTACGTCTCACAGGAGCGCGTACAGACATTGGCTCGCTACTATATGCTGAGCTTTACGTACAACATGCGCGGTATGAATACCAACATTAAACGCAGAGGAGGATTCTTTTAACCCCACTTAACCCTCCCTAAACGGGGAGGGTTATAATTAAACTCATATTTACAATCATGAAAAAAATAATCACTTACTGCTTATTGCTTGCATCCTACTGCTCTTTTGCTCAACAGACTGAAGGATTTGTCACCTTTGAGTACAAATACTATTGGACTAAAGTAAACTCTCGTCTGACCTTTCTAAGCAAAGAAGAGAAGGATCGTATGAAACTCACTTGGGGAAATTATGAAGACGGTCCGGGAACAAAGATGAAGCTAATTTTTAACGACAAGCAGAGCATTTATACTTACTTCAGTGACCAAGGTCAATCAGAAGACGGACGCTATTCATGGCGACAAAGCGATTATGTAATTTATCGCAACTTTGACCAACAGAAACTGGTTGAAAACCACGAAATGCTCGGTAAGACATATCTTGTCGAAGACTCGCTTATGACCTATAATTGGCGCATACAAAACCAAATTAAAGATGTAGCAGGCTACGTGTGTATGAAGGCCGAAACATTTGACCCCATCAAAAACCAAAAAATTACGGCTTGGTTTGCTCAGGACATTCCTGTATCGGCAGGTCCGGAGCGTTATTTTGGGTTACCGGGACTGATTCTGGAACTGGACGTCAACGACGGTGATGTAGTCGTAACTGCCCAGAAAGTAGAACTTAAAAACGTAGATAAAGAATTGGTTTTGCCAAAGATGAAAGGCAAGAAAATTAAGAACACAGATTACGACCAACTCCTTCAAAAACATATCGCCGAAAGTATTAAAGCCCAGCGAAATCCCTATTGGTCACTGCGTTATTAGCAGAAAAGAACCTATATAAAAAAAGTCAGCAGGCAACCTGCTGACTTTTTTTATATGCTAAGAAATCCGTTCCTGATTAGTTTTTCTTCACAGGAGCAGGCGTTGTAGCAGCCGGTTTAGTAGCTGGTTGCGTTGCAGGTGTTGTAGCTGCTTTTTGTCCTTGTTGTAATTGTTGAACTGCGGCATCGGCAGCAGCTTTTTGTTGTTTTTCAATTTCAACAGGATCAACACCCAATTTCTTCAAAATCAAGTTGCTTACGTTCAAATCTTCTGAACCTGCAAACAAAATGATAGGCGTTGTGTTGGCACCTGCATCCATATTGAAGATGTAAGTATAACCGCTTTCTTTACCTACTGCATCAATTGCGCCCTGAATTTTAACCATGACAGGTTGCAATAATTGTTGTTGTTTCTTTTGTAAAGATTCTTGAGAAGTACGTTGGAAATCCTGGAAATCTGTTTGAAGACGTGTTAATTCTTTTTCTTTATCAGCACGAATAATTTCAGACCATTTGCTTAAATTTGCCTGATAAGCTTTGTATTTGTCTTCAAATTCTTTCGATTTTTCCTGCATAGCTTTCTCAATCTGCTGCTGTTGAATCTGGAGTTCGTTCTCGATTTTCTTGTAATCAGGTAACAAAGTCATTACATAATCCACATTCGTCCAGCCGATTTTAGGCGTAGCCGCAGCCTGCTGTGCTTGGCTTTCTATTCCAATCAAAGTTCCAATGGCAAGTAAGGCTACAATCAATTTGCTTTTCATTTTTATCTACTGTTTTGGTTTGGTTGTTTTATTGTTGGGGGTATTAGTTACGGATGGTTTAGTTGCAGGCGCAGGCGTATTAACGCCCCCTGCATTCGTTTTATTGCTTTTTTCTTTGTCTTCATTTCCTCCTAAGCCTAACTCATCCATTACATAGTCTGTATAATCATGCACGGGATTGGAGTAAATAACGACAAAATCACTTGATTTGTCAATCAACATATCCAATCTCCTTTGCCGACACACTCGTTCTACGGCTTTGTAGACTTGATCGGTAATAGGCTTAACAATTTCTTTTTTCTTTTGAAACAGTAAACCTTCAAAACCAAAAATCTTATTGTTATACTCCCTTGCTTCGCGCTCTTTATCATTGATTTCCTGTTGACGTTTGCGTTTCATCTCATCGGTCAACAAAACTTCTTCGGCTTGATACAGGCGTTGAAGTCGGTCTATTTCAGCGTATTTGTCTTGAATTTCTTTCGCCCAGCGTTCAGAAAATTTGTCTAATTCGGATTGCGCTTTTTGGTAATCAGGCATTTTTCCCGTTACGTACTCCATATCCATATAGCCCCATTTTTGGGCTGATAATGAGTGTGTTATCAAAACAAGTTGCAAAAGTAGTAAAAGCCAACGGGTTTTCATATTTTTTAATCATTAGTAGTTAGTCATCGGTCGCCGGTATGGCTGTTAAATAGAACGACCGTAGACCATTAACGAATCTGTTGTCCAATCGTAAAGTGGAATTGAGGCCCGCTGCGTTTCGTTTGACCCGGTAGCGCGTCAAAACCATACGCCCAGTCAATACCAATCAAACCGAAAGCAGGCATAAATATCCGTGCTCCAACTCCAGCGGAACGTTTTAACTCAAAAGGATTATAATCTTTGTATTTCTTTTGCGGTTTATCCGTTCCCCAGTTGTTTCCTGCTTCGGCAAAAACCAACCCAAAGATAGTAGCGGATGGATTAAGTGAAAGAGGATAACGAAGTTCCATTACATATTTACTGTAAGCTACTCCACCTAAACTAGAAGCAACACCAGTAGCAGTAGTAGTACTTTGAGAAGCATCTGTACTGCTCAGTCGGTTATAGATAGGTACGAGTGAACGGTCAGCATAACCACGTAAACCGATGATATCCTGAGCCAAAGCAAACATACCATAACCTGCCAAACCAGAACCACCCAATACAAAACGCTCAAAAGGACTGATTGACAAATTCTGATTGTATCGTCCTAAGAAACCTAAGTGAGCTCGGGTACTTAGCACCAATTTCCCCGCTACAGTTTGGAACCAACTGGCATCGAACATCCATTTGTGGTATTCAACCCATTTGTATTGTGCTTCCTTAGTAGCGAAGCTGGTTTTTCCCGTAAGGGCCGAATAAGGCGGAGTAAATGTACCGCTCAAGGTAAACGAAGAACCACCACGCGGGAACTGAGGGTTATCAATTGTATTACGTGATAAGGTTAAATTGAATGTTAAGTTGTTGGAAACCCCATTCGGATACCCAATTCCGAATAAGTCAAGGCTATCCATTTTGTAGCGTTGATATGACAAAGCGCTGCTCAATACAAAATAGCGATCCGGTATTTTAAGACGTTTTCCAAGTGAAATAGTTGCTCCTGAGTTTTGGTAAGAACCTAAGAATTTCATCCCACTGCTTGACTGCGTATAATAATTGGAATAATCCACTGTACGGTATACTGTATGGCTCAAATTCACACCAAACGTGACAGGCTTCTTGCCCCCGAGCCAAGGCTCAGTAAAACTAATTGTATAGGTCTGGTACTGACGACCACTGGCTTGGAAACGAATCGCCATTTTCTGTCCGTCCCCTGAAGGAAGCGGTTTCCATGCTTTTAGGTTCGTAATATTTTTGGTAGAAAAGTTATTGAACACCAACCCTAAGGTACCTACAAAACCGATATATCCTCCCCAGCCACCGGAAAGCTCAATCTGGTCGCTGGGCTTCTCTTCAACCGTGTATTCTATATCAACCGTTCCGTCCTCAGGATGTGGAATAGGGTTAATTCCAATTTTTTCAGCATCAAAATAGCCTAACTGCGACAACTGACGTTGCGTATTGATAATCTCTGTTTTACTGAATTTTTGGCCAGGCAAGGTAAACAACTCGCGCAACACCACGTGATCACTGGTTTTGGTGTTCCCGTTCAGAATGATTTTGTTGATAGTCGCCTGCTTTCCTTCAAAAATTCGCATCTCAATATCAATGGAATCTCCTTCAATTGATTTTTCGATGGGGCGGCAGTTGTAATACAAATAGCCGTCGTCCATATACAACGAACTTACATCCTGTCCTGGGTTAGCTTCAAGACGCTTTTGGATTTCTTCCGGATTGTATATATCTCCTTTTTTAAGGCCGAAAACTTTATCTAATTGCTCTTTGGTATACAGATAATTACCATCCCAAGTTACATTACGAATGTAGTAACGAAGACCCTCATCAATATTCATGACAAGATCAATGGTTTTCTCATCACTGTTATGAATAATCGAATCGGAAGCGATGACAGCATCCCGGAAACCATTTTTATTATAAAGCTCAATCAGCTTTCCTTTGTCTTCCTCGTATTTCTTAGGGATAAACTTAGACGGAGTAAACAAACGTCCAAAGCGCATTTGCTTTGTATTTTTAAGTTTATTCCGAACTTTTCCTTCCAATAATTCATTTCTGCCATTGAAAACAATCTGACGAATTTTCACTTTAGCGCCCTTGGTAACCGCCACCTTTAGGGTCGCATTTCCTCGTACAGTATCCGAAATTTGGGTGATTTGTACTTTTGTATTCAGGAAGCCTTTGTCAACAAAGTACCGTTTCACCGCCAATTGGGTGTTTTTAATCATTGTATTTGAAATGATACGGCCTTTGGGCAATTTGATTTTGTCGTTGAGTGACTCTTTCTCTCCCTTTCTTATTCCATCAAACACCACTTTAAAAAGTCGCGATTGCTCTCTGATGCGTAATTCTAACCAAATTTGTTCGCCTTCGATTTTACGATACAGGATTTCGACATCTTCCAGAATTTTTTGATCCATCAATTTCTTGATAGCTCCGTTGACCGCATCGCCAGGAACTTTGATTTTATCTCCTACTTTCAACCCCGACATTGATATCATAGAGTTGGGATCCAAAAAGTGATTTCCGGTCACGACAATATCGGCTAATACATACTCTTTGGGAGTAGCATAGCTAATTGGGTTTTCAGCAGGAGCAGTTGCAGACGCACCATTGCGCTGACCTAAGCCCAGTTGCTGTGCCGCAGCAGACACTCCGATTGCTACTAAAAACGCCGAAAAATTTACTACGCGGATGAGATGGTTGAATTTTTTCATAGGTACACGGTTCTTTCCCACAGGTATAACGGTAAAAGAAGGGGTTTATTTCGCTTCGGTCAGAATCTGTTCGCTGGTTTTACCAAAACGTCTTTCGCGTTGTTGGAACGCTAAAATAGCTTGTTCGAGGTGATTACGACGAAAGTCGGGCCAAAATACCTCATCATAAAAATAGAGTTCGGCGTAAGCCAATTGCCATAATAGAAAATTACTGATTCGATGATCCCCTCCCGTACGCAGCATCAAATCCACTTCGGGGCGGTCTTTCGTTGAAAGTTTAGCATTCAGTAAGTTTTCATTAATATCTTCGGGACGGAGGCGTCCTGCCTGTACTTCACGAGCTAATGCCTGAGTAGCCTGCAAAATATCCCATTTTCCACTATAACCAAGTGCTAAAATCAAGTTAAGACCCGTATTGTGTTTGGTCTTTTCCATGGCTTCATGCAACTCTTTTTGACACGATTTAGGCAGACTGTCCGTATCACCGATGGTATCCAATTTGACGTTGTTCTTTTGCAAAGTAGGAAGTTCATCTGCAATGGTATGCACCAACAGTTCCATCAAAGCTCTCACTTCTGCTTCCGGACGGCCCCAGTTTTCAGTCGAAAAGGCGTATAATGTCAGATATTTGACTCCTAATTCCGCACAGCCCTCAGTGGCTTCACGGACAGCTTTAATGGCATTTCGATGTCCGAAAACCCGCATCGCACCCCGCTGCTTGGCCCAACGACCATTTCCATCCATAATAATGGCGATGTGTTGGGGTAGTTTATTACGGTCTATTTGTTCTTTCATTCGCACGTAAAAATGGGTTGCAAATTTAGGGAAATTATCAGGGAATCAAAAAGATAAAGTAGAGGCACACCCCACTAAACCTTCTTCATCTTCCACTTTCCGCGTCTAAAAAGCACTATTCCGACTACGGCTAACAACGATTCGCTGATAGCAATGGAAATATAGACCCCGTCAGGGCCAAAATTCAATTGTTTTGCCAATAAATACGCCAAAGGAATTTCGATTGCCCAAAAACAAACTAAATTCATCAACGTGGGGGTTAAGGTATCTCCTGCTCCATTGAAAGATTGGCTGATGACCATGCCATAAGCAAAAAATAAATAACCCAAACAAACAATGCGCAAACAACTGACTCCTGTAGCAATGGTAACAGGGTCGGTATTGAACCATGCAATAATCGAACCTGCAAAGACAAAAAATACGATGGCTACGATGGCCAAAAACAGAAAATTAAAAAAAGCTGCCCGCCAAACCGAAGTCTCGGCACGTTCAGGCTGGTCAGCACCTAAGTTTTGCCCTACCAGCGTTGCGGCAGCGTTAGCCATTCCCCAGGAAGGGAGAATAGTGAAAATAATCACTCGAATCGCAATGGTGTAGCCTGCCACAGTCTGAGGTCCAAAATCTGATAAAATCCGAGTAAGAAATACCCAACTGGCTGATCCTATCAAAAACTGCCCCGTTCCACCCGCTGCTACACTCAGAAGATTGCGAATAATGTCAAAATCGGCCCGCATTTGAGTAGCCAATACCCGTACAGCGCCTTTGCCTTTCGCAAGTGCATACAGCTGATAACACACCCCTGCCGTGCGCCCAATCGATGTAGCAACCGCAGAACCTGCTACTCCCAATTCGGGAAAAGGCCCCAAACCAAAAATAAAGACCGGACAAAGCACGATATTGAATCCGTTGGCAATCCAAAGCGAGCGCATCGCCACGGCAGCGTCTCCTCCACCCCGTAAAACACCGCTCAGAGTGTACAGCAAAATAATAGCGGGACTGCTGGCGAAAATAATCCGCGTAAAACCGGCGCCCGATTGGATGAGTGTCTCACTGCCCCCCATTGCCCGCAAAATCGTTTCGGCTCCAAAGAAACCTGCCGTCCCCACGGTTATTCCTAAAACTAAAGACACTAAAATCACCTGAGCCGCCGCATGACCCGCTTCTGCCAATTGCTTTTCTCCTACCCGTCGTGCTACAATGGCGGTAGCTGCCGTGCTGAGACCGATGGCAACTGAATATACCAAAGTTAAAACCGATTCAGTCAGCCCAACGGTGGCTACTGCGTCGGTACTTACTTTTGATACAAAAAATATATCCACTACCGCAAACAACGACTCCATGACCATCTCTAAAATCATGGGTACTGACAACAAAAAAATGGCGCGGTTGATACTTCCGGAGGTATATTCCTGTTCTTCGCCTTTGATGGCTTGGAGTAATAAATCGAAGAATTTTCGCATGGCTATTAGGTTAGAGTTTTTATGTCCCAAACAGAGATTCGCTTGTCATCACTGGCCGAAACCAGCTGATTATTAAAATTTGTCCATAACAGTTTATTGATTGAAGTACCGTGCCCGGCGTGGCGTGCGCGGTCAATTACTTTAAGAAGTCGAAAGGTAGTAGCATCCCAAATTTTAATGGATTTGTCCATACTGCACGAAGCAAACAAGTGTGAATCAGGGCTGTATACTACATGATTAATGGCAAATAAATGAGCCACGACGTCTTTATACAAACTGTATTCTTCAGAAACATTCCAGATTTTTAAGTGCGCATCTCTACTTCCCGAAAGCAAATACTTGCCATCTGGCGAATATTGTAGTGAAAAAACCGAATTGGTATGGGATACAAGCGTTTGCCGAAGT
Source organism: Runella sp. (assembly GCF_027484545.1). Taxonomy (GTDB): domain Bacteria; phylum Bacteroidota; class Bacteroidia; order Cytophagales; family Spirosomataceae; genus Runella. Next base: position 10,641 of record NZ_JAIXST010000304.1, on the reverse strand, counting down.
TCCAAGTCATCCACTCCAAATACTCGAATGAGATTGTCGCTGTATCCCACCGCAACTTCTCTCGTTTGTGGATTGACAGCAATACAGCGAGCACTTTGGGTAGAAGCTTTCAAATATTTGCGAACGGCAAACTCTTCCTTATTCATCACCAAAACCACCCCATCTGAAAGGGCCACAAATGCCTGATTTTCAAAAAACAGGATGTCAAACAAAGCAGCGGAAGTCAATTGGACAGAAGAAATGATTTGTTTGTTTTGTGGGTCAATCACCTGAATTCCCTCGTAATTCTGGCCTAACCACAAATGATTCTGCTCCGGGTCGTACGCCAAAGCATAAACGGAGGCAGGAACTTGGGCAATTACTTCTCCCCAATCAGGGCGCGTTAAATCCCACTGCACAATCAAACCATCGCCTCCCGCTGAAAAAAAACGATTCGACACTTCAGAAGGCTGTATCGCATACACACAGTCGCGATGACCGGAGAACGTATCTATTTTCTGAACTTGAAGCATAAAACGTAGAAACAGACTTATTTTTGTGCAAAGTTAAACCATAACATTGCTTATATGCCTATCGTTCGTCGGTGGAGTGTTTTTGATGAATGCGACATTTTGATTTGGGAGATAACCGACCAAAGAGAAGAACTGCAAAAAGGCCTCGTGGCAAACCCCGAAGAATGGGAAGAATATCAAAGCATTTCGCACCCGCAAAAACAATTGGAATGGCTCAACGGACGGCGTGCCATGCAAACATTGATTGAAAGCAAAGATTGGAAGTACGAAGGAATGGTCAAGGATGACTACGGAAAACCCTATTTAAAAAATAAAATAGCCGAAATTTCACTCACCCATACGGCACATTACATCGTAGTAGCAACCCATCCAAACTCATCAATTGGCGTTGATTTAGAGCGAGTTGCTCCAAAATTAGCTCGTGTTGCCCCTAAATTTTTGTCTGATTCAGAAATCCAATATGCGGGCGATAATTTAAAAAGACTCTGTACGTATTGGTGCGCGAAAGAAGCCATTTATAAACTTCACGGCACCCGTCAACTGAGCTTTAAAGAAGAAATCCCTATCAGTTCATTTTCGGACGATGCCATTTTTTTGATGGGTTTTATCCATCACTTACATACTCCTATACAGCAAAGTCATCAACTCCACCGTTTTGAAATTGATGACTTTCTGGGCATTGTTGCTGTCTGATTTACTGTTCCAACGGCTCGCTCAATATAACTGCCATTCTTTCCACTTCTTTTACTTTGTCGGTGTCTCCCGTTTTTTCAAAAGCCAATGTCAAGTTACGAAGTACCCGTTTGAGAATATCCAAATTACTGCAAGGCTGATAAAATGTTTCGTTGGATTTCAAATTAAGCTGCGCAATATAGTGGTCAATGTCCGACCGCATAAATACGAGTCCTTTGTTGAACACATTGATGTAAAACTGCACAGCATCTTTTTTGTAGGTCAACACAAACAGATTGGGTAAATTGACACCATAAACGGGCATATTGAGTCGTTGCGCAATAATCATATAGATGCAGCACAAAGAAATCGGATTTCCTTTTTTGGTTTCCAACACCACATTAATCATAGAATTGCTTGCCGAGTGAAAATTTTTGGTGTTTGAACCAAGCTTTAATTTCGAAAAAAACACATGATTTAATGCCCTGATCTGGTCGATAGGATGCATATCCAACTTGAATTCAAGCCAGGTTTCGTAATAAAATTGCTCAAAATCACCTCGCAATTTTTCCAATGATAAGTCAGGATACTGATAAGTGGCTACCACCCACAGTCCTTCCAACAAATCAATCGCGCCACCGTTGTACCAATTGGTCAACCGCTCAATGGTAAGTTCGTACTGAAGTTCATGAATCAACTCCTCAATCCGGCGTTGAACGTTCGGGTTAAACCCTGCGCTTTCCCACTCATTCTCTAAAAATGGAATGATTTTCCCCCCTTGCTGCCGAATTTCGCTTTCAATCAAACGAGACACCTCTCTGTCGTCATCGTCTAAGAGCGAAACCAAGGCTTTGATTTCTTGTTCTGTCATGGGTCAAAGTCAGTGAAACTCGCTTTAAAGAAAAACAATTTTTTTTCAGCACCCAAATTTTATAGTTTTGTCTCTCAATTTTCTACACACTGAATGAAAATATTGGTCACGGGCGGAGCCGGGTTCATCGGCTCTCACACAGTCGTCGAACTGCATCAAGCGGGTTTTGAACCCATTATCATTGACAATTTCAGCAATTCGGAAGAGAAGGTCTTAACCAGACTTGAAAGCATCATTGGTAAACCAACGGTATGCTACAAAGCTGATTGTAACGATGAAGCAACGCTGCGCAGCATTTTCAAAAAAGAGCAATTAGACGGCGTTATCCATTTTGCAGCGAGCAAGGCGGTCGGAGAATCTGTTGAAAAACCGCTAATGTACTACCAAAATAATATTGGCTCTACCTTGCTTCTGTTAAAAATCATGCAGGAATTTGGGGTAAAAAACTTTGTTTTTTCTTCTTCCTGTACGGTCTATGGTCAACCTGATTTTCTTCCCGTAACCGAAGAAACGCCTCGTCAGGAAGCTGCCTCTCCGTATGGAAACACGAAGCGCATCTGTGAAGATATTATTCGCGATGTAGTGACATCCAAAGCAGAATTAAAGGCCATTTCATTACGTTACTTTAATCCCATCGGTGCCCACGAATCAGCAGAAATCGGTGAATTACCCCGCGGTGTTCCGAGCAATTTGGTTCCTTACATCACACAGGCAGCTACAGGATTACGCGAAAAGCTGACCATTTTCGGTAATGATTATAATACAGTCGACGGAACCTGTATCCGTGATTTTATCCACGTAGTTGATTTGGCCAAGGCACACGTAAAGGCACTGAAATTATTGGCTACCATTGAAGGCGACACCTACTATGATGTGTTTAATGTGGGTACGGGTGAAGGTGTTACTATTTTACGATTGATTGAGACTTTTGAAAAAGTAAATAATGTAAAACTCAATTACAGCATCGGGCCTCGTCGGGCAGGTGATATTGAGCAAATTTATGCCCAGGTAGATAAATCACAGCAGGTGATGGGTTGGAGTGCGGAAAAAACACTGGAAGATTCGTTGAGAGATGCTTGGCGGTGGCAGCAAAGATTGGCAGAAGGGAACACTAAAGAGGCAGTTTAAAAGTTAGAAATTCTATGAAAAAAATACTCATCACCGGTGGAGCAGGATTTATTGGCTCTCACGTTGTTCGACGATTTGTAACCAACTACCCAAATTATCATATTTTTAATTTGGACGCTCTTACGTATGCCGGCAACTTGGCTAACTTAACCGATATTGAAGAGCAGCCAAACTATACGTTTGTCAAAGGTGATATTACGGATGCTGCTTTTATTGAGGAACTTTTTACAGAACATGATTTTACTGGCGTTGTTCACTTAGCGGCCGAATCGCACGTGGATCGGTCTATTTCTGACCCCATGGCATTTGTGTTAACCAACGTAATTGGAACGGTCAATTTATTGAATGCTGCCCGAATTACTTGGAAAGGCAAAGAAGAAGGACGTCGTTTTTACCATGTCTCGACGGATGAAGTATATGGAGAATTACATGACCCGAACGAGTTTTTTTTAGAAACTACCAAATACGACCCTCGTTCACCTTATTCAGCTTCCAAGGCATCGTCAGATCACTTTGTAAGAGCCTACAACAATACCTACAAACTACCCGTAGTAATTTCCAATTGCTCTAACAACTACGGTCCGAATCACTTTCCTGAAAAGTTGATTCCGCTTATTATTAACAACATTGGAAATAATAAACCGCTGCCGGTCTATGGCAAAGGAGAAAATGTGCGCGATTGGCTCTACGTAGAAGACCACGCACGAGCTATTGATTTGATTTTCCACGAGGGCGTCAATGGAGAAACCTACAACATCGGCGGTTGCAACGAGTGGAAAAACATTGATTTAGTGCATTTGCTTTGCAATATCATGGATGAAAAACTCGGCCGTGCGCAAGGCACTTCAGCTCAATTGATTACCTACGTCACCGACCGTGCAGGCCATGATCTTCGCTATGCGATTGATGCTACCAAACTAATGAATGAATTGGGTTGGAAACCTTCGATAACTTTTGAAGAAGGATTGACAAAAACAGTCCAATGGTATTTGGATAATCAAAAATGGCTGGATGATGTTACTTCCGGAAATTATCAAAAGTATTACGAAGGAATGTACACCGACCGTTAGTTGAACGAATCTATTTTACAAAATCCCTGATGTGTCAGTAAGCGATTCATCAGGGGTTTTTCATTTTAACTAACAGCCCAATCGCCGTTTCTTTTAATGCAGAGCTCTTTCTTTGACAATTCCTCCACGGGCGTCGTCTATGCCATGCTGAACCACAAACGCAAGTGGGTCTATTTCAGCAATGGCATCACGTAACCTGCTTACTTCCAAACGGGTTACCACTGAATACAACACTTTAGTTTCCTGGGCCTGAAGACCGCGCTTACCGAAGCCTTTTTCGCTGTTGAGTACGGTTACTCCTTTGTTAAGTTTTTCCGAAATCATTTCTCTGATTTCTTCATGATGATCAGACACAATCAGTACCGCAGTGTACTCTTCGATACCGTGAATGATAAAATCAACGGTTTTAGAGGCCGTAAAGTAAGTTAACATCGAATAGAGCGCAATGTCAACTCCTAAAAAATAAGCCGCCGCTGAAAAAATAAAAATATTCATTCCCAAAATAATATCTCCTACTCTGATGGCAGAGTTGCGACGACTGATAAGCAAAGCAGCAACTTCAGTTCCGTCCAAAACAGCCCCGCCCCGCATGGCCAATCCGATGCCTGCGCCAATAAAAAATCCACCAAAAACCGAAGTAAGTAATAGGTCAGGTGTAACGTCAGGAAACTCTACCAAGGCCAGGCAAAGCGCTAAACCCGCAATAGCGCAGGTGCTTTTGATAGCAAACGCCAAGCCGATTTGACGATAGCCCATTACGATAAACGGCAAATTGATGATTGGAATGAGAACAGCCAAGGGAATTTGTAAGGTAGAAGACAATAACATGGATATTCCGGTAACGCCGCCGTCAATAAAATGGCTGGAAAGCAAAAATCCTTTCAGCCCCAATCCTGCACTAAAAATACCGGCGATAATAAGCACGGCATCCTTTACTAAGGAACGTTTTGTAATGCCCTGTATAGGTTTCATAGCTTGAAAATGATAGAAATTAAGTGGTGGCTCTATAAATTCTAACGCAGGATATAGAATATCGTTTCGTTGTTCCCAAAAAAGCTATTAAAGATAAGCAGTAATTGTTGTTGAAACCGAAGTAGGGTTTTACATTTGGGGTAACCTAACCCTTCATAGTATGAATTGGCTTTTTTCACTTCTCTACCGCCTTGCAGGCTGGAGTACCCGTGGCTATGTCCCCAAAGGTTTAAAGAAAGCCATTTGGGTCGTAGCCCCTCATTGGAACAATTGGGATTTTTTCGTAGGATTAGGCGTAAGAGCCGTTATAGGAATTTATATTGGCTATTTAGGAAAAAGTACGCTGTTTAAATGGTATTCCGCTTGGTTTTTTCGAGGGTTGGGAGGCTACCCCGTCAATCGTACTCAATCCACCAATCTGGTTGATTCGGTAGCGGAGACTTTTCAAAAAAATGAATCCATTCATATTGCTGTTGCCCCCGAAGGAACTCGCAGCAATGTTTCTAAACTCAAGACCGGTTTTTATTTCATGGCACTGAAAGCCCAAGTTCCTATTGTGTTAGTGGGTTTTGATCTTACCCGAAAGTGCGTTGTTTTTGGAGATGTGATTTATCCCACCGGCAATTATGTCAAAGACATGAAACCTGTTTATGACTTCTATTTAACCATTCAAAGCCCTAAGAAAGAATGGCTCCAGAATTATGAACAGACAGGTGAAATTCCGTTACCAAAATAAAGTGTAAACTTGTTGCGCGGGATGGTTTGGATTATCTCTGTTTCAAAAACTCTATAATTCGCTCACTTGCACAACCGTCACCGTACGGATTATTGGCTGTAGACATTTGATGATAAAGTGTGGGATTATTCCATAACTCATTTATTGACTGCACAATAGAAACACGGTTGGCTCCAACGAGCTTTACCGTACCTGCTTCCACAGCTTCGGGCCGCTCGGTGGTATCACGCATCACCAATACAGGTTTTCCCAAACTTGGAGCCTCTTCCTGTACGCCGCCCGAATCGGTCAGAATTACCCAACTTTGTTTCATTGCATACACAAAATCAGCATAATCCATGGGAGCAGGCAAATGAACGTTCGGCAGATTACCCAAGAGTTCATAAACGGGTTGTTGAACATTAGGGTTGAGGTGAACGGGATACACTATTTCCAATGCCGGATTTTGCTCAGCCAATTCACGTAATGCTTCACAGATTTGAATAAATCCATCCCCAAAGTTTTCCCGCCGATGGCCCGTTACGAGTAAAGTCTTCCGTTGAGAAGCAAAAACCGTTTTTATCGAATCCTCTATCTTTTCAGAAAACTGAGCCACTCGTTTGCTTACGTAAAGCAGCGCATCAATCACTGTATTGCCTGTTTTGACAATGGATTCAGGTTTTACACCTTCGTGCAAAAGGGCCTGTACATTTCGGTCGGTGGGAGCAAAAAAACAGTTGGCCAAACGGTCGGTGATAAGTCGGTTGGCTTCTTCCGGAAAAGGCGATTGAAGATTTCCCGTCCGCAATCCAGCCTCTACGTGGCCTATTTGAATGCCTGCATAAAATGCGGCCATCGAAGTAGCCATACAGGTAGTAGTATCTCCATGAACCAAGACCAAATCAGGGCGATAGGATTGAAATAACTCCCTCATGGCCGTCAAAATTCGACAGGTAACATCGGTCAAATCCTGCCCGGCCTGCATGATATTGAGGTCAAAATCAGGCGTAAGCTCAAACAACTCCAGTACTTGGTCAAGCATCTGACGATGTTGGCCTGTTACGCACAGTTTGTGTTCAAAATAAGAATCCTGTTGCAATCTGCGCACTAAAACTGCCATTTTGATGGCTTCAGGGCGGGTACCAAAAACGGTCAGAATTTTCATATTCCTTCGGGCTTCCAACCGATTTTTATAATTTGACCATCCCGTTCAACGACGGGTCTTTTGATAGCTGAAGTATTTTCGAGCAGGAACGCAAGGGCGCTGTCGGCATCCTGAATAGTCGCTTTTTGTTCCTCCGAGAGATTTTTAAATGTAGTTCCCGCGCGGTTGAGGAGGGTTGTCCAATTCGTTTGGCCCAGCCAATTTTCAAGTTTTTCGCGGGTAATTCCCTGTTTTTTGTAATCGTGAAATTGATAATTTGTTCCGTTGGCTTTGAACCAATTCAACGTCTTCTTAACCGTATCGCAGTTAGGGATTCCGTAAACAATAAGCATAATTTTCAGTCGGGTTCAAAAAGCCCAAAAGTAGAGAACTTTTTTTAGTCTAGATGTTTTTAGGTGGAGAAATACACCAAAGACTAAGCAAACTCTCTTTGTATCTGTGAGATATGCTGTGCATCATACGCGTTGGTTTGCCACTGTTCGAGGCGTTTGTCCATGACTGAAAACCACAAGGGGGGTACCGTAGCCATCAGTATCATGAGTGGATACCCAAAAGGCAATTGCGGGCTTTCGTCAAAATGCCGCAATACCTGATACGGCCGCGAAGCATACGCGTGATGGTCGGAATGACGTTGAAGTTGAAAAAGCACCAGATTACTGAATAAATGATTGGCATTCCACGAATGCAGTGGATTGACGCGTTCGTACTTGCCGGGAGCAATTTCACGGCGCATAATCCCATAATGCTCAATGTAGTTCACGCTTTCCAGCAACAAAATGGCCACCGTACTTTGCCCAAAGAAAAATGGTAGTACTTCCCACGCAAAACGCCCAATCATCAGGCTTCCCAAAGCGGTCAATGCACCGCCAAAAACCAGAGGCAGCACAACCGCCCAAATCATGTTATTTTTTGCACTCCAAAAAGGAGCTTTATTTCTTTCAAGCAAGCGTTTTTCAATCGCCAGAGCACTTAGAAAACTACCCGTAATGCTCTGCCACCAAAACGCATAGATCGATTGTCCTTTACGCGCTGTGGCCGGGTCTTGGGGCGTAGCAACCCATACGTGATGGCCGCGGTTATGTTCAATAAAAAAGTGCACATAGCATACCGTCATCAACGTGAGTTTTGCGTGAAATTGTGCCACTTTACTACTCCGATGTCCCAATTCATGGGCTACGTTGATCATGGTTCCTGAAAAAATCCCTAACGACAATACATACCCTATCCATTGAAACAGTGTCATTTCATAGGTTAAAATGGCTATCACCGCCAAACACAACTGAAACAGGTGTACATACACCAACGAATAAACGACAGTGTCAAAAAAACGATCGTTCATCAGCCGTTCAAAATCTTCTTTGGAAACGTTGTTTTTATCTTTCCCCAGAAGCGCATCCACCAACGGCACCAAACCATAAGCAAACACAACTGTTGTCCAGGTAAATTGCCCATGGGTGAGAAGAAACACTCCATTCGAAAGCAAAATCATGAGGTAGATGGACAAAAAGCCGAATTTTTTAAAGGGGTTCATGAGGGTATTCGATTAGCCTGCCTAAGATATTTTTTGTTGCTCAAAGTTAATATAAATCAGCATCCTGACCTCAAACTTTTTGACTTTGACCACAAACTCAACTTCATTGGTCACAAACCTTTGCGAAAGCGCCCATCACAATATTGTTTTGTATCACTCAACCAGCGAGCCTGTTGACAGCCCTGAAAACGTTTACAATCCTTTGAAAACATAACCTGTACAACCTTTATGAGATTATTATTTCTGTTTTTCCTGATTTTTTTAGGCACATTTATCAAAAGCAACGCCCAGCAAGATTCGGTCATCATTCCCGATCCGGATGAATTTCAACGACATTCTCATTTTTACATTGGAGCGCCGTTTATCAACTTTAACGGAACTCACTATCCACACCTGAAACAAGCATTTAACAGTCAGGGCATTGGCTACTTAACAGTCCAATTCAATACCATTGCTTCCTACGGCGGCGCTTTACAGCGAGGTCGTTATAAGTTTGGGGCGGAAGCCATCTATGGGCTTCCGAGTACCGATACCAAAAAGCAAACCAAAGTCACGGGGAGTTATATTGCTTACTCGCTGAATGCCGGCTACACCGTTATTTTTGAGCGAAATCGGCAATATTTTATCAACATAGGCATAGGTAGGATCGAATCCGCCGTCAGTGTGTATTCAACCGATGCCTCCCAGGCAGTTGCTTTCAACAATCTTCTTTCGACATCCATCGTTGGGCAATCGCCCGCGTTAGTACACAAAAATACCTTTTTTGAGATTTCACTGGAACGAACCATTCGGCTTACCCGCCCCGTCAGCCTAAACCCGGTCTTTCGGATAGGCTACCGCATGGGTCTGAACACTGTACCGTGGAAAACAGACAATAATATCCGTCTTTCCAACGCTCCCGTTGACCGAATGCATCAGGTATTTATCCAAAGCATCTTCGTCATCAGCAAAAGCCATAAACGGAAGTCAAAAATCTGATCTATAGTTATGAAACTCCGAACAATTATGTTGCTCTGGCTTTGCTTTCCAGGTTTTGGAGAGGAGCCTCCTCCCACCGAACGGGGAGTAATGGTACTCTACCGAAGAAAAGACTATTTCGGATCAGACTTTACCATAAAAATCAATAATCAATTGATTACCCAAAAATTCAGCAACAATGAATACTTTCGACTCGAAGTTCCTGTCGGAAAAGTGAAAATTGATACCGAAGGCGGTTTTATTACGGATAAGAAAAGTATGTTATTTTCGGTCAAATCCAACGAAACTGTCTTTCTCAAGGGCATTGTAGATTATGATTATCTAAGCAACGCCCTGTATTTTAAACGCACTGATAGTGAACAGGCGGCAAAGGAAATAAGCAAAACAAAATTGGACGAAACCGCCATCAAAAAAATCGAATGAAACGTTTTTCAAACTCATTCAGTCGTTTCATATTTCTATTAGTTGCGGTAGTTTTCATCAGCTACCTGAGTTATCTGTTGTACGGTAGTCTGAAAGCACAATTCGGAGAAAATTGGGAGAGTTTTGGTGGCTTTTTCAAATTTCTGTTGAGTTATGTGCTATTGATTGCGGGAGTTTGGCTACTCGGGTGGCTCAACTACCAAGGCCCTTTTCGATGGTGGTTTTTATCTTCTGAAAAAAAGTGGTGGTATTGGACTTGGATTGTAGGAGTCGCATGGCTTCTTTTTGAACTTCTCCAACTTCGCCAAGGCCATGACAGTGAGTTTGTTGATGAAAACAGTTTAGTTACCCTTGTCTTGATGGGAATCATTATTGGCTTTGGCTACATCGCCGATGCTTTTCGGGTGAGAAGGGAGCAATTAGTGTTGCAGCAACAAAAAACGGAAGCTGAATTGAGTGCCTTAAAATCGCAAATCAATCCTCACTTTTTGTTCAATACCCTCAATACGATTTACAACGAAGCCGCTGCCGCTGAAAATGACACGGTGGCCGATTTGGTCCAACAACTCGCTGGTATCATGCGCTTTACGTTACAGGAATCAGC